>MVRN01000118.1 GCA_002067965.1 Pelotomaculum sp. PtaU1.Bin035
GCCGCATGGGTATAAAGACAGTTATGATCACCGGCGACAACCCCCTTACGGCCGCGGCCATAGCCGCCGAGGCCGGAGTGGACGACTTTATTGCCGAGGCAACACCGGAAGCCAAGTTAAAGTTAATTCGCGAATACCAGGCCGGTGGACACCTGGTGGCCATGACCGGTGACGGTACTAACGACGCGCCGGCCCTGGCCCAGGCCGATGTGGGCGTGGCCATGAACAGCGGCACTCAAGCGGCCAAGGAAGCCGGGAACATGGTGGACCTGGACAGCAACTCCACCAAGCTGATCGAAGTCGTGGAAACCGGCAAGCAGCTGTTGATGACCAGAGGCTCGCTTACCACATTCAGTATAGCCAATGATGTAGCCAAGTGCTTTGCCATCATACCGGCCTTGTTTACTGTCACCTATCCGGAACTGGGGGTGCTTAATATTATGCGATTGGCCACGCCGCAAAGCGCCATCCTTTCGGCGGTGATATTTAACGCCCTGATTATTGTTGCTCTGGTCCCGCTGGCTTTACGGGGGGTAACTTATCGCCCGCTGGGGGCCAACACAATATTGCGGCGCAACATTCTGATTTACGGCCTTGGTGGTTTAGTCGCTCCCTTTATTGGGATTAAAGCAATTGACTTAATCCTTGTGTCCATGGGTTTAAGTTAATACATTAAGCGGCTATCTTAGGAGAGGCGGAGTGAATAAATATGATAAAATTTGTAAACAGGGCGTTCCTGTTACTGCTGCTGATGACGCTATTAACAGGCATATTCTATCCATTGGCCGTAACGGGCATGGCCAAGGCCCTATTTTCCCGCCAGGCCAGCGGCTCACTGGTTTTTCTGGACGGCAAGCCGATAGGGTCGGCTTTAATCGGACAGGACTTTACTGACCCGAAGTATTTTCATGGACGCCCTTCCGCGGCAGGAGCAAATGGCTGCGACGCGACGGCCTCGGGTGGTTCGAACCTGGGGC
Source organism: Pelotomaculum sp. PtaU1.Bin035 (assembly GCA_002067965.1). Lineage (GTDB taxonomy): Bacteria > Bacillota > Desulfotomaculia > Desulfotomaculales > Pelotomaculaceae > MVRN01. Next base: position 978 of record MVRN01000118.1, read on the forward strand.
CTGCCAGCCGGACTTTTTTGCAGAATGTGGCAAGGCAAGCAGACGCGGTGCGTGATGAAAACTACTTGCGGCAAAAAGACTCCGTGCCCGCCGACCTGGTTACGGCTTCGGCCAGCGGGCTGGATCCCCACATCAGCCCGGAGGCCGCCCTGATCCAGGTACACCGGGTAGCCCAGGTAAGGCAGCTACCCGAGCAAGAAGTGCGCCAGCTAGTGGAACAGCACATTATAGGCCCGCAATTGGGAATGCTGGGTGAGTCCAGGGTAAATGTTTTATTGCTCAATTTGGATCTGGACAAAAAAGAAATGATAAAATAGAGATAATAATGCAAATAAGGCAGGTGATTATAGATGGAAAAAGAAAAGCGCGCTGATCCCGATGTCCTTCTGGCAAGCCTGCCCCGGGAGGGGCGGGGAAAATTGACTGTTTTTCTTGGAGCGGCCGCCGGCGTGGGCAAGACGTACGCCATGCTGGAGGCGGCCCGGGAACACAAGGCGGAAGGCGTGGACGTGGTGGCGGGGTGGATTGAGACTCACGGCCGGGCAGAAACAGAGGCGCTTCTTGAAGGAATGCCGGTAATCCCTCCCCACTGCATAGAATACCGGGGTATAGAATTTAAAGAAATGGATTTAGACGCCATTCTGACAAGGCGGCCTGAACTTGCCCTGGTTGACGAACTGGCGCACGCCAACGTGCCGGGTTCCCGCCATATCCGGCGCTACCAGGATGTAGAGGAATTATTGTCCGCTGGAATAAATGTCTATACCACATTAAACATCCAGCACCTGGAGACCCTGAACGATATTGTGGCCCAGATAACCGGTGTGACAGTGCGGGAAACCGTCCCCGACCGGAGCATCGAAACAGCGTCCGAAATCAAATTAGTTGATATCCCGGCGGAAGAATTAATCCAACGTCTTAAAGACGGCAAAGTTTACGTCCCGGGTCAGGCCAAGGAAGCAATGCGAAAGTTCTTTCGCATCGGGAACATAAATGCTCTCCGGGAACTGGCTTTGCGTTACACGGCAAAGCGCGTCGACCGGCAGGTTGAAACCTACATGCGGGTTCACGGTATCCCCGGCCCCTGGCCGACAGGTGAACGGCTAATGGTCTGCATAAGTCCCAGCCCTTTTTCAGCCCAGCTCATCCGCGCGGCACGGCGCATGGCCGAGGGGTTGAAGGCCGAGTGGCTTGCCGTTTACGTTGAGGCGCCCCGCCAGTTTCCGGCCGGTGAGGCGGAAAAGGACCGCTTGGCTAAAAACCTTCGTCTCGCCGAAGAGTTGGGGGCTGAAACAATAACTTTGACCGGCAACACCGTGGCTGGAGAATTGTTAGAGCTTGCCCGAAAACGCAATGTATCACAGATTATCATCGGAAAGCCCCTGCACTCAAGATTCTGGGAATGGCTGCACGGTTCGGTTGTGGACAAGGTCATCCGCCAGAGCCAAGGCATAAGTATTCACGTAATCCCAGGCAAATTAAAACAATTACAAGATAAACTGCCCGCGAAACCTGTGCAAAAGACTCTCTTGTATTTTCCCTACGCAGGGTCTTTTTTTATGATGCTTCTAGTTACTGCCATTGCCAGCCTGACACAGTCGTTTCTGGGACTGGTCAACATTGCGATGATTTACCTGTTACCCGTTTTGTTCAGCGCGGTAAAATGGGAAGTGGGGCCCGCAGTAGTTGCGGCGGTTACCGGGATATTAGCATTTGATATATTATTTGTTCCGCCCTACTTCAGTTTTGCTGTCGTGGATTTGAGCTACTTGCTTAGTTTTGCTATATTCTTGGTAGTTGCTATACTGACCGGCACTCTGTCATCCCGCTTGAGGCAACAGGCAGCCAGTTCCGGGCAGCGAGAGATCAGGACAAATGCCTTATACTCCTTAAGTTGTGAAATTGCTGCGGTTTCTGATTTGAAGCAGGTATTGGAGAGTGTGGTCCGAAAGGTTGCTGAAACCATTGAAGGCCAAGCTGCGGTGCTCCTGCCCAACAAGGATGGAAAACTGGAAATACAGGCTATATCGGATTCACAAGTAGAAAGTTTTGTAGATGAAAATGAGCGGGCTGTGGCTACTTGGACTTTTACAAACGGCCAGATGGCGGGCAGGGGCACGGACAACCTTTGCGGGGCTGCCGGGCTTTATTTTCCATTGCGGACAGAGCAGGGCATAAAGGGAATTTTAGGGGTCCGGTTGAATAACCTGGAGCAGCGCCTGCTGCCGGAACAACAACGGATTTTAGAAGCGTTCGCCGGCTTAACGGCTATATCTGTAACCCGGATCCAATTTGCGGAGCAGGCCAGGGAAGCCCAGTTGCTGGCGGAATCGGAACGCCTCCGGACTGTTTTGTTTAGTTCTCTGTCCCACGATTTGCGCACGCCGTTGGCTTCCATTATCGGTGCGATTACAGGGCTCCTGGAAGAGGGAGATGTATACAGCCCTGCCGCCCGCAGGGACCTTTTGCTGACTATTCAGCAGGGAGCGGCGCGAATGAACAGGTTTGTAAGCAACCTGTTGGATATGGCCAGGCTGGAAAGCGGCATGCTTAAGTTAAGTAAAGAATGGTGTGATATCCAGGACATTATTGGCGTTGCCGTAAGCCGTTTTTGCGAAGTATTGCGCGGCCGTCCCGTAAAAATAGAGGTCGAGCCTGGCTTGCCCCTGGTTAGGGCTGATTGTTTATTAATCGAGCAGGTGCTGGTTAATTTAATTGATAATGCTCTTAAATATTCTAAAACTGAAAGTGAAATCGTCATCTCCGCCCGCCGTGGCATAAAACAGGCGCGGATTATAGTAGCTGACCGGGGCCTCCAGATCCCCGAGGAAGATTTGGAGCGTATATTCGACAAATTCTACCGTCTTCATTCTCCCCGCCAGGTAAGCGGCACCGGACTGGGACTGGCTATCTGCAAGGGGATTATCGAATCTCACGGCGGACGAATTTGGGCTGCGAACAACCCCGCGGGGGGTGTGATCATTACGTTCGTTTTACCCCTGGACGATAATGCGCCACCTGCAATCCCCGGTGTCGAAGAGGTTGAGAGCAATGGAAAATAAAAAAGGGGCGCGTATCTTAATCATTGACGATGAGAAGCAAATCCGCCGGCTCCTTAAAGTGACCCTGGACGGCCACGGCTATGAAGTGGAAGAGGCTGCATCAGGACAAGACGGCTTGGATCAAGCCGCGGCCCGCAAGCCGGACCTGATTGTTCTGGACCTGGGGCTTCCCGATATGGACGGCTTGGAAGTAATCAAACGGCTGCGGGAGTGGTCCAGGACACCAGTTATTATACTTTCTGTAAGAGAACAGGAGAAAGATAAGATAGCCGCCCTTGATGCCGGCGCCGATGATTATGTGACCAAGCCGTTCAGCATGGGCGAGTTGCTGGCACGCATACGGGCCGCCTTGAGGCACGCGGCAGGTTTGGGGAATGAGCCGGTGCTGAACTTTGAAGATTTGTGGATTGATATTGCCCACCGTCAGGTCACTGTCAAAGGCAACGAAATAAAACTGACCCCGACGGAATATGAATTAATCAAGAACCTGGCGGTTTATGCCGGAAAGGTCCTTACCCACAGGCAGTTGCTGCGTACCATTTGGGGGGCGGCCTATGAGAACGACACCCAGTACCTGCGGGTTTATATAGGGCAACTGCGCCGAAAAATAGAGGTGGATCCATCCCGCCCGCGCCATATTATAACCGAGCCGGGAGTTGGCTACAGATTGTTGTGATTCGACATTCACTGAGCAGGAATTTGCCGAAAAAAGTTGAACTTTATGGTAAATACAATTTTAAAAGCAAAAAATAAATTGCTTTCCGCAAAAAGGGATAAAATCATGTTGCCGTTAATATATCAGCGGTCATTCTATTGTCCGGAGAAATGTCCATGTATAATCTAACTACTTCACATATTATTAGTATTGTTCTCACCCTGGCCTTAGTTTCTTTGGTTGGGATTTACGCGGGCAGGCAGGTTGGTAATGCTTCTGATTTCTCGGTTGGCGGCAGAAAGACAGGGGCGGCTCTTATAGCGGGAACCATCGTAGGGACATTGGTGGGTGGAGCGTCGACCGTTGGAACGGCTGAACTGGCTTTTAAGTACGGCCTGGCGGCTTGGTGGTTTACTCTTGGCTCGGGGGCCGCTTGTTTGTTGCTGGGTGTGCTGTTGGCCGGCCCCTTGCGGGAATCAGGATTAGAAACAGCGCCGCAGTTTCTTGTTAGGGCATATGGCCCGGTTGCGGGGCCGACTGCGAGTATTTTTAGTTCAATCGGTATTTTTTTAAATATCATAGCGCAGATTTTAGCCGCGATTGCCCTGCTGGGTTCGATGTTTCAATTAAGTCCGGTTTGTGCGGCTTTCATTACAATTGTTTTGGTCATCTTCTATGTCTTTTTCGGTGGAGTCATGGGTACCGGCATTGTCGGAGTCGTCAAGCTCGTTATTGTCTATACTTCTTTGATTGTCACTGGAGTTTTGGCCTACACTAAGGCGGGAGGAGTGGCCGGCTTCACCCAGTCTTTTCCCCCGTTTCCCTGGTTAAATCTTATGGGCCGGGGATTCCCGGTGGATTTTGCCGCGGGATTCTCGGTAATTGTAGGGGTCTTGTCCACGCAAACTTATATTCAGGCGATGTTTTCCGGCAAAGATGTTGAAACGTCACGCCGGGGGGCTTTGCTTTCGGCTGTTATCATATCACCAAGCGGTTTGGCTGGAGTTATTGTTGGTATGTATATGAAACTAAACTATCCGGATATCCCAGCCTCGGAAGCATTGCCGTTATTTGTAATCAAGTACTTGCCCCCCTGGCTCGGAGGGGTCGTCCTGGCAGTGCTTTTGGTGGCTGTTATAGGGACTGCGGCAGGGCTGTCTTTGGGAATCAGTACTATGCTTACCAAGGACATCTATAAGAAGTATATTAATCCCCGGGCTGACGACCGCCGGCTGCTTTTTATATCACGAATGGTTCTGGCCGCCGTAGCGGTTTCGACCATTCTTTTTGTAACCGGAAACCTGAAGTCAATGATCCTGGAGTGGAGCTTTCTTTCCATGGGATTGCGCGGGGCAACGATTTTCCTTCCTCTTTTGGGAGCGGTTTTCTTTAAAAATGTTGTCAGTCCCACGGGCGGGGTCCTGGCTCTAATACTGGGCCCAATAGCTGATTTGGTTTGGAAATTAGCTGTTCCCGTGGGAATCGATCCATTATATGTGGGGCTGTTGGTCGGCCTTACCGCTCTTGTGGTTGGTTCCGCCGCGTTTCCGGGAGCTAAATTCCGGAAATACGACTGAACCAATTTAAAATATACAGTATTAAATTGGGTGAGGTAATTAATCACCCCGGGGCAATTTAAAACATAAGGAGGCTACAAAATGACCGAGTTGATGCGGGTATACAAATGTGCAATTTGCGGAAACATGGTTGAAGTTTTACACACCGGCAAGGGACAATTGGTTTGCTGTAACAAGCCTATGGAATTATTGACGGAGAATACTGTAGACGCTTCGAAGGAAAAACATGTACCGGTGATTGAAAAGAAAGACGGCAAGATAACGGTCCAAGTCGGCAGCGCTCTTCACCCAATGGAAGAAAAGCATTTTATTGAATGGATAGAATTGCTTGCTGACGGCGGAATTTTTAGAGAGTTTTTGAAGCCGGGCAGCAGCCCCGAGGTTTTATTTGAGTCTGTTGGAGAAAACATTTTAGCCAAAGCTTACTGTAATATCCACGGCCTGTGGACGAACAAAGCCTAGTTGCAAGATAAACCTGTTTTTTTATGCGCAATCGGCGATGGAAGTCTATTTACCGAGGGAGATGAGTCTTTTTGAATACGAAAGCGTTGCATAAAATAAGCTATGGATTATACATCGTCACATCTGGAAAAGAAGGCCGCTATAATGGCCAGATAGCCAATACGGCATTTCAGATTTCCAGTGAACCGGCTACCATCGCCATTAGTATCAACAAGCAAAACCTAACCAACGAGTTTATCAGGGACAGTAAACTTTTCACAGTATCTGTGCTGGATCAGGAAACACCTTTGTCTTTAGTCGGTCAGTTTGGCTTTAAAAGCGGCAGGGAAGTAGATAAGTTCGCTGGTGTAAATTACCAGATAGGTCGAAGCGGGGTTCCCTATATTACCGGACATACCCTGGCATATCTGGAGGCTAAAGTGCTTCAGGAAATAGACGCGAAAACGCACACTATTTTTATTGGCGAAGTAACCGGCGCGGAAGTAATGAAAGAAGGACTGCCGATGACATACGCATATTACCAGCAGGTAAAGAGAGGCAGTGTTCCTGTTACTGCGCCGGCTTACGCACCAAAGCAAGAGAAGAAAGCTGTCATAGAGGACAAATACGTTTGTTCAATCTGCGGCTACGTTTACGATCCGGCTGTTGGTGATCCTGAAAACGGCATACCGCCGGGAACAACGTTTGATAAACTCCCCGATGAATGGACATGCCCTGTTTGTGGAGTAGGTAAAAATATGTTCGAAAAAGATCGTTGACCATTGCTGAGGACGTTTAATTATGATTTAATTAAACAAAATAAAAACCATTAGGAGGAAAGGGAATTGGAAAAGCATATATGTATTATTGGTATTATAGTTAATCAAAGGCTGGAAAATGCGCCAAAAGTACAGCAAATATTAACAAAGTATGGTTCATTGATCTTGCTCCGGAGTGGAATCCCTTATTCAAAATGCAACCAAGGGATAATAAACCTGACATTAGAGGCTGATCCCGTTGAATTGGATAAGATAACCAAGGAATTGAACAGCATAGAAGATATTACAGTTGAATCAATGACACTGGTACCTGGGAAAACTTTATAACCATTTTTCTAATTTGATAATAATGCGGAAAGGAAGGCATTTGCAGCCTTCCTTTCTTTGCATGGATGTAAAAGTATGCCCTATTATTTCCAGCCATTGTCTTCGAACCAGTACTGGGTTATTCCGTTTTCATCTGCATATTGATGCACATCATAATCCCTGTCCGGATCAAGGTAGAAGTAATGGTTTACGCCATTGTCGTCGACATAGAAATACCTTTCGCTGTCTCTGTCATAATCCCAATGCTGATGCCGGTTTCCCCTATCGTGGCGGAATAGAATATTTTCCAGCTTGCTGATTTTTTCTCTATAGAAATCAGAATATTTCCCAATGTAACCGTAATTTACATCAGCCAAAAATCTATGGCCGCCGTTCTGATCAGCATCAGAATGGTACCAGCTGTAGCCTTGATAGCCATTGCTCACACTGCCGCTTTGAGAATCACCACAAACATCGAGACTGCCCCGCTGGTGGGCAAACGCTGCTGAAGAGAGCGTTAGTGACAGGACCAATGTCATGACCAATAAAACAATTTTCCGCATATTATTGCTCATCTCCTTTGGATATTTTGATTGTGGACGCATATATAAATATAATCAAGCGGCGCAATAAGATCAATGCGAAATTAGCGGCAATGATAAAAACAAATTCCTCTTAAAATAACTATTGACAATGCAAGTTAAATAATTATAATAGAGGATAAATAATGTTATAGTGATACGAAGTAGTATCAATAGGGCAATGGCGCTTTTCTGGGAGGATCTTCCTGAAAAGCGTTTTTTATTTGGGTTATGAAGTCGTAACTATATTAGGGCAGTGGCGCTCTCGCCGCGGGGTTTACATCCTGCCGGTGAGGGCGTTTTTTATTAACAGAATTATTTACATTGATGTAATTGAGTACGCATTGCTGAAGACTGGGTGAGGACGCCTGTTGTCCCCCAGGGGGCGGGTGGCCTTTTTGTTTTCCAAAATATCGCATTGACTGACAAGGGGGAATAGATGTGAGACAATTAGCTATTTACGGCAAGGGTGGCATCGGCAAATCAACAACTACCCAAAATACGGTGGCTGCCCTCGCGGAGCTTGGCAAGAGGGTAATGGTGGTCGGGTGCGATCCCAAGTCCGATTCCAACAGGTTGCTTCTCCATGGGATGAACCAGCGGACTGTGCTGGATACCCTGCGTGAAGAAGGGGAAGATGTCGACTTGGAAGACGTCATGAAGGTGGGTTTCGGGGAGACCAAGTGTGTGGAGTCAGGCGGCCCGGAACCGGGAGTGGGCTGCGCCGGCAGGGGGATTATCACGTCCATCAATTTATTGGAGTCGCTGGGAGCTTATACTGATGAACTGGATTACGTGTTTTATGACGTGCTGGGAGATGTGGTCTGTGGGGGGTTTGCCATGCCGATCCGGGAGGGCAAGGCCAAAGAGATTTACATTGTCGCTTCCGGTGAGATGATGGCGTTGTACGCGGCCAATAATATTTGCAAGGGGATCAGCAAGTTTGCCATGAACGGTGAAGTCAGGCTGGGCGGGATCATCTGCAACAGCCGCAAGGTGGATAATGAGTATGCACTGCTAAAGGCCTTTGCCGAGGAATTGGGCTCCCAGCTTATCCATTTTGTGCCCAGGGACAATATCGTGCAGAGAGCTGAAATCAATAAAAAAACAGTAATTGATTATGATCCCCAGGCGTCTCAGGCCGATGAATACAGGACCCTGGCCAAAAACATTGATGAGAACAAAATGTTCGTAATTCCCAAGCCGATGGTCCAGGACAGGCTGGAGGAGATATTGATGGAGCACGGGATACTGGATTAATTCCAAATTTCTTTGTAAGGGGTGAGAACATTGCTAATGATAAGGGCTATCGTCAGGCCTGAAAAAACAAACAGCATTTTGGCCGAGCTGAGCGTTTCGGGATTCCCGGCGGTGACCAAGATGGATGTGGTCGGGCGCGGCAAGCAAAGAGGGGTTAAAGTAGGGGAAATTGTTTATGCCGAGATCCCCAAAGAATTACTGATGCTGGTCGTGCAGGATGAAGATAAGGAAGATGTAATCAGCATTATTTCGAGATTGGCCAAACCAGGGGAAAAAGGAGCTTTCGGCGACGGTAAAATATTCGTCAGCCCGGTGGAAGAAGCGTATACCATCAGCAGCGGATCCAAGGGGCTGTAGGAGGAGCTTATATTTTATGAAGGAAATTATAGCCATCATCCGTATGAACAAAGTAAATGAAACCAAGAAGGCTTTAATGGATGTCGGAATTTGCGGCCTCCATGCTGTCAAGGTAATGGGGCGGGGCAAGCTGCGGGTGGATTTTTCCATGCTGGGAGGAATCAGCATCCAGGAAGAGATCGGCGGGATTTTGGCGGATGGTTTGGCAAAGGGAAGCAGGCTCATTCCAAAACGTATGTTGACCATCCTGGTCCAGGACGGAGAAGTTGAAAAGGTGGTTAATGCTTTAATCAAAGTTAATCAAGGCGGCAATAAAGGGGACGGCAAGATTTTTGTCGCGCCCGTCCTGGATGTGGCCAGGGTTAGGACCGGTGAGCGGGGTGAAGTGGCAGTCTAGGCAATAAAGCGTCGCAAGGAGGCAGGAGAATGGCGATTGATCAAAAGATGCTGGAAGAAATTATCATAGGCCAGTACCCGGCAAAAGTTAAGAGGAACCGGAGAAAGCACATCCTGATCAGGGATACCTCCCTGGCCGCGCAGGAAATTGAAGCCAACACCCGGACCATCCCGGGGATCATTACCAACCGCGGCTGCGCCTTCGCCGGCTGCAAAGGGGTGGTCCTGGGGCCGCTCCGGGACATGGTGCATATTGTCCACGGGCCGGTCGGGTGCGCTTTTTACAGCTGGCTTACCCGGCGGAATAAGGCGAAAAGCGATGATCCCGGAAAAAACTTTTTAGCTTATTGTGTGTCTACCGATATGCAGGAAGGCGACATCGTCTTCGGCGGGGAGAAAAAGCTGAACAGGATGATTGACGAAGTGGTGGAAATTTTTCATCCCAACGCGATTACGATATCAGCCACCTGCCCGGTGGGGTTAATCGGCGACGACATCCAGTCGGTTGCCAGGATGGCCCGGGAAAGGCACGGAATCAGTATCACCGCTTACAACTGTGAAGGCTATAAGGGGGTCAGCCAGTCCGCGGGCCACCACATTGCCAATAACGGCCTGATGGAGCATGTGATCGGGCTTGGCGACATGGAAGAGCCGCCCGGCAAATTTACCATTAATATCCTGGGTGAGTACAACATCGGTGGCGACAGCTGGGAAGTCGGGAGGGTCCTGGAGGAACTTGGCTATGATGTGCAGGCGGTGATGACGGGCGACGGTTCTTTTGAAGAACTGAAAAACGCCCATGTATCGCAATTGAACCTGGTGCAATGCCACCGGTCAATTAATTATATTGCCGATATGCTTGAAAAAAAATACGGCACGCCCTGGCTAAAAGTAAACTTCATTGGTATCCGGGCCACTTGCGAGACGCTGCGGAATATGGCCCTGTATTTCGGCGATGAATCGTTGATCCAACGGACCGAAGAAGTTATCGCCAGGGAGTTGGCCAGGATCGAGCCGCTGCTGGAGCCATATAGAAAAATCTGCGAGGGAAAAACAGCCTTCTGTTTTGTCGGTGGGTCGCGCGGCCACCACTACCAGGGCCTGTATGAGGAGTTGGGGATTAAGACATTGCTGGCCGGTTATGAGTTCGCCCACCGCGACGATTATGAAGGGCGGCAGGTTCTTCCCAATATCAAGCCCGACGCGGACAGCAAAAATATCCCTGAATTGCATGTCGTTCCGGACGATAGACGCTACAGGCTGAAGCTGCCGGCGGAGAAAATGGAGGAACTGAAAAGCAAGATCCCGCTGAGTTACTATAAGGGCATGATTGCGGATATGAAAGACGGCAGTGTTATTGTAGATGATTTAAACCACAAGGAAACGGAAGAACTGATCAGGATCTTGAAGCCGGATATCTTTTCCTCCGGCATAAAAGATAAATATATTCCGCAAAAAATGGGTGTTCCGGTCAAGCAGTTGCATAATTACGATTATAGCGGACCTTACGCCGGATTCAACGGAGCTGTTAACTTTGCGAGGGACGTCAGCATGAACTTTGTCACGCCTGCCTGGAATTACATCGTGCCGCCCTGGAAGAACAAGCCTTTGTTGGAGGGGACTGTTCAGGATTCATGATCTGTGGGTGAAGAAATAAATTATTGTGAGGAGAAAATCGTATGTTAAACAGTACCCCGAAGGAATTGATTGAACGAGCGGGCGGAGCGATAAACCCCGCCAAAACTTGCCAACCCATCGGGGCTATGTACGCAGCCCTGGGGATTCACAAGTGCCTTCCCCACAGCCACGGCTCCCAGGGCTGTTGTGCCTACCACCGTTCGCACTTAACCAGGCATTTCAGGGAGCCTGTTATGGCATCCACCAGTTCCTTTACCGAAGGGGCCTCGGTGTTCGGGGGAGGGGCCAACGTGAAAACAGCTGTTAATAACGTTTTTACCATTTATAACCCCGACGTTATGGCCATTCATACCACGTGTCTTTCCGAAACTATCGGGGATGACCTTCCTACTTACATTAAGGCGACTGAAGTGCCTGAAGGCAAGGTGGTAATCCATGCCAACACCCCCAGCTACGTGGGTTCCCATATTACGGGATTTTCCAACATGACTAAAGCAATGGTCAGCTACCTGGCGGAAGCTTCAGAAGAAAACAAGAAAGAGCAGGCGAATATTATTCCCGGTTTTGTCAACCCGGGGGACATGCGGGAAATAAAGAGACTGGCAAAGCACATGGGGGTTAAGTCCATAATGTTCCCCGACACCTCGGGTGTATTGGATTCACCTATTACCGGACAGTTTATGATGTATCCCAAGGGAGGCGCGAGAGTAGAAGATATCAGAGACTCGGGAAATTCAAGAATCACTCTTGCCCTGGGCAGCTACGCCTCCGCCGACGCCGCTTACCACCTTGAAAGAAAGTGCAAGGTGCGGGCTATTACCCTGAAAACGCCGATTGGAATTAAAGCCACGGATGATTTTCTGATGACCTTGCGGAGCAACTTTGTCAAAGAAATACCTTATGACCTGGAAGAAGAAAGAGGCCAGCTGGTGGATATTATGACCGACACCCACTATCATTTTTATGATAAAAAAGTAGCCGTCTTCGGTGATCCGGATATCGTGGCGGCAACGGCCGAATTTTTACTGAGCCTTGGTATGAGGCCGGTCCACGTCCTGACCGGGACGCCCGGCGGGGTGACGGGCGCTTCGGCGGGCGGCTTTGAAAGAGAAGTCAAAGAAATGCTGGATCAGTCCGGGGTCCAGGCCAATATCAAGGCCGGCGGCGATTTGTTTTTGCTGCACCAATGGATAAAAAACGAACCGGTGGATTTATTAATCGGAAATACCTATGGCAAATACATCGCCAGGGCGGAAGACCTGCCCTTTGTGCGGCTGGGCTTTCCCATCCTGGACAGGAGCATGCATCCCTACCTGCCGATAGTCGGCTACAAAGGCGCAATGCGGTTGCTTGAATTGATCGGAAACGCGCTTTTGGACAGGGTGGACCGTGACGCGAGCGATGAGGACTTTGAGTTGGTCATGTAATCTTCAGGCAATATGGAAGAAATGGAAGTGGTTTTGTTGACTGGGCTGCCGATTGAGGAAAGAAGAGATTTTATCCTTACGAAAGGAAAACAAAAAAGGCAACTGAAGTGTGATGCCGACAGCGTGGCGGGCTCGGTCAGCCAGCGGGCTTGTGTTTATTGCGGCGCCAGAGTGGTTTTAAACCCTGTAACGGACGCGGTCCACCTGGTGCACGGGCCTATCGGGTGCGCCAGCTACACCTGGGATATCCGGGGCAGCTTGAGCAGCGGGGCCGACTTGTACCGGAACAGCTTTTCCACCGACCTGAAGGAGCACGATATAATTTTCGGCGGGGAAAAGAAGCTTGCCAGGGCCATTGACGAGTTGGTGCGAAAATATCGTCCCAAACTGGTATTTGTCTATTCAACCTGTATTGTCGGAGTTATCGGCGATGATCTGGAAGCAGTATGCAAAGCTGCTTCAGGAAAACACGGGATCGAAGTCATTCCGGTGCAGTCCAGCGGTTTTATCGGAAATAAGTCGGCAGGCTACCGGGCCGCCTGTGACGCGCTGATGCGCCTGATCGAGCCCGGGGAAAAGAAATATGTTATAAAAAGTAAAAATATTAATTACTTAGGTGACTTTAATCTGGCGGGAGAGGCCTGGATTATTAAAAGATACTTGAGCCGGATGGGGGTCGATATTAATGTTGTTTTTACCGGGGACTCAAGCTACGCGGCTTTAAAAAAGGCTGCCGGGGCGTCTTTAAATATAATCCAGTGCGCCGGCTCAATGATTTATTTGGCTAGCCGGATGGAGGAAAATTACGGTATCCCATATATGAACGTGTCTTTTGTGGGCATCGAAGATACGTCCAATTCTCTGAGAAATATAGCGAAGGCCTTCAATGATCCGGAAATGGCGTATAAGGCCGAACAGTTAATTGAGCATGAGACGGCATTGGTTAAACCCGCAATTCAGCGTTATCGTGAAAAGCTTGAGGGTAAAAAAGCGGCCGTTTATGTCGGCGGCGGGTTTAAAGCGGTTTCCCTGATCAAACAATTTAAAGAAATCGGCATTGATGTGGTAATGATCGGGACTCAGACGGGACGGCCGGAAGATTATCGAAGGATCGGCGACCTGGTGGATGACGGGACGGTAATCCTGGATGACGCGAATCCCGCCGAGTTGGAGAAATTCATGCTTGAAAAGGGCGCCGATTTATTGGTAGGCGGGGTGAAAGAAAGGCCCCTGGCCTATAAATTGGGTATTGCTTTCATAGACCACAACCATAACCGGAAGCACCCGCTCAGCGGTTTTATCGGCGCTGTAAATTTCGCGGAAGAAGTATATGCCACTGTTTGTTCCCCGGTTTGGAACTATATATAAAAGCTAAAGAGGGGATAACAATGAAGGACAACACGTCCTACCGTTATGCGAATGAAAACCCGTGCAATATGTGTATGCCCATGGGCGGGATTATCTCATTCAAAGGCGTGGAAAAGTCCATGGTGATCATCCATGGCTCCCAGGGCTGCAGCACATACATGCGCCGGCACATTGCCGAACACTTTAACGAACCGGTCGACGTGGCCTCCTCTTCGCTTAATGAGAAGGGCACCATTTACGGCGGGGAAAACAACTTGAGAAAAGGTTTGGACAATTTAATCAAGTTATACAATCCCGGGCTAATCGGCGTGCTGACGACCTGTCTGGCTGAAACAATTGGTGAAGATATCGAAAGGATTACGTCGGATTACCTTAAGGACAGAGGGCTGACGGACTTGCCCGTGGTTGCGGTGTCCACTCCCGGTTACGGCGGCACGCATACGGAAGGTTATTTTCTGGCGTTAAAAAAGATTATATACAGGCTGGCCGGCAAGGCGGGGAAGAATTCCCGGATCAATATAATAGTTCCCAGCCTGAGCCCGGCTGATATCCGGGAAATAAAAAGGATCCTTCATGTTATGGATGTCGACTGTATCCTTTTCCCTGATTACTCCGACACTCTGGACCGCCCCTTTGAGAGGCCTTATAAAAAGGTTCCTGATGGTGGGACCAGGCTGGCGGATATCGCCATGATGCCGGGCGCCGCGGCAACTATCCAGATGGGCGTTACGGCGGGTGACAATATTTCACCAGGCGGGTACTTGGAAAGTCATTTCGGAGTCCCTTTATACAACCTGCCCATACCTATGGGTATCGAAAATACAGACTTATTTGTTGAAACGTTGAAAAATCTAACCGGCAACGACGTGCCTGAAAACCTGCGGCAAGAGAGAGGCAGGCTCCTGGACTGCATGGTCGACTCTCATAAATATAACTTCGAGGGTAGGAGCGTTGTTTTTGGTGAGCCGGAAAATGTGTATGCGATTGTTAAGACTTGCCTGGAAAACGGAATTGAGCCGGTAGTGGTTGCGACCGGCGGCAAGTCGAACAAACTGACTGAGTTGCTCAAGTCATGTTTAAATGGATGCCGTGGCAATGTGCATTTTTTAGATGAAACGGACTTTTCAGAAATTAGGGAAAAGAGCAAGGAGTCGGCTGCGAATATTGCGATTGGCCATTCCGACGGCAGGTACCTGACTGAAAGAGAGGGTATTCCCCTGGTGCGGCACGGTTTTCCCATTCATGACCGGGTGGGGGGGCAAAGGTTGCTGTCGGTGGGGTACCTCGGCACCACCATGTTTCTGGACAGAATTACCAATACCTTGCTGGAAAATAAATATGGCAGCTACCGGAGCAATATGTATCAAAAGTTTTATCAAAACACCGGCGATAATCCTTTGCAAACTATGAGGTGATGGAAATGGATTGCTGCAATATTTCTTTGTCGGAACAAACTGGCAGGCACCCGTGCTATTCCTTTGACGCCCACCTTAAGTTTGCCAGGATGCACCTGCCTGTGGCGCCTCTCTGCAATATAAGCTGCAATTACTGCAATAGGAAATTTGATTGTTTAAACGAAAGCAGGCTGGGTGTAACCAGTGAGGTCCTGTCGCCTGAGTCGGCGGCGCAAAAATATGATTTTGTTAAGAAAAAAATTCATAACTTAAGCGTTGCCGGTATTGCCGGACCGGGAGACGCGCTGGCCAATTGGCAAGAAAGCAGGCGGACTATAGAGCTGATCAGGCAGTCCGACCCCGATGTACTGTTCTGTTTATCCACGAATGGGTTGATGCTGCCGGAATATGCCAAGGAAATTATCCGCCTGGGCGTCAAACATGTGACCGTTACTGTAAACTGCCTTATCCCCGAAATAGGACAAAGAATATATAAGTTTGTGAATTATCAGGGAAAAAAATATGAAGGTGTCCAGGGCGCCGGCATACTTATGGAAAACCAGTCGGCCGGTATACAGCGCCTCGTCCGGGGAGGGGCGGCGGTAAAAATAAATATCGTGATGATAAAAGGCATCAATGACCGGCATATCCCGGATGTTGTAAAGAAAGTAAAAGAACTGGGCGCTTTTATCACCAACATTATGCCGCTGATACCGGCTCAGGGGAGCGCCTTTGAAGGCCTGCCCCAGACTAACATGAAAGAAATAAACCATATGAGAGACGTCTGCCGGGCCGACCTCCGGCAAATGCGCCATTGCAGGCAATGCAGGGCTGATGCCGTCGGTATGTTGGAACACGACCGGTCATTGGAATTTCGAAGGGTGTGGGAGGAAAAAGAAGCCAA
Source organism: Pelotomaculum sp. PtaU1.Bin035 (assembly GCA_002067965.1). Classification (GTDB taxonomy): domain Bacteria; phylum Bacillota; class Desulfotomaculia; order Desulfotomaculales; family Pelotomaculaceae; genus MVRN01. The sequence goes on from MVRN01000118.1 coordinate 17,123, forward strand.
TACAGATAGTAAGCAAGGCCCTGCGGTTTCACTAAGAGCGGGCTATAACGCCAGAAAAAGGCAGAAAAATAATATTCTCAGTGTTGAGTGTTACGATACTGTGGAAAACGCGTTGAAGCACGCGGCCGGAATCTTACATGACAAGGAGTGGTGATGATAAATTGAACAAGCCCAAATACCATGTTTTTGTTTGTACCAGTTCCAGGGTTAATGGTCAGCAAAAAGGCTTTTGCCATACAAAATCGTCAGTCGGCATTGTAAGCAGTTTTATGGAAGAAATTGAAGGCAGGGGACTCGGCGGCGAGGTTGCGATATCTAATACAGGATGTTTCGGACTTTGCGAGAGAGGGCCGGTGGTGGTCGTCTACCCGGATAATGTCTGGTATGGCGGGGTAACGGACAGCGACGTGGAAGAGATCATGGACGAACATATCGAAGGCGGTAAAGCGGTAAAACGATTGGAGCTGTCAAGCAGCTAAAATAAGGAGGCAAATGGCGGACATGAGCCCGTTGGCAAGCGCCATATACACCTGAACAAATTTGGCAGCCGCGTAAGGAGAGTAGTTTTTATGCGTAGAAGTATCGCGGTATACGTCGGGGAAAATGGTGAGACCACGTCGCTGTTCAACCAAGGTAGACTGGTTGTTTATCAGAAAAAGAAGGGCAAATGGAGTTCCATGAAAGAAATGGACTTTTCCCCGGACGGAAGCCGGGGTATTAAAGAACTGCGTAAAAAGATGGAAGAAGTATTGGAATTCTTGGGCAACTGCAGGGTAATCGTAGGGCTGTCGATAACCGGTGTGCCTTATTATGAGCTGGAAAAATGCCGCTTTAGTGTTTGGGAATTTGAGGGGAGACCCTTGGAGTTTCTGGACTACGTCCTTGAAAAAGAGGAAGAAAAGCAAAGTCTGGAGGATGCTGAGCAAAACGCCTGCTTGCGGTTTATTCCAATTGAAACATCAAGCGGCAACTATCAGATTTCAATTAAGGAAATCCAGGAAAAAGATATTGGGCTCACCACAAAACAAGTGCTGCTGCCGGTTTTGCGCAAAGGCAACTTTAATTCACTGGAAGTTATTTGCAGCCATGTGCCCCCCTGGCTTGAAGCCGGGCTGTTAAGCAATTGCTACTGTGGGGAAATTAAAAAAAATAATAATGATGTCAGGGTCATTTTAACCGGTAGAGTTATACCAAGCTGACTGGTAAACAGGATTATTTTTCACAACATGCAGTGAATTTTAATAGCCGCGCCCGGTCAGGATGGAATGGAAGTTTATCTTCTAAACCATATGGCGTCCGAACCCGGTGTAGCGGCTATTAAATTTAAAGTCAGTAGTCAGAATACTGTTAGAAAACAAGCTGTTTGTTTATTCCGGCTTCTGAATTCTGACTCCTGCGTAAAAATAATTATAATGAAAAACATGTTGGCATTCAATTTCTGGTGATGAATCGAGTTTCCGGAGAGGGGAGGTTGCTAAGCAAAATGGTCTGTGACGCGAAATCAGCTGTTAGTCAGCATCCGTGTTTCAACCATGCCGCGAGAAGATGGTTTTCCTGTGTGCATCTGCCGGTGGCGATCAGCTGTAATATAAAGTGCCGCTACTGCTCCAGGGAATACGCTTGCGTTAATGAAAACTATAAAAAAGCAGCCGGAAAAACTGTATCACAGCGTGAGGCGTTAAAAAAAATGAACAATTATATAAAAAATTGTGAGAGGGTCCGCGTTGTCGGTGTCGCGGGTCCCGGGGAACCGCTGGCGAACAAGGAAACCATCGAAGTCCTCACCAAGGTCAACTCGCATTATCCTCATCTTGTCAAGTGTGTCTGCACCAATGGCCTGATGCTTGAAGATAACCTGCATGCGCTTTTGGACGCGGGCGTCAAGACAATTGCTGTAACGGTTAATGCGGTAGACCCCGCGATAGGAGGGGAGATTTATCGCTGGGTCTTTTATAAAAATAAACCGTACCATGGAACCATAGGAGCCTGCTTATTATTGGAAAAGCAACTAGCCGGGATTAGGGAGGCAAAGAAAAGCGGCATTATGGTAAAAGTCAACTCAATATTAATCCCGGGCATCAACGATTTTCACTTGAGAGAAGTAGCTATTGCCGTAAAAGAAGCCGGCGCATTTGTCATGAACATAGTGCCAATCGTGCCTCAAGCGGAATTTTCTTTAATCCAGCCGCCCGGCAGCCAGTTGTTGCGGCAGGCTAAAGAAGAGATCGAACCGATAATCCACTTGGCTGAAAGCTGCAGGTAATTACATCTAACATGCTTGCATATAAGAAATAATAAGAAAATCAATTATAGGAGTTGGGTACGGATTTTGGATAACAGTAAAATCAACATTGGTGAAATCATAAAAAAAGAGAATATTTTTGCTTGTTTTCAGCCGGTTGTATCCGTTAAGAAAAAAATCAATCATTGGTTTTGAAGCTTTGTGCAGGGGTATAAATATTGAGACAAGAGAAGTTTTGCCTCCGGGCTTATTGTTCGAATCCGCCAGAAGCGAGAATTTTACTTTGGAATTGGACAGGCTGTGCAGGAAAAAAGCTTTGGAAGGTTACAAGGCCGCTCATACTGAAAATGATAATTTTATTTTGTTCTTGAATTTGGATACCTCTATCATAGATTTTGGCGTGGTAGGTTCGGGCCACTTGCTGAACTTGATTAATGCGCTGGGAGTGGAGCCAAATAATGTAGTTATAGAAATAGTGGAGTCCAACACTGAAGACGTTAATTCTTTGGAAAGATTTATAAAAAGCTACAAGGGATATGGTTTTTTGACAGCCCTTGACGACGTGGGCTGTGGTTATTCGAACCTTGACCGGGTGGCGCTTGTGAAGCCTGACATATTGAAAATAGACATGGGGATTATTAGTAATATTAATAAGTTTTTTTACAAACAAGAAATATTTAAGTCGCTGGTAAGCCTCTCAAAAAGAATAGGCGCGCTTGTCGTTGCCGAAGGTGTGGAAAGGGAGGAAGAAGCGCTTGTGGCCCTTGAGCTTGGGGCGGATATGCTCCAAGGGTTTTATTTTTCCAAACCCCAAGAAAATATGTTGAATATGGTAAATGATATTGATTGCAAGACCAGCAAAATAGCCCATAATTTTAATGATTATATAATCAACAAGATTAAAATAAGCAAACTGCTCCATAGAAATTATAATATTATATTGGACAGTATTATTTATGAGCTTTCAAAAATAACTTTAGAAAACTTCGATAGCAAGTTGAGAGAGGTTATCCGGAAATACCCTGCCTTGGAGTGTATCTATATTATAAACGAGAATGGCGTTCAAGTTACTGAAACAATCTGCAGCCAGGCTGTGGCGGTAAAAAGAGGCAAAATTTATGTACCGGCAAAAAAAGGAACTGAGCATTCATTAAAAGATTATTATTATTATCTCGTAAGTACCGGATCTAAAAAATTTACAACTGACCCATATATCTCCTTAGCGTCTGGCAATTTATGCATAACGATATCTTCGTTTTTCGAGAATTTTAACTTTGATCGTTATATTTTGTGTATTGATATCAATAAGGAGGAAAAATGATGTAGCGCACCCCGTTGTCAAGACACATTTCTAAAAATTTAAGCTTTGTCACCTCTCTTTCGGCCATCAACACGGGCGGTACGCCAATCAACACATTCAGGTAAAAGATCGACTGCCGGCCCCAGGTAATGGCCGCGCCTCCCGGCACGGGTCCCGGCGAGCAGGCCGGTATACACTGTGGCGGCGTTGAGCCCCAGTACCTTACCCCTTTCCCTTGGCGTGAAAACCGGGATTAATATAGCCATGCCCGTGCTGGAGGTCGCTGCTTCACCGATCCCCTAAACCAGGATTCCCAACACAAAATTTTTTCTGCCAATAATATCCGCAAGCCTGCCGAATATAATCCCGGGTTCGTAAAAAAAGATCCGTTTCTCAAAATCCGGCAACGAGATATGGAAAAAATTAACCGTTATTCTTATCTTTTGGAAGGCATATTATGCATTAACACAAGTATAACTGAAATATTAGTTTATATTATTATAGAAACAATTTGGAAGGGAGCCGGTATGAGGAGGATGAATGATGAAAAGCGATAATGAGGGTGGCATTCTTGGGAGTATTTTGAGGGGTGTCGGCGAACTGGTGGATTTGGCGCAAAAGCTGGACGCCGAGGGGAAAACAGAATTAAGCAGGACGGGGACTTTGGGCAAATCTCCGGGGAAGCGGGGTCCCGCCGGTCACTACGGTTTCAACATAAAGGTAGGATTGCCGGCAAAAAATGTACCGGTTGGCGGCGTTATGGGTGCCGGTGATGTTGAGGGGCCTTCGCTGAAAGAGCGGGAGCCGGTGATCGACGTTTTCGATGAGGGCCATTTCATCCGGGTAGTAGCGGAATTGCCGGCCGTCTCGGATGAAGAGGTTATCGTTAATATAAAGGAAAATGTTTTGTATTTAAAAGTCCGGGGAAATAATAACCCTTTCAGTAAAAGCATTATGCTTCCTGAAAAAGTAAAACCGGAAACTTTGCGTAAATCCCTGCGAAACGGCATCCTTGAAGTACTGGTGGACGTGCAGGTATAAGTTTTGCACCCGGGTAAAACTTGATAGCTATATTTCCAAGAAGTTGGTGAGTTTTTTGTGACTGGGCAGATTGCATTAAAAGTGGCCAAGGCCCTGGGCAAGGACGTAGGCAGGTGTATTGCCAGGATTGATCCAGCCGACATCCAGGCGCTGGGGCTGGATGTCGGGGATCTGGTGGCCATTGGTCCCGAACGCCGGACAGCCGCCCGGGTCATGCCTGCCTACGCTGAGTACAGGGGCAATAAATTGCTCCAAATCGACGGTATTATCAGGGAAAACGCCGGTGTGTCCCTGGGCGAAATGGTTCCGGTCAGCAGTGTGGCCGGCCGGACCGCCAAAAAAATAACCTTGTCTCCCATTGGCGCCGGGCACACCCCGCAATTGGACGCTGCATTTATCAGCCGCTCGTTGCAAGGAATGCCCTTGGCTAAGGGGGACAAGGTGCGCATTTCGGTGTTAGGTCTGAGAAACCAGGAATTCCTGGTCAAGGATACTGTACCCGAAGGATTTGTACTGCTGAAAAAAGACACCTTGCTGGAGCTGCTTCAGACAAAAGAAGCAGGGTCTGTTAAGGCCAACCAAATCACCTATGAGGATATCGGTGGCATGGGCAAGGAACTGGGGCGGATCCGGGAAATGATCGAACTGCCTCTAAAATACCCGGCCGTCTTTCAGCACCTGGGTATCGATCCGCCGAAGGGGGTATTGCTGTGCGGCCCGCCGGGCACAGGAAAAACGCTGATCGCGCGGGCGGTGGCCAATGAAGCCAACGTATACTTTTTACCCGTCAACGGGCCGGAGGTAATCCATAAGTACTACGGTGAAAGCGAGGCCAAGTTGCGGGAAATTTTTGATAAGGCTGCCAAAAAGGGCCGCAGCATTATTTTCCTGGATGAAATAGACGCCATTGCACCCAAGCGGGTGGAGGTCACCGGCGAAGTCGAAAAGCGGGTGGTGGCCCAGTTGCTCGCATTGATGGACGGCCTGGCCTCCCGCGGCCAGGTGATCGTTATAGCGGCCACCAACATACCGGATTCTTTAGACCCCGCCTTGCGCCGCCCCGGCCGCTTCGACCGGGAAATAACCATCGGCGTGCCTGACCAGAAGGGGCGGCTGGAGATTCTGCAAATACATACCCGGGGCATGCCCTTGGAAGACGGCGTGGATCTGGAACGGGTGGCGGAATTAACCGGCGGGTTCGTAGGGGCGGATCTGCTCGCTCTTTGCCGGGAGTCAGCCATGCATCGTTTAAGAAAAATTATGCCCAATTTGGATCTGGATCCGGAATCGGGAGGGTTGCCTCCCGAATTGCTGGCCCGGCTGCGGGTGTCCATGCAGGATTTCTTGCAGGCGTTGGAAGAAGTGGAGCCGTCGGCTACCAGGGAATTTCTGGTAGAGGTGCCCAATGTAGGCTGGGAGGACGTAGGGGGATTGGATGGGATCAAGCAGCACCTGCGTGAAACTATTGAATGGCCCTTGAAATATGCGGAGCTTTTCGGCCGCGCCGGGGCCCAAGCGCCTCGGGGGATCCTTTTGTACGGGCCGCCCGGTACGGGTAAAACGCTGCTGGCCAAGGCGGTGGCCAACGAATCCAACGCCAACTTCATTTCGATTAAAGGCCCGGCACTGTTGTCCAAGTGGGTGGGGGAATCGGAAAGGGCAGTGCGGGAGGTTTTTCGCAAGGCTCGCCAGGCGGCCCCATGTATCGTTTTTTTCGATGAAATAGACGCGGTGGTCGCTTCCCGGGGAATGGGTGGCGGAGCCGCGGCCGAACGCGTGTTAAGCCAGTTATTGACTGAGATGGACGGTATAGAGGAATTGCGGCGAGTGGTGGTGCTGGGGGCGACCAACCGGCTGGACATGATCGACTCGGCTCTGCTGCGCCCGGGCCGGTTTGACTTGCAGTTGCAGCTGGAACTGCCGGATAAGGCTTCCCGCCGGCAAATCCTGGCCGTACACGCGCACACCAGGAAAAAGCCTGTGTCGGAAGACGTGGATTTGGACTCTCTGGCTGGTGAAACAGCAGGTTTTTCCGGCGCGGATATCCGCCACTTGTGCAACCGGGCGGCCCTGGCCGCGGTGCGGGAATACCTGGCTCAAAATTCCTGGCAGTCGCAGGGACCTCCGGCCGTACAGATCCGCAACGAGCACTTCCGCTTGGCCCTGGCGGAAATCGGGCCGCGGGTGCCGCGGGGCGGCCCGGATCCGGCTTGATTGGGATTATATAAGGTGGTCCTATCCTGTGGACCTGTTTGGGGCGCGGTTTTTTCCTTGTCTTTAATCGCGAAGCAATAGTCTAAAGGGGAGAGGACGGAAATATCATATGGTGACAGGGCTGCAACCGAAGAAGAAAAGAGACGAGGACACGCTGGTTGTGCTGGTCGACCGCCTGCTTGACAAAGGCCTGGTGATCAACGCCGATATCCTGGTGTCTGTGGCAGGTGTGGAGCTGCTGGGCTTAAAAATAAGGGCGGCCCTGGCTTCCTTTGAGACGGCGGCCCGGTATGGCCTGGAATTTCCCTCCGGCACCAGTATTGAAACCGCCGCCTGGAAAGACGCCCGGATCGAAAGAGAAAGCTGCCCGCAATGTGAAAAGCGGGTGGCCAAGGAAGAACTTCTTACCGAGGGATGCCCGTGGTGCGGATGGATTTCAGCCAAGGCGAAAAAACGCATGGAAACTATGGCGTCTTTGCCGGTATAGCAGGGAAGGGAGGTATTTTGATGGGGCTGGATGAGGAAAAATGAAGCGATTTCTGGACGCTCTGGATTGCCGGAGCCGGGCCGTCTGGTGGCACTTGTGCTGCCATGGCCACGCCGGTGTCACCGGCCTGGCCCGGGTGGCAGGCCTGGATAGCGACATGGAAGTTTTACTTTCCATCCGCCAAGTTATCAACCCTGCGGCTATAGACATCCTGGGCGAGCCGGCAGTGGAATTTGCCTCCTGCCGGGTAGATCAAGGCACTGGTGAAAAAATACATTATCATTGGTGGCTTAGGCCTGTCGTTTGGTCACCGCCGCCCGGGCGCCTGCCGCTGGTGGATGTGTTTGAAACCGGCAGTGAGCTTGTTATAATTGTTGATCCCGGCGACAGGGTGGAATCCTCTCATCCGGAGGTAACCTGCCGGAACGGTATCGTGATGATCAAAATTGACCGTTCGGGAAACCGGCAGTAAGTAATATTTAGGAGGGAAAGGCGGGGTGCGCCGTGGCCCTGGAAATCAGTGAGGACAATTTAAAGCACGGTTTGCTCGGGCTGGTCATCGCTCTGGTGGAGATCATCAAGGACGCGTTGAAAATGCAGGCCGTGGCGCGCATGGAAGACGGCAGTCTGGAAGAGTGTGAAATAGAGCGGTTGGGCCGGGCATTACTGGACTTAGACCGGGCGATTGACGAGATTAAATGTGAGCAAGGGATAACCGAGTCGGTAAAAAGCGTCCGGGACGGCCTGGACAGGATCGTGAACGACGTGGTGGACCGGCTCCTTAATCCCCGGCGGTGGGCAGAAGAAGCAGAATAAGGGGTGGGGAAATGGATTTCCGGGTGGATGGCGGTTCAAACAGCGTGACGGAACAGCCCGTGCCGGTGATGATTTCACTGGCGCGCCTGCTGGTCAAGCGTGAATTGGAAAGACTTGGCCTGGAGAAAGAATTGCAGGCGGTTGCACAAGACGTTGCACGGGATATTATACAGTCGACCGTTCGGGATGCTGTCCGCGTTGTGCTGGATGAAATGGCCGGCGATAAGGTAAAGCCAGCTTTGCTGGAGCGGCAGGATGGTGTGCCGGCAGCCTTAAGCCAGGTCCCTCAAGTATCGATGGAACCCTGTGAATCCACCAATCCGGCAATATTTCCGCCAGTGCCGGAGCGTCAAATAAGCGCTTCGCTGCCTGGGGAACAATTGTTTGCGGGCGGTGGGCCGGCGGGCCTGTACATATACGGCGTGGCCATGGGAGAAGAGGAAATAGATCTGGATGCCGCAGGTATTGACGGATGCCGGGTATATACCCTGTCCGCCGCCGGCTTATGCGCAGTGGTGCATGATTGTTCCGCCGAGCCCTACCGGCCGGATAATGACGAGCATGCGAAAGGATGGCTGTTTGAGCACCAGGATGTATTGGACCGGGTAAAAGAGATGCTTGGCGATGTCCTGCCGATGGGCTTTAATACTATTATGCACGCTGCCGGCCGCCGGCCGCAAGAGGTGCTGCGGGACTGGCTGGCGCGGGAAAGCAGCCGGCTGAAAGCGATGCTCGGCCGCCTGCGGGATAAAGAGGAATATGCCGTTAAAATTCTTTTGACTGAAGAAATTTTAAAGCAGGCAGCCCTGCGTGAAGACAGCCGCCTGCAAGAGCTGCAGCGGGAGTTGAACGATAAGCCGGAAGGAGTACGCTATCTTTACCGGGAAAGGTTGGAAAAATCAGTAAAGGAAGCCCTGGAAGACATAGTGGAAATTTATTTCAGGAAGGCCTACCAGGCAATACGTCCTTCATGCGCTGATATTCAAGTGGAAAAAACAAAGCGGGTTTCACCTGAAAAACGTATTATAGCCAACCTGTCCTGTCTGGTGGAGAAAAGCAAGGTAACGGAATTGGGTGAGACACTGGCGGAAATTGAACGGTGGGAAGGGTTTACTGTAGATTTTACAGGTCCCTGGCCGCCTTACAGCTTTGTCGGTGAACTGGCTGTTCCAGCCTGAACATAAATTATATTATCCATCCTTGTTTGTTATGGGGTTAGAGAATAGTGGGAGAAAGCACAAACATGAAACCTGTGAGCCGGCGGGAAGCCACGCTGAATGATCTCATCGACCGGGTTTTAATTAAAGGGTTGATGTTGCATAGCGACGTGGTAGTTACCGTATCCGGCATCCCTCTGCTGGGATTGAATTTGCGCCTGGCACTGGCCGGTATGTCCACCATGCTGCGCTACGGTTTTATGACGGACTGGGACGAGGTTATACGGTCTTCGGTTCAAAAAGAGCGGGCGGTGGAGGGCCCGCGCCTGGAAGAGGGGGAACGGGTGCTCCTTTCCCGGTTTGGTTCCTGCTGGTTTGGCCGGGGTATTTATTCTGCCTGGCAGCCGGGTTTGATCTACCTTACCGACAGACGCCTGCTGCTCCACAGGCAGGAACCGGAGGAAACGCTTCTGGATATAAGCTTGGGGCTTGTCAGCGGTATAGATACCCGGCAGGAGCCTCACTTCAGCGGCCGGGAAAGGAAAGAGATCCTGCTTACCCTGGTTTCGGGCGGTGAAGTGAGGCTGCACAGCGCTGATTGCGGTCAGCTGTTGGCCGCCCTGGAAAAGGTCTGTATCCCGGCAGTACAGAAAAGCAAAGAATTGCCGGAACCGGGCAATCACGAAAAGATCTGGTTTTTGGCGCCGGACAGGACGGGTAAATATGCCTGGGTGCCAGGTGAATTTTCCGTCAAGGAAGGTAGCCTGTGCTGGCGGGGTCATACCGGACCGGGAGCGTCGTTACGGGTGGCTGCGGCCGATGTGCTGGCGGTCCGGTTTATCGATGGAGAAACTATGAGCGGCCCGGACGGTGGTCCGGTAATAGAGGTGCGTTACCTGGGCCGGCTTAGTCCGGAAAGTTTTTACTTTTCCGGTTTAGTAGAAGTATTGCAGCCGTGGGTCTCCCTGCTCAGAGAAGCACGCCGCGACGTCCTGGAAACTTGTCCGTCTTGCGGTTCTCCCGCTCCCGCCAACCGGCTGATCAATAAGGGCTGTGCCGCCTGCGGCTGGGTCAGCGCCCGGTTTAAGCGGCGTTTACCCTAGATTGTTGAATTAATCCTGCACGGTAAATAACAAAAAATTTTACCAGAAAATGAATCACATTGTGGCAATAGATGTAATATTATGAATCAGTAGGAAACAATGGAGGGGGAAACTAAAGGAGGATATTAATTTATGGAAGAAAATCAAACAGAAGTTTCTTATCTGGAGGAAGTTTCAGAAATCTTAAGCAAGCTGAGACCCCAATTTAGAATGGATCGTGGTTGTAAGACCGGCAACGGCAAAGTCGGAGAAAGTATCTTTGCCTTTAGCCCAAAAGGTCGGTATTACTGGGTGGTAATTGTGTGCGGCACCGGATCCTTTGCTTACAAGCATATAACACCGGAATGGATAGAGATTTATTCCAATCTGATACTTTTATCTTCAGAAGTATTTGTTGAATGGAATATAAATCACTATATCACTAATTGGGCGGTAGAACAGGACAAAATCTGCGAATTTTATCTTAAAGAAGAAAAAGTGCGGGCAGTATAATAAATAAGTGTTATTACAAAAGTATATAGATATGTGGGACTCTCTCATGTCCATAGTTAAATCATCAGATATTTCCTGCAACAGTATTGACTCTACCCGGTTATTGTGAGATACCTTTTTGCTTTAAGCTGCAATTGAGTGGCCAGGTTGTCTAATGGTGTATATTTCCATAGCCTGTGTGTTTTTGAATATTATGTTTAAATGATAGTACTAAAAAGGGAGAAGAAACATAAACTGTTAGCAAAATAAAATACTTTGATAAGGAGTGTTTTTTGTGAAGCACAGCATCAAAGCTTCTAGTTTGGCAGAAGTCGTCGATCGTATACTTGATAAAGGTATTGTTATTGATCTCTGGGCGAGGGTTTCACTGGTCGGTATAGAGCTTCTGGCCATTGAGGCGAGAGTCGTAATCGCCAGCGTGGAAACCTGGCTTAAGTACGCTGAAGCTGTCGGCCTAACAGCCTACCCATTACACGAAGCAGCGTAATATTTTTCACTTCCCGGCCGGGATCTGATTCCGGCCGGGAACGCCCCAATCTTGAATCAAGATAACAATATAATAAATATTTATTCTTATATAAAAAGAACGGAGGTAATACAAGTGTCGCTTTCCCATAGTATGGCCGTTGCCGGGGAAGATCTTATCGGCTCGCTAAAAGCAAGGTTGGAGTTGCTTGATTCAATTCATAATGAAGTAAAGGGAATGCTGGTAAAGTATAATCGGGAGCGCTTGGAGATGTCCGGGAAATTAAAGGAAATTCTTGCTGATGACCGGCTTAACCGGATTGAAGAAGTGAATAAACTTATTGCTTCATATTGCGAGGATAGGACAGGAGCCCACGAAGTATGGGAAGAAACTCTTAAAAAGCTAGGTAAGATTAGATCGTCAAAACATGAAGAGTTCAAGCCCAAGAAAGAGTTAAAGGGCAAAAAATGATCATCCTGAAACTTATTGATACCGTAGCCGGTTTCTTTGCCGATATCCTGAAAAAGCCGGGCGAAGTTATAGCAGTATTCCCACAACCGGATGAAGGATGGAAAGTTCAGATTGAGGTCACGGAAGATTCGGAATATATGCGGAAGCGGGCAAGGGATGACCTAATGGCTATATACGAGGTATCGGTGGATAAAGACCTCCAGATACTGGGTTTTGAACGTTTGAGTATTCGTGAAAGAAATGCCAGCAGTATTTAATATTGCAACTATTAATACTTAAATATAGAATACATCCGAGGTGGTAGGAGTGCCGGCAGAACAGTCAGGAAAACTAACTATGGGAAATGAATATTTCATAGAAACGCCCTATATATTGAATATTGAGAAGCGTGCTACTATGTACTTGAATGCGGGGTTCCCGGTACATTTAAGCGGGCCGTCGGGCACCGGTAAAACCTCTCTTGCTTTAAATATTGCTAGAAAATTAGGTCGTCCTATTACGTTAATCCACGGTAATGAAGATTTTTCAACGACAGACCTGGTGGGCGGCAATGTGGGTTACCGGCGAAAAAAAGTAATCGACGATTACATTAACTATGTCCATTCGATTACTGAAAGCCTTCAGCAGCAGTGGCTGGACGGGAGAATAACCACAGCCTGCCGCAATGGCCATACTCTTATCTACGATGAATTTACCCGTTCCAGAGCAGAAGTAAATAATATACTGCTTTCCATTTTGGAAGAAAAAACCTTAAGCCTGCCGAGTTTTCAGAACGACGGGCAGGATCTGAAAGTGCATGCTGAGTTTAAGGCTATTTTTACCAGTAACCCGGAAGAGTACGCGGGCATCCATAAAGCGCAGGTTGCCCTTTCTGACAGGCTGATTACCCTGGGGTTGGATAATTTCGATATTGATACGGAAATTGCCATCACGACGGCTAAGTCTGGACTGGATGCCGGGGATGCGGAAAAAATAGTACTTATAATGAGGATGTTCAGGGAGACATGCGGATATCCGGTTATTACATCTGTACGGACCAGCATAAAACTAGCAAAAGTAATGTCGATTCACAAGTTGCCTCTGAGTGAAAATAAGGCGACATTCAAACAAGCCAGCGTGGATATTTTGTTGTCTTTGGTACCGGGGATTAAAGATCAGGAAAGGGAAAAGTTAGTATATTTAATCAACAATATTATAGATTCGTATATTATATAATTGATTATTGACTTGAGCTGTAGATTTGACCTGTATTGACTCAATCGCCGCGGTTTTTCGGGAGAGGTGGTACGCTTGGCGGGAAAAAAGGAGGGTAAATACCTTTACGGTATCATTGAGGCCAGGGATAAAAAGAGCTTTGGCCACATAGGCATCGGAGGCCGGGGGGACATAGTGCATACAGTCAACTACCTGGACCTGGCGACTGTAGTAAGCAATACTCCGGTCGTTGTTTATGACCCTGTAAAAGATAACGCCATGGCTCACCAAAAAGTTATATCAACCGTTATGGAAGAGTTTGACATTATCCCTATGAGCTTCGGGATTATTTCTGAAAATGTGGAAGATATTATTAACCTGATGAAAAAAAATTATGCCAAATTTAAAAGTGTGATGTCCAACATCAGGGGCAGATTCGAGCTTGGTCTAAAGATTTACTGGAGAAAAGATTCGTTTGGTAAGGAGATTGAGGAAGTAAACAGAGCTATCTTGGATATCAAAGATGAGCTATCTAAAGAAAGCTCCGACGCCACTTACTATAGCAGAATCGCTTTGGGAAAAATGGTTGAAGCGGCAGCCGAGGAAAAAAGGAGCCTTTATCGTAGGCGTATATTTGAACCTTTAGAAAAAATTGCTGTTTCTGCCCGGGAAAACGATATAATTACACCTAAAATGGTAATGAACGCATCTTTTCTTGTGGATAAGGAAAAAGAACCGGATTTTGACCTTAAAGTCGAAGAAATCTATCAAAAATACAATGATATTCTGGATATAAAATACAGTGGTCCATGGCCGCCATATAACTTTGTAGATCTTCATATAAACCTGGCAAAAAGCAGGTAGTAAATTATGTTTATACTGGATAACCTGATCATGTCACCATGGCGGTTTTTTTCCTTTATTGTTGAAGAAATTTATAACCGCGCCATGGCGGAACTTACCGACGAGTCACTGATCACCCGGGAGATGTTGGAGGTACAGGTCCGTTATGACATGGGTGAAGTCAGCGATGATGAATACGGAAAACTGGAAGAAGAACTGGTAGGCCGCCTGCGCGCGGCAAGAGAATTTAAAATGCAACTGGCGGAAGAGGAGTCAGAATTTGAGGAATCAGAAGATTTTTGGGAATCAGAATAATTAATGATAAATTTTACCAGGAAGTGTTGAAGGATGAACTTCCCAGGTGTTTGCACGAGAAAAGTTCGCAGGGGCAAGAGAGTCCTTCCGCAGTCAAGAGCGGGTACGGGACATTGCAGCCGGCCGTATTCCAGCAGGAAACAAGTTCAGGGGATAGCGGCTGAAAGCTGTGTTTCCACTCCGGATCCTATAAGAAAAAGCCGCGAGATTGCTTGCCATCCCGAAAATATTAAAGACTCTAAATTTACTGTTTCACAGGCGCCTGAGCGTAAGGACGTGTCCGCTCCCTTCGTATCGGCGGGGTTGGCGGGCAAAAGAAAATTTTTCCCTTGGCCTGCCGGTCTCTCTGTGCGGTTGTCGAGGAGGTACCCTTGCAGGAATTCAATGAGGAGGCCCTTGAAAAAGATTTAATAATAAGGGGTTATCACAACTCAAAGGCGATAACCCCTTAGCCGTTTTTACAGAAAAATTTTTTATGTGGCGGCAGATATTTTGAAACTAAAATGTTATACTGCTTTAGTTATTTATAACGTTTATGCTTATATTATTGAAGATTAAATAAAATATTTAAAGGCATTGATAATGTAAAATAATTACTGTATGATAAGGTTAGATACGGGGAGGATTGAATTGGAGGAAATTCACGGGGATTTAAATTTTATTAATAAGCCGGCAACCAGGAAAATTCGCACGAGCGGTTAATTCAATCAAGGGGGATCGATAATGCTTTCTTCTTTACAGCAGCATGTTCTCAAAGAATTTTTGAACGTATCTATTGGCCAAGCTACATATTCATTATCTGAAATGGCAAATCAAAAAATACAACTGACAATCCCGGAAATAGAATTAACTAATATTCCGTCATTAAGCAAAAAACTGAAAGACGGGTCTTTTTCAAAAATGTTTACAGGTCACATTGTTTCTTCATCGTTAGCATTTGGCAATGAATTTAATGGTAAGGCAAAACTTGTGTTTCCTGTTAATAAAGGAAAGATATTGGTCAACTTCTTTGTGGGAGAAGAAGTGTCTCCGGAGAATGGCTATGATCAGGATAATTTTTCTGACACTGATATAGATGCTTTAAAAGAGATAGGCAACATAATATTAAATACAATTGTGGGTGGTTTCGCAAATTTACTTGATAAACAAATCATCTACTCCCTGCCGGAAGTTGATTTTTCATATTATCCGGGACAAGAGCCTGAACTTATCTTTGACGTGGGCCATAATATATTGTTGATCCATACTACCTTTTCCCTGGTTAAAGCTAAAGTTGAGGGGGCCATTTTTATAATTTTAACTATGGAGTCTATTTCCAACCTGATCGGAAAAATAAATGAAATGTTGGTATGTGTCTATGAATAAGCTCTTATCACTTATTCCGGATCAGCTGGATGTGGGTATTATAGTTCTGGACAATGATTACATGATTAAAGTTTGGAACGGCTGGCTGGAGCGGCTTACAGGAAAGAATGCGGGGCAGGTCATTGGAACCAGGCTCGCCGACGTTTGTCCCCGTCTAAATAAAAAAATATATTTCCGGATTTTTTATGAGGCTGTTTCATACGGGAAAAACAGATTTTGCTCCGGCGCATTGCATCGTTTTTTTATTAGCCCGGCCAATGAGTCAAGATGTGCCGCGATAAGGCAAAATATGCTCGTGCAGCCGGTGCAAATAGGCGACGAGCGGTTTATTCTTATACAGATATTTGATATAACCGGCCAGCATCAAAGAGTGCAACATCTTAAGAGCTTTATTGATGAATTAACAATAAACCATCAGAAATTAAAGGCTTCTGAAGAGACCATTAGATACCAGGCCTACCATGATTCCATGACTGGTCTTCCCAACCGTCTATTGTTAATGGACCGCCTTAATATCGCTATCGCACATGCGCACCGCAATAAGCATTGCTTGGCTGTTTTATTTCTCGACCTGGACCACTTCAAGTATATTAATGACACATTGGGACATGCTGCCGGGGATCTGCTATTGCAGGAGGCTGCCGTTCGCCTGACGAGTTGCGTCCGTAAAAGCGATACCGTAGCCCGGCTTGGCGGCGACGAATTTGTTCTATTGGTCCCGGAAATTACAGAGCTAAACAGCGTATCTATTATTGCCATGAAAATAATCAATACGATTATTGAACCGTGGGTTTATCAGGATAAGGAGCATTTTGTCACCGCCAGCGTCGGTGTTGCCTTATTCCCCTACGATGGTGAAGAAGCCGGCGAACTGATAAAAAACGCCGATAGCGCCATGTTTCGTGCAAAAGAATTGGGCAAAAACAACTATCAGTTTTTTAACGAAGAAATATATGCCAATAATGCCGGCAAATTGGATAATCGTTCGCTGCCGTAAAGGCGTAATAATGATTATCGAAACGGGATGTCATTTTCAAAAAATTATAAATATGTTCACTGCCGGCTGGTTTCGCCCTCCAATAAAAGTTCTTTGCCACAAGGACATCAAAACCCTGGTAAATGAACTGCAATGGAAGAAGGCACGGATTCCAGCCGGAAATCACCCCTTGCCGCGCATCATCAGCGCCTATTCATCCCCCCCGCTTTTTGTGCTTCTTCCATTAAAGACCGCAGTTTAGCCGGGCTTTTTTTGCCTTTATGCGATTCCACGCCCGAGCAGAGGTCGATGCCGTAAGGCCGGACACTTTCAACCGCCTCTCTGACGTTCTCCGGTTTAATCCCGCCTGCCAGGAAGGCCGGCAGGGTGGAACCCGCCACTATCCGGGCGGCCTGGTCCCACTGGCCGGTTGTGCCGGTGCCGCCGAACCTGACCACACCGTTGATTACAGCAGCGGTATCCAAGACCACCGCGTCCACTCCAGCCTTCTGGCACTGCTCAACCTGCCGGAGCACGGCCCCGGGGTCAAACATTGAAGCGCTGTCCCCGGCTGCCGGTATGAAGAGGGATTGCCAGATTTCCATACCGGGCGCTATTTTCTTGAGCTGCCCGGCCATTGCCGCCCCGTCCCGGCTCAGGAACTGGACGGCAAATGGCTTTAGCCGCGTCACCAATTCCGTCAGGCGGCCGGGCTGCATTTCGTGAACCAGGGCCACCGCCGGAATTGAGGTGTTCGCGAAGATTGGCTCCGCGCTTTCTACCGTTTGTGAGCGCGGCGAGTAGGAGACTTCGATAACCACTCCAATATAATCCGCTCCTTCTCCGGCGGCCAGTTCCGCGTCTTCAATATTGGTTATGCCGCAAATTTTAACCAGACAACCAGCTTTCATTGACATAATTCCTTTCCACGGCGATATAATTGCAAATTTGAATGACCGCGGTGCCGTGCCGCTCGCACCCGGCGCATGAGGCGCCTGTTGGCAATTGCTTTTTTGCTGCCACCCAGCCATCCTACCGGTAATTATTATAAAGCCGGCCCGCAGCCGAGGCAATGAATATTTTAAGATGATAAACATTCTCTTTTTTTGAATTCTGACTCCTGACTACTGACTCCTAAATATATTATAATGAAAGCAGGATTAGGTTATCCGATTGAAGCTTCAGGAGGACATGATGATCAGGGCAAAGCGAATGGACAGCCTGTCCGCCGGTATATTTAACGAGATGGAAGAGCGCAAAAAAAGGGTGGAGGCCCGCGGCCTTGAAGTGATCAACATCGGTGTCGGCAGCCCCGACCTTCCCCCGGCGCCGCATATTATTGAAGCGCTGCGCCGCGCGGTGGAGAAGCCGCGGAATTACACCTACCCGCTGGTAGCCCTCAGGTCACTTCGCCTGGCAGTTGCTGAACGGTACAAAAAGCGTTTTAACGTTGACCTGGAGCCGGGAACGGAAGTGCTGGAATTAATTGGCTCGCAGGACGGTCTGGCCCACCTGGCCATGGCCTATGTCGACCCGGGGGACGTGGCGCTGGTGCCGGATCCCGGCTACCCGATATACGGATTCGGCATACTTCTGGCCGGCGGGAAAATGTACCCCGTGCCGCTTTTGCCGGAGAATGGTTTTTTGCCTGATTTTGACGCCATTCCTGTGGAAGTGGCGCGCCGGGCGAAAATGATCTGGCTGAATTACCCGAATAACCCGGCGGCGGCAATAGCAGACAGGGAATTTTTTGGAAGGGCTGTTGAATTTGCCCGCCGCTACGGCATCCTGGTTTGCCATGACGTGGCCTACGCCGAACTGGCATATGATGGCTTTAAGCCGGTGAGTTTTCTTGAAACGCCTGGCGCGAAGGAAGTAGGCGTCGAGTTTTTCTCTCTTTCCAAAACCTACAATATGGCCGGCTGCCGCCTGGGTTTCGCCGTGGGAAACGCCGGCGTACTGGCCGACCTGGCGTTAATAAAGTCCAATATCGACTACGGGGTGTTTTATGCGGTACAGGAGGCCGGTGTTGCCGCTTTGAGCGGGCCGCAGGATTGTGTGGCCGAAACCGCCGCCATATACCAGAAAAGGCGCGATGTGCTGGTGGACGGACTGGCGGCTTTAGGCTGGTCCATGCCTAAACCGCAGGCCTCCATGTTCGTGTGGGCGCCTTTGCCTCCGGGCTGCAGTGATTCCGCCGGTTTCGCGGCCGATTTGCTTGAAAAAGCCGGCGTTATTGTCATACCGGGTGTGGCCTTCGGGCAACGGGGCGAGGGGTATGTCCGGATCGCCCTGGTTAAGGCCGAAAAAGTGCTGAGTGAAGTGGTGCGCCGGGTAGGCGAAAACTTCCGGTTTAAATCATATTATTAACTATTATGATATTCCCGGGCACGGGGAATATCGTGACGCGCTTGCCGCAAATTGACAGGAGAATTGTACGGTACGGGCTGGTTGGATGATTTAAAATGATCGGACCAAATGCCCGGGGTCCGGGAAGGCGCGCTGGCCAGGGGTATGTCCGGAGACAGGTGGCGCCTGGCGTTGCTGATAGCTATCGCGGGGCTGTTGTCATCTTCACTGAGGTGACCCAGCACAACCAGCTTACATTTCTTCAGCCCCATGGATTGCAGCGCCAGACCGCACTGCTCGTTGGACAGATGTCCGGTAGGGCCAAGGTTGCGCCTGATCACATGCCGAGGCTTGGATGATTTTTTATACATATTGACATCGTGGTTTGACTCGATATACAAATAATCAAGCGATTGAAATTCATCAACGCAGTTTTCCGGGACATAGCCGGTATCAGTGATAAACCCCATTTGCTCGCCGCCGCCGCTGATAATAAAGCCGATTGTTTCAACATCGTGAGATAACTTGAAATGAGTTACGGTAAGGCTGCCGATTTTTTTCTTAACGTATTTGTCAAAAGCGATATACTTCACGGATGTATTGAACCGGTAATTTTCGCTGAGCTTTTTGATAATATTTTCTGTTGAATATATGGGGAAATCCTTTTCTTGACAAATATATTTAAGCCCGTAAACATGGTCCGTATGGATATGGGTCACTAGAATCGCGTCAATATCACCTGCCGATAAACCGGCCTGGTCCAGGAAGGGCTTAATATCTCTCTTCTTGAGGCCGCAATCAATAAGTATACAAGTGTTATTATCCTGTACCACGACGCTGTTGGCGTAACTGCAGGATGAGAGGCTGCAAAATCTCAAGATCTAGACCTCCTTATATACAACAACTTCCACAAAAAACCCAAAAAACCTTTACGGTTATAACAAAAGGTTTTAATTAAGAGCTGAAAAACTTATCGTGAGGGGACTATGAGCAAACAAATTGGTGATGATGTAGTACTGGCCAGGGAGCTGGTAAAAAAGTTCGGTGACTTTGAAGCCGTCAAGGGGGTAAACTTTGCGGTCTCCAGGGGAGAATGTTTTGGTTTGCTCGGGCCAAACGGAGCGGGCAAAACGTCCATAGTTAAAATGATTTACGGCTTTTCCCCGGTGACTTCCGGGAAACTTGAGGTGTTTGGAGAAGACATTATGGCGAGCGGGAGAAAGATTAAGTCCAGGGTCGGGGTGGTCCCCCAGGAGGATAACCTGGACCCGGAATTATCCGTGCGGGAAAATCTTATTGTCTATGCCGGCTACTTCCTGATGAAAAAGGATTTGGCCAAAAAACGGGCCGAAGAAATATTAGCGTTTATGGACTTGGCGGATAAATCCGGTGAAGTAGTGGAGCACCTTTCGGGAGGCCTGAAACGGCGTTTGACGGTAGGCAGGGCTTTGATCAACCAGCCGGAGCTTTTGATCCTGGATGAGCCCACCACAGGCCTGGACCCCTATGCCCGGCACCTGGTATGGCAGCGTTTGAGGAAGCTGAAAGAACTGGGAACTACCATGCTGCTGACTACTCATTATTTAGAAGAGGCCAGCCAGCTTTGCGACAGGCTTATCGTAATTTACCTGGGGGAGATCCTGGAGCAAGGCGCGCCCCAGGATCTGATTGAACGTCATGTTGGTAAAGAGGCCCTGGAAATGGGAGTAGATCCCTTGCGGCGCGAAGCTCTCATAAAAGGGTCCGAAGAATTAATCAAGGCCAGGCAGGAGCTGGGAGACGACCTGATTATTTTTACCGACTATGGCCGGGAATTGGCCGGAAGAATATCCGAAAGGGCGGCAGGCATGGGTATTTTGCTTAATTACCGGAGGCTCAGGCAGACCAATCTGGAAGATGTATTTCTTAAACTCACCGGCGAGACTCTTAAACAAAACTAGAGGAATTATTTTGAAAGGAACAGATAATGGCGAAAAAAAATAATGGAATAACCTCTGTCCCTGATTAATCATGGCCGTTGATATTATGGGCCTTGTTCGCCGAATGAGATATTCATAACGGTGCCAGATTTAAGCACCCAATGGTCAATTAGAGGCGCTCTCACTCAACTTGTCCGGAACAACCGGGCCACCTCTGGCCGAAGCGTCTGATGGTGTTTGTGTAGACCCGGCTTTTTTCACAGGCTTTTTCAGGAAAAACGCAAGAGGAATTGCTATAAATATAAACACCGCTGCCACAATAAAAGTGTCGTCTATGGCCCGGACCAGGGACTCCTCGGCCACAAGCCCTCCCAAAACCGCCATTGCCGCGTCACTGGCATCTGCCACCCCGGCATACGTAAGATATCCGTTCAACTGGTTCAAAAGAGAAACGGCGTTAGAATTGATAGAGGTCCCCTCCGCCAAACTGGCGTAATGGAATACTTGCCTGTTTTGCATTACCGCCGTAAGAATAGCTATGCCAAAAGATCCGGCAACCTGGCGGCTGACATTACTTAGGGCGGAGGCCCTGCCCACCTGGCTGGCCGGAACAGTATTCATGCCGGCGGTGGTAATGGGCATCATTGCCAGGCCCATGCCCAAGGATCTTAAAGCTGCAAAAAGCATTATACTATGACTGCTTGTATTCAAACTCAGATTATGGAATTCCAAAGTCCCCCAGGCCGTCAATGTCAAACCGGCGACAGCCAGGATTTTTGGGCCAAAACGGTCAAACAGAAAGCCGCTTACTGGCATCATCAACGCTGTCACAATGGCGGCGGGCATCAATATAAGACCTGTTTCATAAGGAGTCAAAAGCAACAGGTTTTGGGTAAAAAGAGGTATTAAGAAGACTCCGCCATACAGGCCGACCGTAATTAAGCTCCCGGCAAAAACGCTGATTGAGAAAATGCTATTTTTAAACAGACTCAGGTCCAGCATCGGTTGGTCATGGTTGAGTTCCACAATAACAAACAAAAGCAGCGCATAGAAGAAAAAGATAAGTAAAGACACTATGTAAAAAGAACTCCAACCTTCTTTTGTTCCTTCGCTCAGCGCCAGTAGCAGGGTAAAACAGCCTATAGCGGAAGAAATAAAACCCCATGTGTCAAATTTCAGGCTTTGGCGTAGCGTGCTTTCAGGAAGTAATATATATGCTAAAAAAAAGCCGGTGATACCAACGGGAATATTCATTGTAAAAAGAAACCGCCAGTTCAGGTGGTCTACGATATAGCCGCCCAGAGTCGGCCCGACTGCTGGCCCGCACACAGCCGCCATACCCCAGACTCCAAGGGCCAGGCCGATTTTCTCCCTGGGTACGATCCTATACACGATAGCCATGCTGACCGGCATAATAGCCCCGCCGCCTATACCCTGTATCACTCTGGCCGCCACCATGGAACTATTATTCCAAGCGAGGCTGCACAGTACCGATCCTATTGTGAAAATAACTGTACAGGCGAGATAAACCCGCTTGGTCCCCAGACGGTCTCCAAGGTAACCGGTTACCGGGATGACCACCCCGGACGTCAACATATACGCGGTCAAAATCCACTCGGCGTCTTCCGCTGAAACCCCGAAAATAGACATCATTTTGGGCAACGCCACGTTTATGGAGCTGTTGTTTAGAATCGCCGCGAAGGCGCCAAGAACCACCACGAACAGCGGTAACCAAAAGGAACCATTCCGGGAGGCTTCCCGCTGTTCCAAAATACCCACATCCTTTTGAAAACGGTTTTTCATCTTGTATGATAGACGTCAGTATCCGAGTAAGTCCGTTCGTAAAATTGTGATCCACCGCTCAGCCTGTTTTAATTTCTCTTGCATCATTAGTTCTAATGTGGGTATATAGGCAACACCGGCATCCTTAATTGTATAAACCCGCTTACCACGGGTGACTGGGCTATCCCATTCTCCGGATATATATCCCCGTTCTTCCATTGTTCGAAGCAAGGGATACAAAGCGTTTGTGTTAGGCGTATAGATACCTTGGGTGCGCCGTTTTATTTCCATTGCCATTTTATTTCCGTGCGCAGGCCCTTGCTCAAGTATCTTTAGTATGTATAACCCAATAATTAGCCTCGCGAGGGTTTCTTGTTCATTTTTTTTTCCCATGAAAACACCTTTTTTATTAATTATATTATTATTAAATTTATCAATAAATCTCACTTATGTCAATATTCATGATTTCCGAAGAAAGCTGGCCTCGAAGCCTTGATATAATTGAAGGTTTAGTGATAATATTTTACGGAAAAATAAAGTTGCAAAACTACAAGTCAAGACGAAAGGCGGCAGATAATGGCGAAGAAAAATCAATTGTTAAAGGGAATAGCTTCCATGCCTGATTTATCCTGGCCGTTGATATTAAAGGTTTTTTTCCGCAATCTCCGGGTTTTCAGGAAGACCTGGAAGGCGAACATCATGTTTAACTTTGTGGAGCCCATGCTTTACTTATGGGCCTTGGGTTTTGGCCTGGGAGTTTACGTCAGCCAAATTGAGGGGCTGTCCTATATTGATTTCCTCGCCCCCGCGCTGATTGCTTCCTCGGCGATGTTTTCCACCACTTATGAAATGACTTATGGCAGCTTTACCCGGATGGGCTACCAGAAGACCTTCCACGGCATGGTGGCTACTCCTGCAAGTATGGACGATGTGGTAATGGGTG
>MVRN01000119.1 GCA_002067965.1 Pelotomaculum sp. PtaU1.Bin035
GTATCTGACCGGCACTCCGGAAAATGAGATACCCTTCCGCTTATCCTTTTATCTCAGTGAGATCAATGTGATCCACCCGTTTCGGGAAGGCAACGGACGGGTACAACGGCTGTTTATACAGTACCTTGCCGAAAACGCGGGATACCAGGTAGACTTTTCGCAGGTTACCGGCAGAGAAATGATCGAGGCCAGCGCGGAAGCCTTTGCACGTAATTACGGTAAAATGGATGCTCTTTTTCAGCGGATCACCACGCCCTTACAGGAACCAACGATGGGACAAACCTTCCGATTACAATAAGTTATGTTATGAAGCCAGTCCTATTTGAGGGGACTGTTTTTTATTTACAGCAATTTAATGAAAGGACGTATCTAATTATGAATACAACAAAAAAGCAGGCGTTTTTTAATGCTTATGCATTCCACGGATGCATTATCATACTTCGTAGCAACCATCCAAAGGCATCACAAACCGAGAGAGTGTTTGAAAAATACGGCATAATGAAACGGCGGATATGGGTCAGGCGGGTCAAAAACGCCAATCGACACTACCTTGAAACCGGTCTTTGCGGCAGCTATGACACGGCTGGAATTGTTGACAGCGAGCTTGACGGCAAGCCGGTCGCGCTGTTCGAGGATACGGAACTGAAAGAGGAACCGGACGATATTTGCTTGGAACGCAGGATGATTGTAGGCGGAAAAAAGTTCGTCATAAGTTCGGTGTTCCCGAAGGATGCACACCTAACCCCAACCGACAAGCTGCTTTCCCTTATTGATAAAGAACAGGAAACAGAACGGAATTCTTTCTGAAATCCGCTAGACTTGTGGCAAATCCTTCGGTATGATTGGGATTGCGGAAACTCCGCAATCCCATTTTCCGTATCGGTTTGCCATCAAGAAGGAGGTATTTATGAAACAGGCAAACCAAAAATATACCATTTTATACGGCAGGCTCAGTCAGGAGGACGACCGGGAAGGCGAGTCCAACAGCATCCAGAACCAGCGGATGATGCTGGAAAAATACGCCGCCGACAACGGTTTTGAAAACACCCTGTTCCTTTCTGACGATGGCTACAGCGGAACCAATTTTAACCGACCCGCCTGGAACGAGCTGATGAAGCTGGTAGAAAACGGTGAAGTATCCACAATCATCGTCAAGGACATGTCCCGGCTGGGGAGAGAATACCTGCAGGTCGGGCAGTACACCGAGCTGGTATTTCCGAGTTACGGTATCCGCTTCATCGCCATCAATGATAACGTGGACAGCCTCTACGGTGACAACGACTTCACTCCGTTCAAAAACCTGTTCAATGATTTCTATGCCAAGGATACCAGCCGGAAGATCCGTGCGGTTAAGAAAGCACAGGCGGAACGGGGCGAGCGTGTTGGAACCCGAGCGCCCTACGGCTACAAAAAAGACGAGAACGATCCCAAGAAAAAGATCGTTCCTGACGAGGATGCTGCCCCGATAGTACAGCGGATTTTCAGCCTGTGTGCCGGAGGGAAAGGCCCCAGTCAGATTGCAAGGCAGTTGAAAAAGGAACAGGTTCTAACGCCGGGCAATTATTACTACAGCAAAACCGGTATACGTCTTACCAACGTCGATATCACAAGACCCTATGATTGGAGCAGCCGGACTGTCGCAGATATTCTGGAGGACGAGACCTATCTGGGGCACACGATTAATCTGAAATATACCACTATGTCCTACAAAAACAAAAAGCGGATTAATCGCCCCAAGTCGGAGCAGCTGCGGTTTGAGAACACCCATGAGCCGCTGGTAACGAAGGAAACCTGGGATATCGTTCAGGACATCCGGAAGCACAAGCGGCGCAGGGCGAACATGGCGGAGCAGAATATGTTCTCAGGTTTAGTCTACTGCACCGACTGCGGCGGGACGATGGTGCTCCACCGGGCGCGTACAATGGACGCGGTGAAAAACAACTTCATGTGCTCCACCTACAGGAAACGCGGCAAGGAAATCTGCACCGGGCACTATATCCGGGAGAAACAGCTGGCTGAAATCGTTCTGGACGATCTGCGCCGGGTCACCCATTTCGCCAGGCAGAATGAGGCGTTGTTCATCCAACACATCAACCAGAAAAACAGCGCCGAAACCAAACGGGAGATAGACGGGCTCCAGCGGGAGCTGGACAGCATGCGCCGCAGAGAAACCGAACTGACAGCCTTATTCAAGCGGCTCTACGAGGACAATGTGCTGGGGCGTATTACCAACGAGCAGTTCCGGATGCTGTCCGCCGACTACAATGACGAGCAAAACAGCCTGAAGGAACGAATCCCGCAGGCTACAGAGCGGATTATCAAACTGCAGGAATCCATCTCCAATGTCTCACGGTTCGTGGAGAAAGTGAAACGCTATACCGAGATTCCAGAGCTGACCGGAGAGCTTCTGCACCTGTTTATTGAACGAATCGAAGTTGGCGAACGCGGCGAGCGTTACTCCAGAACAGCGGAACAGGAGATTGTCATCCGCTACCGAGACATCGGCGTCCTCGGCGCATTTGCGGAAGATTCACGGAAAATAGCCGTCTAACGGCAAAGGCAGACAGCAAAGTCTGCTGCCTGCCTTCCCTAAAACCCACGGTTCAGTTTGTGTCCCTATGGACACGCGCCTAACCTCCCCCCTCTTATCTTTCCGGTACTTCCGGAGGAAATTGGCACAATCTCAAGCGATAGCATAAAGGTTGCCGAAAGTTCCTCGGGTCCTGCCCGCTTCTCTGAACAACAATATTAAGCATATTAATCTAGTTAACTTACTCTAAATATTAAGTCACTGTACTAATTTTGTCAAATTTATTTTAAAATTTAAAAACATAACTAGATTTATCTAAGTAGTAAAGTCTTGTTGCGGGTCCTCGTTTTTAAGAAAACTGCAATTGACAATACCCTAGCAATGTGCTAATATTTTTTTAAAAACAAAGTTTATTACTATGAAATAATGGAGAATTATCTTATTTTATTATACTATAATAGGGAGGTTTACCAAATGCGCAGAGTTTATTTTGATCATAGTGCCACTACTCCCGTCCACCCCCTGGTGGCTGAGGAAATGTACCGTTTTCTTACTGATGAAAATTATGGCAACCCTTCCAGCGTACACTATTTCGGACAACTTGCCCGCAAAGCAGTGGATGAATCACGGGAAAAAGTGGCCCAAGCCATAGGAGCAACCCCCGCTGAAATTACTTTTACAAGCGGTGGAACGGAATCGGATAATATGGCCATCCACGGCGTAGCCAATACCATTAAGCAGGGAAATCATATTATCACCAGCGCGGTGGAGCATCATGCTGTACTCAACGCGGTAAAAGCTCTGGGCAAGCAAGGTTTCGACATTACCATTCTTCCCGTGGATCAATACGGTATGGTCAGCGTCGATGATGTAGAAAAGGCTATTACTGATAAAACAATTTTGATTAGCATTATGCACGCTAATAATGAAGTCGGCACTATCATGCCTATTGTTGAAATTGGTAAGCTGGCCTGGGATAGGGGTATAACCTTCCATGTCGATGCCGTCCAGAGTATCGGTAAAATCCCTGTAAATGTGGATGAATTGGGGGTACATTTATTAACCGTTTCGGGTCATAAAATATACGGGCCCAAGGGTATAGGCGCGCTTTATATCCGCAAAGGAACACGGTGGAAACAAACTCTTTTGCACGGTGGCGCGCAGGAGCGTCTGCGCCGGGCCGGTACCGAGAACATCCCGGGTATTGTCGGCCTGGGCAAGGCAGTAGAATTGATTACAGAAAACATGAGTAAGGAAAATGAACGGCTAATCGCCTTACGTGATAAGCTTATCAAAGGGGTTTTTAACCGGTTTGACCACGTAAAACTGACCGGGCATCCTACCATGCGTTTGCCGAATCACGCTAGTTTTTTATTTGAGTATATTGAAGGCGAGTCAATGTTGCTGAGCCTGGACATGAAGGGTATCGCGGGTTCCACCGGTTCGGCCTGCACTTCAGGTTCTCTGGAACCCTCTCATGTGCTGCTGGCGATGGGTATTCCGCATGAAATTGCTCATGGTTCCCTTCGTATAACCTTGGGTAAAGACAACACAGAAGAAGATGTGGATTATTTCCTGGAAGTCATGGAACCAATAGTTGACAGGTTGCGGGCTATGTCGCCTTTAAGTGAATAATTGTCTTTTACAAATATCATTGGGACCGACAAGCCTTGTAATTTATTATTGATACTTTTATAGTCAGGATGCATTTGCTACCCATTTCTATGAAGCTTTTGTGACATGTTTATAATATTTTACATAATATATTATACGGTTATGAATGTTGAATAACACCGGTGAAATGGCTAAGAAATTGAGAAAAGGAGGCAAACCTTATGAATTGGTGGCCTGGTTATAATCCTCAGTTCGCTACAGCCTTAATACACGGCGGACCGCTCGCTCCTCAGATAACCGGAGTCGTCAACTTCACAGATATACCCGGCGGTACTTGGGTGTCTGTAGATGTAGTGGGACTTCCGCCATATCAACCTGCTCAAAACAGTAAACCACCTATTGGTCCCCACGGCTTTCATATACATGAATTCGGTAACTGCGAGGTAGGCAATCCCGAAACTCCGTTTCTTGCCGCCGGCGAGCATTGGAACCCGACTAACCAACCACATGGCAACCATGCGGGGGACTTTCCCGTGTTATTCTCCAATAGCGGCCGGACTATAATGTCTTTTTTTACCAATAAATTTAATGTTAAACAGGTAATAGGCAGGTCAGTGATAATTCATCAAAATCCTGATGATTACCGGACTCAACCGGCTGGCGCATCGGGCAAGCGACTGGCTTGCGGAGTAATTACTTAGAAAAACAGATCGAACAAATTATATTACAAATGGGATAAAAGTATGATTAAATCGTCCTCGGAAGCGATGCCAGGAAGAATAACATGAATATTTACTTCCTTAACTGTTTCATATATGGAGTTTGTTGGGGTGAAGCTATTCTTCATTGCGCCTGAAGTGAAAGCGATACTATGCGGTGAGCCGGACTCCTGTTATCAGAAACCCCCACATTCCGTTTCTCCCTCCCCCTCCTTTATAATGGCTTCTTTCTCCTTTATCAGATTGTACAGGGCCTGTGCTGGTGAGGTTGTTTTATCGGCCAACCTCTCTTAATGAATTGAGATCCCCCTTGACCACAACTATTAATAAGGCCTGTATCTCCTTGGCTTTTTCATATGGGTCAAGGGCATACTTTTGCCAATCTTTTGGATTTAAACTCATTAATCTAGCTAGCTTCCGCTTATTCTTTCTTATGCTTTACGAATCTTATGATGGTTATAGTCCAATGGTTACAGTATGCAAAGGCTTCTGCAACCATAACATACCCACAATATTAGCCAAATATTTCCCGCTGTATTGCTGACGGTGTTATCTTAGTAAGGAAGGAATATCCCAGAGCATGTCGAAGCTTTTTATTCATGGCCGCCCCGGGCCCGGAAGGGGCAACCCAGGGTACTGCCGGAAAATCGGGTGGCAATAGCTATCCTGAGGGGAGATGACCTTGGTTGGGAACACCGCTTGGTGATGTAGGAGAATTTGCTCTCATCGACCACCTGGCTAAAGCATGGCAAACCGCCCGGGAGCGATGGAGGGCAACTTCGCCGTACCCCAACACAGAAGGGGCCGGCGGTAGCCTGCATGGTTTGGGCGAATCCTGCCTGCGGTTAGGCATTGGAGACGATGCGGCAGCAATTGAGGTTCCACAGGGCAAGACCCTGCTTACAACGACCGATATGCTTGTTGAAGGGGTACACTTCCTCTGGTCAGCTTCCCGTGCCCGCGTTCTGGGACGAAAAGCGCTGGCGGCCAACATCAGTGATATAGCGGCTATGGGTGGAGTACCAGCTTGGGCGTTTCTCTCCATCGGAGTGCCACCTTTGACAGAAGTGGAGGATGTTGAGAAAATATATGCAGGAATGGGGGAAATGGCCGCCAATTTTGGTGTGGTCCTGGCAGGTGGAGATACCGTTCGCTCTGAGAAGTGGGTGATCAGTGTGACGTTATTAGGCATTGCATACCGGGAACCGCTTACCCGCAAAGGAGGGCAGGCAGGCGACTTGATTCTGGTGAGCGGGTCGGTCGGCGATTCCGCCGCAGGATTGCATGTATTGCTAAATGACGTAGAAAGACCTTACAACGGTTTGCGAGAAGAGTGCGAGTACCTTTTGTCGCGCCATCTCGACCCTACGCCGCGGGTCGGAGAGGCAATGGCGCTGGCAAGGCATGGAGATGTTACTGCCATGATCGATGTGAGCGACGGAGTGGCTAGTGAAATCCACCATATCTGCCGCGACTCAGCCTGCGGCGCTTGTTTGGAATTGGCCCGTCTGCCGGTCAGCTCTCAGGCGGTGAAATTGGCTTCAGCGACCGGGCAGGACGCTCTACACTGGGCTCTTTACGGAGGGGAGGATTATGAGTTGCTGTTTACCGCGCCTCCGCCCGCAGCGCCTTCTCTTATAAGTTATGTCAAGGAGATAACGGGCACTCCGGTAACGGTGATTGGAAGGTTGACCGGGGCTGGAGAGGGCGTTGTAGCCGCCATGCAGGATAAACAAGGTCAAATTGTTATACCGCTTCCGACTAAGGGATATGATCACTTTTCAAAATAATAGCACGATCTTCCCAGAAAAACATGACATTAGTAATAATTTAATGTCTGTATAATGGGGTTAAATCCCTCGGCTTCCAGCCGAAACCTTTAGGTCAACCCCGGGTAGAATCATCACTTCTAGCAAAAGGAATACTTAAGCTAGAGGTGAGAGTATGCAA
>MVRN01000120.1 GCA_002067965.1 Pelotomaculum sp. PtaU1.Bin035
ACTGCACTCTTTCACTAAAACCAATAAGAACCTGACATCACCACCAATATACTCACTAACCGGTTAGTAAGTTTATTCTAATTCTATCCCGCAAATTTTATTAAATAAATGCTTTTTCGCCAAAAGGGTTATATTTTGCTCCCAACGGTTGTTATTGTTTTCCCAATGGTAAAGCCCCAAACAACACCCCTTTCCGCTTCAAGAAAGGGTTTCCTTTTCCCGCTTACGCTGGCAGCCTGTCTATGAATTAATTATTGGAATTAACCCTTCAAAAGTTGGTAAACCAATTTAAACGGCAACATGCCTGAGCAAAGGCCTTGTCAGAGCTCTTCATGATCCTTGATCCGGGACCGGTGAAATTACGCATAAATATTTTTCTTTAGTGAAAAATATTAAAGCTGATAAATTACTATTAATTAAAGGAAAGAAAGGACTGAATAATAATGCAGCAGCAACACATCCATTGCATTGTTAACGACTGTCACTACTGGACCCAAGGAAACAAGTGCGACGCCAATGAGATACTTGTATCCACCAATGATTTTGCGGAAAGTCAACCGGATCAAGTAGACGCTCCAATGGCAAGTCAACTTACTCCTAACGCGGCGGGAATTTGCACGTCAACTGCATGTAAAACTTATGCGACTAAAGGTTCCGCCAAAGCAAATGTGGATAAAGTTAAAAGAATGTCCTAATCTAACGGGACCCGGCTGATATGGCCGGGTCTCTCTTAATTTATATAAAGGGCAGCATGGCCTCTTTCGGTACCGTTAGCAAAACTAAACGCCCCCCCGGAAAGAAGGTTCCAATATCTTTGCCAGCGCTTTGGCATTACACTTATTTACCATTGCCCCCGCCTTTACGCCCGCTGAGGCGCTTGCGAGCCGGAGCCGCAACCACCTGGCGGTCGCTGTCGATAGGCTTTAAGACGCTGGGGCGGGTATTGCGCAATGATACCGGCGTCCGTACCAGTATTCCACTCAGCGCCTTTAAATTAACAGGCAACAGCGGCCACAGGTAAGGCACGCCGAAAGACTTATTCAAAGCCAGAGCCACAAAGGTGGCGGCAACCCCGATCACAAAGCCCGGCACCCGGAACAGCGCGGTCAGGATAAGCAGCCCCAGGCGCACCAGGCGGTTGGCGTTGGCCATTTCTATGGTGGGAGTTAAAAAGGTACCGATCGCCGCTATAGCCGTATATAAAACCACCTCTTGGGCAAACAGCCCTACCCTGGTGGCCAGCTCCCCGATCAGCAACGCCGCAATAATACCTGTGGACGTTGCCAGGGCCGCGGGTGTGTGAATAGTGGCCAACCTGATCATATCTATAGCGATCTCGGCCAGGATAAACTGGAATATGAGCGGTATTTCACCGGGTTTGCTGACACCGATAAAAGACAGTTGCGGCGGCAGCAATTCCGGGTTGTTCGCGAAAAGAAACCAAAGCGGCAAAAGGAATAAAGAGGCCGCGACACCGATAAACCGCACCCAGCGCAGGTAGGCCCCGACAGTGGGATTCTGGCGGTACTCCTCCGCGTGCTGGAGGTGGTGAAAATAAGTAGCCGGCGCAATGATTACGCTGGGCGAGGTGTCCACCAGCACCAGGACGTGTCCTTCCAGGAGGTGCATGGCGGCAACGTCCGGCCTTTCAGTATAGCGCACCTTGGGGAAAGGGTTCCAGAAAGAGCCGGGGGCAATCAGCTCTTCAACTGACTTTTCCGCCATCGGTATACCGTCAATTTTGATGTATTCTATTTTGTCCTTTATGCTTTTCACCATGTCGGGGTTGGCTATATTTTCTATATAGCAAACAACCACATCGGATTTTGAGCGGGTGCCCACCTGGATATATTCCATGCGCAGCTTGGGGTCCCTAATCCGCCTCCGGATTAGGGCGGTATTAAAGACTAAGGTTTCAACAAAACCGTCTCTGGAACCCCGCACCACCCTTTCAAGATCCGGTTCCTGCGGGCTGCGAATAGGATAAACCCTGGCATCCATAATTAAGGCCTTATCCGATCCTTCCATCAGTATGGCAAGAGGGCCCGCCAATACTTTAGCAGCAATATCCTCGAGGTATTCAACCTCTTCCACCTCAGTATAACCGAGATGGTCTTTAAACAGTTTATTAATACTGCCGGGACGCATATCATTACGGTCAAGGCGGGTCAGGTTTTGAAGAACGATTGTAACTATCTGGTCATTGGTAAGGCCGTCCACAAAAAGCAACGTGGCGTTTTTACCCCCGATGACCAGCTCTCTGGTGAGGACGTCAAAATTTTTCTCGATCCCTATTTCTTCATCTAATAACCTGATATTTTCCTTTAAGTTTGTGCTAATCTTTGTCTTTTCCTTATCCTCGCCCATTACCTTTGCCCGAAGCATTGGCTCAACTCCCGCCATTGTAGTTTTCTTTCTATAAAATACCCAGTATTCGAAAAATAATTAAAGAAACATATAAGACACTCTCTGCAACCTGCCGGTCAAGTGTCCCAATTATGAATTTTTATTTTTTTATATTTTTTAAAATTTTTTAAAATATTGAAGGAAATAAAAAATAATGATAGAATATTTAATAAATATTGTCAAGAGGTAAATATTGTATTTTATTAGTTAAGAGGTAGAAAAGGCGATGGACCAGATGCCTCTATCTGCTGTAATATTTTATTCCATACCAGAGAGTATGATATTGTTTTCTTTTGGTATGGCGATAGTCGGGGAATACATTAACTTTAAAAAAGTACTTATTTCTGCCATAATATCGGCTTTTACATCAATGTTAATAAGAGCAAATGTCTCTATTTTTGGCCTGCATAGTATCATTGGGATTTTGGTTTTGTTTGTATTATTTTGGAAGTTATTAAACCTGAAACCCTGGAAAGCCATAATATCTTCTCTAATTAGCTTAATGACGTTATTATTGTTAGATACCACAATATTACCAATTATATTAAAAGCAAAAAATACGACAATAGAAGAAGTGTTAAAAGATAACTATAGAAGAATTATATATCCTGCTCCATACTTAATTATATACGGCTTAATGACCTGGTTTCTATACAGTAAGAAAATATTCTTAATAAGAGGAAGCAGAGTGGGCAATGATGATCATTATAATAAGGTACATTTGTTGGTAACACTATTAATTCTGTTTCAGGGTGCGTTATTATTTGTAATAAATGAACATCTTAATTATTTAGGGCAATATTCTTTCTTTTTTAAAATGCTAAGTTTAATATTCTTTATTTCTTTTATTTTATTTCTCAATCTCTTGTATGGTGGTGATGGATTAAAGAAGGCCCAGTACCGGGATAAGACGTAATATATAATAATATCATAAATAAAAAGGAGAACCGGGAAATGGATAAAATGCCTTTGATAGCAGTAATATTTCAATCAATACCAGAGGAAATAATAGTGTACTCCTTTGGTATGGCTATTGTCGGAGAATTTATCAATATAAAAAAAGTTATTATTGCCGCTGTGATAACCGCATTTGCAATGATGTTTGCAAGAAATTATATTCCATATTTTGGATTACACAGTATAATTGTTATATTAATTTTGTTTATACTTTTTTGGAAACTGCTAGGTTTAAAAGCATGGAAAGCATTGATTTCTGCACTTCTTAGTACAACAGTATTAATATTATTAGAAAATTTTATATTACAAGCAATATTTTATTTAAAAAACATAAGCTTAACAGACATATTACAAGATAATTTCAAGCGTATAATATATACATATCCACACTTAACCATATTTGGATTTGGCACATGGCTTATATATCATAATAAATGGTTCTTAATTAAAGGAAGCAGGACAAGCAATGTTAAATTATAAACGTAAAATAAGTGAACATGTAATTATAACAATTATTATTCTATTTCAAGGAATTTTTTTAGTAATACTTAATGAATATTTTAATTATATAAATAAATATTTATTAATTACAAGAATTTTTAATTTTATATATTTAGTTTTATCAATCATGCTTTTAAAACATTTTTGGTTGTCAAAAGATAAAGAAGAAATAAATAGCTTCGTGGGGATAGATAAAAATGTATTTAATATCAATACACTCGATAGCAATGAGCTTAAGTAATGTAATTGCTCAGGAATTGAACTTTGATAACGTAAAAAGGGCCAAGATAAGTTATGGTCTAGAAGTAATAATAGGAGCAATTATAAAATTTATTGTTTTTATAATTGTGTTTTTGGGATTTGGTGTATTGAAACAATCATTAATTGCTATGTTTACTACTGTATTTATGAGGTATGTTTCCGGTGGTTCGCACTGTAAAACTTTTATTGGGTGTTTAATATTTTCAAATGTTATTTATATTTCCATTGGGATATTGGCCAAGGTTATAATAATCAATAATTACTTATTTTATATTTTGAACATCATATCTTTTCTTATTGTTTTGTTAAAGTCACCGGTTGATCCACCTGAAAAACCAATAAAAACAGATCAGAAGAGATATGTTATGAAATTTATATCAATATTGATATTATTATTATATATATATATTTCTAGTTTAACTACAGAAAATGATGTTAAAAATTCAGTTGCTTTAGCTATGTATTTCCAAGTATTAACTTTAACTAGTTGGGAAAAAACGTTCTACAAATACATTAACCAATTAAACCTAAAAGCAAAGGAGGTGAATTAGTATGAAAAAATATATATTTAATTTTATTGCTATTCTTTCAATGCTTTCGTTTTTTGTTGGTTATAATCCTACTAGTATTGGAAACTTTTATCAGCCAGAATTGCCGGATGAGCTAAAATAAAGTGTATAGTTAATTTGATGCATATTTATTTTCCACACTCCTCTTTATGAGGAGTCATCTTTTGTTTATTTCTAATTGAGGATAATATTTATGAAATCACTAAATACCATAAATAAAAACTATGTTTATGGTTTATTTTTTGTTTTAATTCAAGGCACTTTTTTTATTACAACCTTTTTATCTTATAAAAATTTAACAGAAAATTTTTTGTTAATATTAATAACTGTTTTAAGCTTATTATATCCATTTTTGACTTTCATAATGATCTACTTATATTTAAAATATGAAAACCAAAAAGAAACCACCGAAAAAATAAAAGACTTAAATTTGAGCCTGCGAAAACAAAGGCATGATTTCCTTGCTCATTTACAAGTAATATCAGGTCTGATTGATTGTGACGATATAGACGGCGCTAAAGAATATTTAGAAAAAATTGAAGCGGCGACTAAAAACAAATCTTTAATCAGCAAGACTAACAATCCCCATATTGGTATTATTTTAAGCGCTTTTGCCATGAAAGCCGAGTCCAAGGGGGTTCGCTTTGATTTATACGGTTTTAACGATTTTTCAAAATTCCCTTTATCTTCTACGCACGCGGTAACTGTCCTATCAAATCTTTTAAACAACGCGTTGGAAAATTGCGGGGCGAAGGGCTGCGTATATGTTGAAACTGAAATTATTCACGGTTATTTTTACTTAACAATTTCGAACGATGGCAAACCAATTGAGATCATCCATGGGGAAAATCCGGACGATTGGCAAAAAGAAATATTCCAGGGAAAGAGCAGCAAAGGCGAAGACCGAGGATTAGGTTTGTTAATAATTAAAGAAATACTTTCACAATACGAAGACTGCAATTTATTTTTACTGAGTAGGGAAAAACCAACTTTTATGTTAAAATTAAAAATAATAGGCACGGAGAAGGAAAATGATTAAAGCAATAATTGCAGACGACGAACCTATAGCGATGCGGCATTTAAGAAAGATACTCGCCAAATTAGGTTCTAATATTGAAATTATGGATGAAGTTACCGACCCCAACGAAGTCGTCCCCATAGTAAAAGAAAAACGTCCGGATGTAGTTTTCCTGGATATTGATTTTAACAGGAAAAACATAAACGGTTTAATACTTGCTGATAGAATTTCTGAACATTTCCCGGCTACCGTTATTATATATATCTCCGCTTACAACGAATTCAAGTCTGAAGCATGGGAAAGAAAGGCATTAGTCTTAGGATATATCGACAAGCCGTTTAATAAGGTAAAAGTCGAACGGGTATTATTAAAAATAGCAAGATATATATCTTGTGACAGGATTGAAATTAGAGATAAAAATAACGTCTTTCATTATCTCAGCCCAAGTGAAATAGTAATGTTTGAACGGGAGAAAAATGCTAAAAATACTATAATTCATTGTGATACTAAAAAAATAAATACTTCTGAATCATTGACTTCAATTGAACAAATGCTCAAAGGATCGGAAAAGCTATTTAGGATTAACAGGTCATATATTATTAACATTACTAAGATAGACAGGTTATCATTATTTAGCGAAGGTTCTTATGTGGTTAAATTTAAAAATTCTTCATGTGAAGCTTATATTGCTAAAAAAACTGCCTATGAATTGGAGTTGATTTCTAAATAACAATAATTTACAATTTTCGACAAAATCAGCGTCAATCCTCCAGATCCGGTTTTCGCGGCCAAGTTATTGTCGAAATCAAACATATGTGTTAAGCTGTCTTAAGTTAAAAATATGAATAAAAAATTTTATGGATCTGGTGTTGGTTATGAAAAATATAGATGAATTGACAAATAAGTTTAACATGATTGAGGAAATCTATAAGCAAGAAAAAGACCCTAAAATAAAAGTGGTTTATCTGAAGCGTTTATTACAGATAGCGAACGAAGTAGGCAATATAGTATATCAAAACCAAGCAATCGAGGACTGACAGAGCAAATAGCTCTGTATTTTATTGTTTTATACCCCTAACATTAGCAATTCAGCGAGGGTTGTCAGACTTTGTTTAGCGGAGGCAACAGATGGAATACTTGTGGTGGGGACTGGTCTTTGTCACCGGTACTGCTGTAGGTAGCTTTCTTAATGTTTGTATCTACCGGATGCCGGCTGGCGAGTCAGTTGTCCACCCACCCTCGCACTGTCAGGCTTGCCGGCACAACTTAAGGTTTTTCGATCTCATTCCAGTTTTAAGTTACCTTTTTCTAAAAGGAAAATGCCGCTACTGCGGCAGCCGGATAGCCTGGCAATATCCGGCAGTGGAGTTTCTCACCGGCCTCCTGTTTGTCCTGGCTTTAGTTAAATACGGGATTACCTTTAGAGCCCTGCGGTCAATTGTGCTGTTTTCTGTGATAGTTCCGGCGACGGTAATTGACTTGCGGCATAAAATCATACCGGATAAGCTGAATTTAGCCGGGTTTATCCTGGGAATCCCCCTCCTTCTTGAGTCAAAAGAAGTGTTTTTTTCAAGCGCCGCCGGGTTTTTAATTGGAGGCGGCCTGCTTTTTGTCATTGCGCTGGCCTCACGCGGCGGCATGGGCGGCGGCGATATCAAACTGTCTGCCGTATTGGGCCTGTTACTTGGCTGGAAACTTCTGCTGGCCGCACTTTTTTTAGCCTTTGTGGCGGGGAGTATAGCCGGTTTGACTATGCTTATGCTTAAACTGGCCCGGCTGAAGGAACCTATTCCCTTCGGACCTTACCTCGCTTTTGGGGCAATGTTTGCAACATTGGCCGGTGATAAGGTGATAAAGTGGTATACGGGGTTTTGTTGAGCTTAAGCCAAATTTTAATCAAGTTGCAGCTAGTGGGGAGATGGCTTTTTAAAAGATTAGATACGAGTGACCGGATCATTTGCCAATGCTCTGCGCGCGGCAGGCCATTTGCAAAAGCATGTGGGTATAAACTAATAATAATGCTCCGGCATATTCTTTTCTCCCCTTGCATAGACTATCTTGATGAGGTATAATCTTCCAAGAAAGATAAGCATATTTTAATAAAGCAGGCAAACCTTGCCTAATTAAAAAATCTCAAAGTTACAGGAGGTTGTTTGATGCTTCCCATTACACTTGAGAGAATAGAGAAACAACTTATCCGGTGGGGAATACCATCCCATTTAATTAACAACATGAAGCCCTGGAGTATAATAAGCTGCTATGCGAGCGAAAAGAAAAAGAGGGAAGAAAATCTTTCTTCTAAACGTTATTCTGATGTAAAAACAGTTGACAGGCCGAAAAGTAATGTCAGTAAATACCAAGGTGCAAAGGCTCCCTATCGCTGGAAATAATAACCGCTGGTTGTCTCCCACTTTTACACATGGCCGCAATTTCTAACTGTTGCGGAAATTTCACTTTCTTACGAAGGATATGGCTGCATCCATATCCTCTTATTAACCATCTGAATCAGTGAGAACGGAGACCAAACAGGCGATCTGGTTCACTATTTTAGCCTCATGGGTAGCCCTTGTTTTAATAGCAGGGGCTTTCTACTATCACTGGGAGGGTAATAAATATTATCCAAATCGCCCATAAGTCAATAATATGTATTGACAGCAAATGTGGCCCCTGGCTTTTAACGTAAAGGAGATAATTATTAATGCGCAAGTTCACTTGTTCTAAATGCGGTAAAGATAGCTACTCGGCCTCTGGACTGGATAAGTTAAAAAACCCGGCCTGTCCATATTGCGGCAGTAACTTTCACCCTGAGAAAATCCAGGAAGGGCCTATCAATAATGAAGAACATTACAAGAGACAAACCGATAATCAGCAAATGTATAAAAATAATGAAGCATAACCTCAATAAGACGTTGACAAAAGTAATTAGCCATGCCATAATTTGAGTTTCAAGAGGTATTTTAGACATGCCTGCGTTGATAATTGACCCGGAGGAGCTTTTTTATGCCATAAGTTGAAAAAGGAATTTCTACCGGGGCAGGAGGTTCAAGCTGTTGGCAAGAAAAAAGACTAGGAGAAAATTAAACCTACACCGCCTGGTTTTTCTCATTTTTTGTCTTATAGCACTGAGTATGCTAAGCGTTGGATGCGGGCTGGTTTATTCCAGCATCAGGGATATGCCTAAGCTCAGCCCGGCTACCCTGCAATCAAGCGCCTCAACTATGGTTTACGATAAAGACGGAAATTTGGTCACACAGATCGGAATAAAAAACAGTGTCCCTGTAAATTTAAAGGACGTCCCGGAAAATGTTCGCAACGCTTTTTTGGCTATCGAAGACCCGCAATTTTATCAGCACCATGGGATCAGTCTGCGCGGAATTGCACGGGCAGCTTGGTCAGATTTAAGCTCCGGGTCGCTTAGA
The DNA here is from genome assembly GCA_002067965.1 of Pelotomaculum sp. PtaU1.Bin035. Lineage (GTDB taxonomy): Bacteria > Bacillota > Desulfotomaculia > Desulfotomaculales > Pelotomaculaceae > MVRN01. Next base: position 9,132 of record MVRN01000120.1, read on the forward strand.
GAAGGCGCCAGCACAATCACCCAGCAACTGGTAAAAATATCTTTCCTTAGCCCGGAAAAAACCCTGAAGAGGAAAATCCAGGAAGTCATCCTTGCCATCCAGGTTGAAAGGAATTATACAAAAGATGAAATTCTGGAGATGTATCTTAATAATATTTATCTTGGTGAAGGAGCATACGGAATTCAGGCGGCCTCTCAAACTTACTTTGGCAAAGACGTCAGGTACCTCCAGGACCTGGAAGACGCGGCTCTGCTTGGCGGACTGCCTCAGGCTCCCAGCGCTTACTCTCCCTACCGGGATCCACAGGCGGCATTGTCCAGGCGGAATACCGTGCTGGACAGTATGGTTAAATATAACTTCATCAGCCAGAGCCAAGCGGAAAAAGCCAAAGCCAAGGAGTTGAAAATTGAGACCAAGGAACCGGCCGAGAGGCAATATCCATACCCTTTTTTTCTTGACTATGTGACGGACAAGCTTATTGAAAAATACGGGGAGGCTGAAGTTTTTAAAGGAGGGCTTAAAGTATACACTTCCCTGGATCAGGAATATCAAAAAATTGCTGAAGAGGCTATGGCCAGAAACACCAATTTCCCTTCCTCCAAAACTGACGCGAACAATGTGCTGCAGCCCCAGGGCGCAGTTGTTATGCTGGATCCCCACACCGGCTATATTAAAGCTCTGGTAGGCGGACGTGAGCATACCCAGAAAAGACAGTGGAACAGGGCTACACAGACCACCCGGCAGCCTGGTTCCGCTTTTAAGCCCATAGCCGCGTACGGCCCGGCGATTGAATATAAGGGACTGGGGCCGGCATCGGTGATTGACGATATTCCCGTGAATTACGGTACTTATGAGCCACGGAACAATGACGGCAGGTACCGCGGCCTGATTACTCTACGTACAGCCCTTACAAACTCGGTTAATGTGGTCGCTGTGAAACTATTAATGGATACCGTCGGGATAAACGACGCGATCAGGTTCGCATCAGGATTGGGAATCAAGCTGGATCCCCAGGTCCATGGCGCCAGCATGGCGCTAGGCGGCCTGCACGACGGGGTAACTCCCCTTCAGATGGCAAGTGCATACGGTGCTTTTGCAAACCAGGGAGTTTACATTGAACCGACCGCTATTGTGAAGGTTGAAAAGGCTGACGGAATCATCCTGGAACAGACTGTTCCAATACAGCGCCGGGCCATGAAGGCTACTACAGCGTTCCTTATAACAGATATGCTCAGATCCGTGATACAAAGCGGCACCGGAACAGGCGCCCAAATTGGGCGGGCGGCGGCGGGCAAAACCGGAACTACCGACGATGGCAAAGACATTTGGTTTGTGGGATATACACCTGAGCTTGTTGCGTCTGTGTGGATCGGTTATGATAAACCGGCGTCCATGCCGCAGGCTTACGGTGGCACTTACCCGGCCGGGATCTGGCAGGAGATCATGAGCAAATCACTCAGCAACGTCCCGGTAAGGGAATTTCCACGCCCGGCGGGACTGGTGACTGCCACTGTGGACGGCAAATCGGGTCTATTGCCCGGCCCGAACACCCCGGGTGACACTCTTGTCACGGATCTCTTCACCGAAGGGACAGTCCCGTCAGAAAATGATAACGTCCATGTTTTTGTTGAGGTATGCGCAGCCAGCGGCCAGCTTCCAAACGAGTATTGTACGGACCGGGTGATAAAACCATTGATCAAGCTGCCATATTCAGTTCCTTCTTTTGTCGAAGACTATAACATGCGCGCGCCCACTCAACCCTGCGCCCTACACGGGGCGGGAGCACCGCCTGCCGACGGCAACGGTAAAAGAACCAACCCGGCTATACCGGGGGTAACCAAACAACAGCCGGGTAAACAAAACAGCCAACTCATCCAACCCGGCCGCGGGGAGAGTAGAAAACCAATTGATGAAGATCGATTATACGATAAGAAACCGGGTTGAACCCGGTTTCATGTCTAACCAATACTATAGGACCAGTTGTAGCCATTATTGTTATCCCAGTTATTCGCACTGTCGTGGAAACAAAAATTAAATTTTTTATCTTCCGTGTTAAGCGTTTTTTTCCAGCCGCCCTCAATACGCTGCATGCGGTAGTCTTCAACAGTTCTCCACTGCATTGGATCCCCAAAGCCGGTATGCAGGAATACTTGACTGGCTCCCTTATTATTAAGCAGCCCTTTGTAATAAATGGTAACGTCACTGCCATCGGGAGTAAGTGATTTTACGTGAACACCACGCGGATCATCCGACCAACCATGATAATACAATTTTTAACCTCCTTAATGATAATTACTTATTTTCAACGTTTATTCTAAGCAAATTTTAAATTAGTATGAGTGCCTAAAATTGGCTGTGAATTGTTATTTATATAAAGCAATAACAAGCCAGCATTTTGGGGTAAAGAATCCCAGGGCAGTTACCCTCAAAAAATCATATCACTTTCGTATATGTATTTGATGGTCAGTAATGTTTTACAACTAATACAAAACAGGTGGTGATGAATTGAATGAGGGCAACTGGAATTGTGCGCCGGATAGATGAACTCGGCAGGATTTTAATACCCAAGGAAATCAGGAATACTTTTCGAATTAAACATTACTCATCTTTAGAAATATTCCCCGACCATGAAGGTAAGGTCATTCTTAAAAAATATTCGCCTGTTAAAGAACTTGGACAATTAGCGGAAGAATACGTACAAGCCATGAATCAATCATTGGGTCATACCGTTTGTATTGCTGACAAAGATTTTATTATCGCGGCAGCCGGCGCCAATAAAAAGAGGTTGTTAAACAAACAACTCAACCCGGAAATCGAGAGATTAATGGAAGAAAGAAAAGTAAAACTATATGCACAACCATTATCGTTAACAGTTAATGAGAGCGTAATATCCTCTTCTGTTATTATCGCTCCAATAATTGTAGATTGTGATGTTATAGGGGCTGTGATTTTTGCAGCAACAGAACAGGATGTAAAGATAGGTCAACTGGAGTTTAAAATGGTTGAAACAGCAGCGGGGTTTCTTGGAAAACAAATTGAAACATGACCATGCTCCTCAAATTGTCAAAAGGGGAATTATTGAGATAGATAATTCCCTTTTTGTTTTGCAATCATTTAGTGTTATTTTCTTCGCACTCTTTACTCTGCTGAAAAATCCAGGTAAAAGCTTTGGCCTTCTGAAGCGCATTATAGGTAATAAGGATAAAGGGGCCCAGGATGAATCCGTAAGCACCCAGAGCCTTATAGCCTACATAAAGAGCGATTAATACGCTCAGGGGGTCGATCCCAATATTTTCTCCAAGGATTTTAGGCTCCAGGGAATGCTTAACTACCACCACCACAGCGAAGAGGATTAGTAAGCCCACTGCCAAGTAGTTGTTTCCAATTAATAAATTGTATGCGATCCAGGGAATAAAGAGCGCCCCAACTCCCAGGACAGGGATCGGACTTACAATACCGCCCAACAAAGCAATGGTCACGACATATTCGGTATGAAGAATAGCCAGTCCCACTAGAATAGCCAGGCTGGCAATTGATGAAAGGATAATCTGAGCTTTGATGAAACCGATAGTGGCGCGGTAGATATCATCAGCCATTACTTTTACTTTATTGTGTAAATGGGCTGGAATTGAAATTACAACCCTTCTTTTTATCTTTTTCAGATCCTTGCTTAAAAAGAAACTCGCAATCAATATAATTACAATTAAGAGCAACTGATTTGGCAAAGAGGTAATTATTTTCAAGACTTCTCTTACAATCAAGGAAAGCCTGTCTGAAAATAATTGCGTGAGCATTTCCGTGTTTTTATTCATATGAAAAACAAATTCAGGCGGAAGTCCTTCAGTAAGCGACTGTAGCTTGTAGGCGAGGGTGAAGGATAAGCTTTTGAACATCCGGGTATATAGCGGCATATTCGCAAGAAATTTTGCCAGTTCAATTACAAGTTTTGAAATAATAAACCACATTATTGCAAAAAAGGAACCCATGGCAATAATCAAGGCCATGCCAGTGGCCCACGCACGTGGCATCCTCAGCCATAAAAAAAGGTTTACAAGCGGCTCCATCATAACAGCCATGATTAAGCCCAGGAGAAAGGGGAGGAAATAAGGTATTACTAATTTAATAGCGATAACAACTATGCCGATAGTAGCAACGAATATTGCAATGTTGGTAATCGTATCCCAGTGTTTTTTGTAAAATTCTCTCACAACCGGCCTCCTAAGCTGGGTTTGGATTCACATATTCAGAGGGACCAGTTTCAACTTTCCGCAGGCGGCCAGACGGTCGCCTTTAATAATTAGCGCACCGGTAACTCCATCGATCCCCGCGGCGTATTCCGCCGCCGGTTGAATATCTTCTTTATTTTGCACCAGATTGCCGGCGGCGGTGGCAACAGCGTCAGCCAGGATCGCGGATGGAGAAAGAATAACGGCGGCGTCAGCTTTGCCAAGGCTCAGTGACGGGCCAACAGTACCCGACGAGGTACATATACCCAGAGGGGTATCTTCCGGCCTGACCTCTATTGCGATCCTGTTGGATAAAGCGGATTCGCCGGCAAAAACCCCGATCCTGCGCAGCCTGGTGCTGCGCAGGTAGATATCGCCGCCGTTTTCAATAATAACGTCTTTCGACCGCCTGGCAAGCGCCTGGCCCACATATTGAGCGAAGGCGCCCGCCACAGCGGCCATTGGTCCTACGCCCGCTCTGCCGGCCGCCTCGGCCATTTCCACCGCCATGGGGGGTGCGCCGGGCATGACTTTATGCGGGGCAAGCGTATTCAGAAAGACAGGATCTGCTTCAATGTAGTTTTCTAAAAGAACCCTCTGCTCTTGCACCATTTCTTCTACCCAGCGCGTCAGATCTGTGGAAATCCTATCTTTGCGAATGCCAACGCTCAAATCCGTCTGGCGCACAACAACCCGGAAAAAGGCCAGATCTTCTTGACGGAATTGCCGCCGGTACGAACGTTCAACGTATTCCAATTAAAACCTTACCTCCATGGCTTTGACCGGGCAAACTTTCAGGCATATTTGGCAGAGAACACAGTTATCGCTATCAAACATAACTTCCATTGAAGGTCTTTCCAGGTAAAGGGCGCCGGTGGGGCAGATTGTAGTGCAGGCGCCACAGCTAGTGCACTTTACCCGGTTGCGGAACACTTCTTCTGCTAGCGGCTGTACCCGGACCCCCTGGCTTTTCAGGAAATCCAGGCCCTCGTCATACTTTTCCCCGGTGAGCTCCATAACTACCGTACCTTCTTTATTCGGGTTGACATTGGCTTTAATAATATTGAACACAAGGTTGTAATCCCTGGCGAGATGAAAAATAATGGGCTTATCAGATATATCTTTACCGAAGCGAAGAATTATTTTTTTCGACGCCACGCCAATCACTCCTCTATTTATCTTGTTAAATTGTTAAATCCCCTTAATCTCTAGCGTTTTCGCCACAATTTCATCTTTATAGGAAGGCAGCATTCTTGCCGGCTCGGCCAGGAAAAAATCTCCTTTTTGGATCCAATCTTTCAGGAGCCCGGCAATCTCCCTGGCCTTTGGGTAGCTGGATAGAGGAGCGGCAGGCACTTCTTTACCGTTGACAGCAATCTTTCCGGTTTTCAACTCCGCATAGCTGACATAACCCAGATTACCGGGTATGCGCTGGCCGTACGCCTCGCTGTAATCGACGATTGGCGCGTAAAGGTCGCGGTCGGTGACTGAAACGCAGCGCATTACCTCCTCGTTTAGTATGGGGATCGGGACGCCTATGCCCACTGTCAAGGTAGCTCCATAGCCCAGGAAACTTGTGCCAACCAGCCAGTTTGGCTTCATTTGCTTCAGGTCTCCAAGCACGGTAAGAGTACCGCCGGCCGGACCGAAAATATTCCCTTCCGCATCCTTTTGAATACACGGGAAGTGCTGGGTGCCGTTCCAGGCCACATAGCCAACCCCGCCACCCAGGAAGATCCTGGTACCCAACCCGATTGTCAGGAAATATGGGTCATTTAGCAGCGGGCTGAGCTGACCGGCACTACAATAGTGGGCATTACCCAGATTGGGTTTAAGCAATCCCATATACGTATGTATGGTCTTGCTGCTCAGATTAACTGCGCAGTTATAGTTTTGGTAAGCATTACGAGGGTTAAACAGCATTGCTTCGTTAATGTCGTCCAGGGTAATATAAGTCTCAAGCTCCTTGCGCGGGTAACAATCAGTACCATAGGAGGCAGCTTCCAGCTTAACCGGCTTGCGGGCCAACAGGTCCTGGATTACATGCCCGCCGCCATAGCGGAACTCACCCGGGTAATTACTGTTGCAAGGGTCATCCTCCGGAAGTTCAGTTGCTCCCAGGTAGGCGTCAACCGCTGCAATCCCGGAATAAGCAGGAACACCGTTCAGCCATACTTTCTGCATTCTGATCCTCGGCTTGGTATGGCCGAAGTTCAGGAAAACACCGGAAGAACACATGGGGCTAAAGGTACCGGTAGTCACAACATCCACCTGGCGGGCGGCTTCGGATATACCTTTTTCCTCTACCAAAGAAATTACTTCCTCAGCAGTTAATACCACTACCTCACCAGATCTAATTTTCTCATTGATTTCCGCGTATGTTTTTTCAATTGCCATATTTAAGCATACCTCCCCGTAATTGTGCCCTTCCGCCATGACAAACCGAAGGCCTCTTCAAAACAGAAGAGGCCTGAAAAGTCATTGCTTTTCCCTTATCTGTCAGAAGAAATATCTCCTGCAGGAATTAGCACCTTTTTGGGTAGCTTTACTTCCCAACGGTTGCCGGGCTTCATTGGGCCAGTCCCTCCGCCACTCCGGATAAGAGCACTTATTTACTATTTGCTAAAATCAGTATACCAGCAACCATACTTTATGTCAACGGGCGTCTTGTATCCTTCAAAAGGAAATAATGGAAAGGCATAAATTTTTGCCATTACATTTACAACACCTTCACATTTAATGCCGCCTTATTATCATCTTTAGCCAACGACTCATCTGATTCCGGCTTTATTGGTCTGATATGAAAGTGGTTATGCTGGACCATCATCGAATGCACTGTGCCGCAAAGCGAACATTTCTTGCTTTCGCCGTCTTTATACCGCATCTCGCCGATATGTCTACCGCAACAGGTGACTTCCACGCTGATGATAGTATTGTTATTCAGGACATTCACCCGGTAGTCGCTATTATAATTTTTTGCCTTTTGGTTCATGACTACATCACCTCTTGAATATTAAATTTACAGTAATCCAAATATAGCACTTGTTCCACGTGCTGACAACCCCCGGGCGAAACCTATAATTTAAGAAGAGACCTGAAAAGGTCTCTTCTTAACGGGTAGTATTTTTTTTGTCTTTAGAAATATTTGATTCGGAGCAGGAAACATCTTCACATTCCGTACATATTTCGTTTTCTTCCTCCACATAGGGGGTATTGGTATCAGGAGTTTGGCTCCGGTCTTTTTTGGGAATCATTACCACATGCCTCCTTGCAATTATTTGTTTATTATCATTGCCTCGGTTAGATTGTAGTATACATTTTATTATTAATGTCTGATTCAGGATTTTATTTGTTTTTTGCTACTACATTTTCATTAAAGAAAAAAGAGATAGAATATAGTCCGGCAAGGCCAACTAAAGTATAGATCACTCTGCTAAAATCCGAGGACGATCTCATTGTATCCCCGCCAAACAGTGCTGTGATCAGGTCCCATTGAAACAGACCCACCAGCAGCCAATTCAATGCTCCGATGATGACAAGGACTAGAGCTGCTCTGGATAACCATTCCATCTAATACATACACCTCCTGTGATATTTAATATATTTATTATGTTTAAAATAAAAAAAATTATGCCAATAAACCTGCATAAAAACGCCTAAAGAAATTAAACTTATAATATAAAAGTGTTTACGGATATAAAGTTCGCTCAGATGACTAATAGTAGTGGCAAGTTTAAAATCACCCTTAAGGTAAGCGCCACGACATACTGAGAAAACTTTATTCTCATAAAAGTATTTTTTATGGTTGACAGTTACAAAGGAGGATGCCGGGCAATAACGTCGAAAGTAATATGTGCACCATCCGCAGCCGTTTGTAGTCCAAGCTTTATTAATTAAATTTCCATGACAATAATTAAGGAGACAAAATGATCCACGAAGGTATTCTGCAATTGTGCAAATTCGCTATTGTAGGGTTTGTAAATACATTCATCGACTGGGCTGTTTATTTTACTATTTTAAAGATATTTCCTTCTGAAATCGCCATTTTCTATACCGCGGCCAAGAGTTTCAGCTACTTTTGCGGCATCATAAACAGCTTCTTTCTAAACCGCTGCTGGACTTTTAAAACCGACCTGGACGGAAACGGGAAGAGCAGGTTCTTCAAATTTACCGTGGTCAACGCAATTGGGCTTGGCATAAACAGCGTTTCATTCTATGTACTTCTAAATGTAATTGGATCGCATGCAATAACATTATTTTTGGCTACATCAATTGCCTTTGGTTTCAATTTTTCCCTCAGTAAATTATGGGTTTTCCGCAAAGGCAAGACGGTGGCAAAAACAACCGGGGGGTAATTAGTGTTCAAAGAAGATTTAAAACGCGTCAGTTATATCTACGCTTTGAACAAGCTATATATTGTTTTTTTGGTTTGGCTGACCAGAGAGATATTATGTCCTGTCCTTCCAACAATAACCGACGGACTTCACCCAAATGTGGTTTTTGATTCTTTGATCCATTGGGATGCGGGATGGTTTCTAAGAATAGCAGGGCAAGGTTACGACTATAATAGTGCCCCATTTTTTCCTATGTTTCCCGCGTTAATCCATCTGTTAACTATTATTACCAAAGACGGAGTTGCCGCCGGTTTTTTAATTTCTAACATTGCTCTTCTCGTAGCCTGCTACTTTCTTTATATAATAGCCAAAGCAGACTATGGTGAAAAAATCGCCACTACTACAATTTTTATAATGCTGTTCTTTCCGACGGCCATATTTTTTACTTCAATATATTCTGAATCCCTTCTATTGGCTTTTGTATTGGCCTCTTTCTATTTCGCCCGGCGCGGGCGCTGGATATGGGCGTCCCTGCTAGGCGCCTGCGCAGCGCTCACCCGGAATGTGGGAGTGGTTCTTTTTTTTGCTTTTCTGTACATTCAATATCAGGAAAACTATAAACGGATTAATTTAAGGAAGGCTGTCCCGCTTCTCTTAATACCAGCCTCTTTATTGATCTTCATGCTTATCTTATGGAAGCAGACCGGGGATCCTCTGGCTTTTGCCCACTCACTGAATAGCGAATACTGGGGTTACCGCCACTTTAAGTACCCTGGAGCAGGCCAATTACTTAACTTGTCTTTATTTTTCAATAGCAGCGAGTTTTACAGTCTTTTTGAATCCGGGATGGCTTTATTATTCCTCTTTCTGGTTATTAGGAGTTTCAAATACTTAGATGACATGCCACTACTGATTTTTTTGACACTTGGATTTATGATTCCATTTTCTTCCGTAGTGGACAACCTGCCTCTCGGTATGCCCAGGTATATTCTGGTCTTATTTCCGGGGTACATTACCCTAGCCCGCCTGCTTTATAAAAACAGGCTGACTCAAATCTATTCGATTATCTCTGTTTTTGTTTTTTCGGTGATCTGTATACTATTTGTAGCGGGACGCTGGATAAGTTAAGTTGTTATATGCTCATAACCCCAAGGGTTTGCTACCGGACCACATCACCATAATTTCTCCGCCTTGACCAGTCCTACTAACCGAGAAATCTTGACATATTTTAATTAAACAGCTATAAGTAATATTAGCTTGTAAATAAGAATAAATATTATTTGGAGTGAGTCCGGTGCAAGAAAAAAACATCCTTGATCAATTACGTAAAAATGGCTATAAAATAACACCGCAGCGTCAGGAAATATTAAGGACTTTGCAAACTGATCCCAGACCACAAAGCGCAGAAGATATTTACCGAAAAATCTCTGCTTATTATCCGAACATAAGCCTTGACACAGTCTACCGCAACATGGCAATCCTCCAGGAACTAGGAATAGTCTCGAAGTTAAACTTCCAGGACGGTAAAAACAGGTTTGAAATAAATCACGCAGATGGTCATCATCATCATCATCTTGTCTGTATAAAATGTGGCGACGCGAAAGTGGTGGACTTATGTCCGTTCAAATCACTGGATAAAACAAAGCTTGCTAAAGAAAAGAAATTTGAAATATTGGGACATAGTTTTGAGATCTTTGGTCACTGCGCTGCTTGTAGGGACAAGTTGGGAAAACATGAAATTTAACACTTCTATTTTTGTGCTATAATTGAGCACGAGGTGTAATATTTTGACATCAATCCGCCCTATACTTTATGCCGCGCTGGCATTGCTAGCATTAATGTCAGCAGGAATATACAGTTTAATCATATTTGAAGACAAAAGCTTTATGGATGCTCTCTGGCTCGTGGTGATTACAATTACCACCGTAGGGTTCGGAGATGTGGTACCCTCCACCACAGCCGGGAGAATTATAATCATGTTACTTATTGCTGGTGGAGCAGGTCTTTTAACATATGTGATAAGCACCATTTTTGTAGGGGTGCTGGAAGGACACCTTTCTGATATCTGGGGGAAGAGAAGAATGCTGAAGAAAATAGACAAACTAAGAAATCACATCGTCCTTTGCGGGGCGGGGAGAGTTGGCGGCGCGGTTATTGCCGAACTGATTAAAGACAATCAAAAGTTTGTTGTTATTGAAAAAGACATGTCCCTATTGGAAGATTTGCGCTTCCAAGACAGCATCCTGTTCATAGCCGGAGACGCCACTGAGGATAGAGTCCTTCTGTCCGCGCAGGTTCCGCAAGCCAAAGGAGTGATAACCACCCTTTCAGATGACGCCGGGAATTTAATGATAACTATGGCTTGCAAGGATTTCAATCCCGAAGTCAAGGTAGTGGTCCGGGCCAATAGGCCGGAATCAATAATCAGGTTAAAAAGAGCTGGAGCTGATGTTGTCGTCAGTCCATCCGCTATCGCCGGCAACCGGATGGCCCTGGCCGCTCTAAAACCGGCAAGCGTAGCCTTTGTGCAGAAACTTATTGAGGAAAAAAATATCAATTTAGAAATGGAAGAGTTAACTTTAAACCAGAATTCAAAGTTTGCGGGAAAGCTGTTGATGGATTCCCGGATAAAAGAAGAATATGGCGTTATGGTCCTTGCTATCAAGCGCGGCAATGATTATATTGTTAATCCTGATTCGTCCGAGAAATTATGTCCGGGGGACCTGCTAATCCTTTGTGGTCCGGCCGAACGGCTAACTGATTTGGAAAAAGTCGCAACTGGAAAATAATATCGTAAAAAAAATGAACTGTAGCTCATCCCGCGCAAAATCGTGATATTTAATCACGTGATACTTAAAATAGCAATCTTGGAACTTCAGGTCCGAAAGACACATAGAATATATAAAAAATCCTGAAGGAAGACCCGCTGGTTGCCGGCATGGGACTTTGGGATGTCAATTAAAAATAAAGGAATTGGGCCATGAATTCATATCTTGATGCAATCGCTGCCATGGGTACAGGTAGTTTACACCCGGGAGGCTTTTCCCACACGCTTAATGTACTGCAGCGGCTTTCTTTATCTACTAATGACATCGTCCTAGATATCGGGTGCGGTACTGGGCGAACAGCTTGTCATATAGCTAAAACTTCCGGAGCATATGTTTTCGCTCTGGACAATTCCGAAGAAATGCTGCATAAGTCAAAGTACAGGGCATCACATGAAGGTGTACAGGTACAGTTCATTCATGGCGACGCCAGAGATATGCCGTTTCAAGATGAAGTTATCGATTTAATTTTTATTGAGTCAGTTTTAATATTTCTGCCGGCGAGAACCGTTCTTCAAGAATGTTTCAGAACATTGAAAACAGGCGGAATTCTGGTTGACGTTGAGATGTGCGCCGGCAAATCAATACCCCTTAAGGTAAAAGAACAACTCCAAACGATATGTGACATTCCACATATACCTACTTTCGAAGAATGGCTGGAAATGTTTTATAGTACTGGTTTTGCTCAGGCCAACACTTCCCGCAATCATTTCCCCGGCCTTTTGGATAATATCATAAATATATTACATCCAGATCCTTATCAAATAGTATCTCAAAAAATGGAAACTAAACGTGAATTAAATAATGTACTCCAAAAATACATGGAATTCATACATAATAACCGCAAATATCTGGAATACGGTACCTTTATTATGAGAAAAGGCAACAAGTAGAGCGAGATTTTTGACAGTACAGGATTATATGGCACAGCGAAACAATTAAAGTAGTGCTTGACCACGAATAAGAAAAATGATAGACTATAAGTGTGGTATGTATATGATAATTGATTATATTTCACTTTTGTTAAATAATTTAACAAAATAATTGGGCTCATAGCTCAGCTGGGAGAGCGCCTGAATGGCATTCAGGAGGTCAGCGGTTCGATCCCGCTTGGGTCCACCAGAAAAATCAAGGCTTCGGGTAACCGGAGCCTTACCGTTAAACAGGCTTTATGCCAATAGTTATGCCAATAGACTTAAAAGCAACCTAAAAAGTAAAAGCCAGGGGTCGCGTCCCTGGCGTGTATTGCTCCGGTCCCTGCTCTTATGGCAGGGATTTTTACATTAATTCTTCGAGTAAAGCGTCTATCTTTTCAGCAGTTTTATCTTTTTCTTCTTCCGGCATAAACTCAGCGTAAATATCCATCGTTGTACCGTACCGCTCATGTCCTAATAGTTCCTGGACGTTCTTCACCTTTTCCCCGGCCTGGATAAGGAGGACGGCTACGGTATGCCGCAAGGCGTGAAAGCTGGTCTTGGGTATTCCGGCCTTTTCAAGAAGTGTTTCATACCTCTTTGTAAAGGCTCTGGGGTCAAGCGGTCCGCCTTTCTTATTGCTGAATACCAGTGCTTCAGGATTGTCACGGTTGCCGGTAGCAAGCTGATACTCTTTTAGAATCTTGATAATATTGCTTTTTAATTTGATAACCCGCTTGCCTTTCTCTGTTTTTGGTTCCTGGAACATAAGCTGTGTTTTTTTGTCCTTATCGGGTAGGGCTACCCTGCTTAATCCCTGGTTGACTGTAAGAGCACCCTTTTCCAGATCAATGTCTTTCCAGCGCAGGGCAAGCAATTCGCCACGCCTCAAGCCGGTTCCAATCTCTAATACAAACGCTGGATAATGCCTGCTTTTCTTAGCTATTTCAAGGAATTTTTTTGCATCATCCTTTGACATGGGCATAACCTTCTTTTTCTCATCCTTCGGTAACTCT
>MVRN01000121.1 GCA_002067965.1 Pelotomaculum sp. PtaU1.Bin035
CTTTTTTGCCTTTAAGGGTTAAATATTTTTCCAGTTTCCTCGAATATAATGCTTGACATTCTACCGCTGGGCTTAAAGTCCGGTTAATAGTATTAGGTGTCTGTTTCAAAGTTTGTATAGACGTTATGCACGTCATCATGGTCCTCAAGAGTGTCTATAAGTTTAATCATTTGTTCCGCTTCATTTCCCTCAAGTTTAACGGTATTTAATGGAAACATAGAGACCTCCGCGAAAGCAATTTCGACACCAGCTTCCTCCAAGCCTTCCTTTACCGCCTCTAATTCACCGGGAGCTGTTGTAATCTCGTAGGAATCCTCACCATCCTTAAAATCATCGGCGCCGGAATCAATAGCCAATAACATTAAATCATCCTCATTGCGGCCGCTATCTGCTTTCTCAACAACGATTAGACCTTTTTCCTGAAACATCCAGGCCACACAGCCTGACTCACCAAGGCTGCCGCCGTTCCTGGAAAATATGTACCTAATCTCACCAGCGGTGCGGTTACGGTTGTCAGTCATTATTTCAATCATAACGGCGACACCGCCGGGCCCATAACCTTCATAATAAAATTCCTCAAAGTTTGAACCACCCTGCTCACCAGCGCCTCTTTGAATCGCGCGCATGATATTATCGTTAGGTATATTTGCCTCTTTTGCTCTTTGAATAGCGGTTTTGAGCTGCATATTACTTTCCGGATCTTTGCCCCCTTGTCGCGCCGCAACCATAATTTCCCTTGCCAGGCGAGTAAATATTTTACCTCGTTGGGCGTCTACCTTGGCTTTTTTACGTTTAATAGTAGCCCATTTAGAATGTCCGGACATTATAGCTCCCCCTTCATGACAGGCATATACTCTGTTTTTTACTAGTGTGCATGTGTTTAAACTAAAAAAGCGCAAAGCGCTTAAACATTTCCTAAAAAATATATTAATATTGACAATTTTCCCGCAAATGATATATCGATGAATTTATTTTTCATAATCTACCATTTCTTAATCAAATAGCAAAAGTGCTTTCCGGCTCAGACAATTGTCCGAAACCCATCGCGGACGTTAGATGAACAGCCACAGCGGATACACTACAGCTATCTGTAACCTGTCCGGAAAGCTTATCTCTGGTTTGTCTACATTGGTGGAGATAAGGGGGCTCGAACCCCTGACCTCTAGAGTGCGATTCTAGCGCTCTCCCAGCTGAGCTATATCCCCACGATTTCCAGTAATATCAGGCTTTGCAGAGTTTTTTTGTTCTTGGAACTAGAATCCGGCCCAACGCACATTCCAAGAAAATCTTTTGCCAAAAAACTTCTTACCCATTGATTTTACTGGTTTATTATAGCACGGTAAAAATGCCAGGTCAACAAGATTGCAAACTTGATCATGATAAACTATCACCAAGGTCAATATCATAAAAGGAAATTTAGTTAATAAATTCCAAGTAAAGACTTGAAAATAAAGGCGTTGTTAAGCCATAATGTTTCACCATGGGTCAGCGATGATTTAATAAGCTATTTAACCGACCAATAGCATAACACATATAACCGTTCTCAGCCGATAAAAGATAACACATTTAAATTTTATTTATTAAATTAACAAGAATCATGCAGGGAAATACAACATAGTATAGAATTATATAGCATATAAATTTTAAGGAGGTAACTCAATTAGGTATGAAAATTACAATGTCCGTTATTAAAGCTGATATTGGTGGATTTGTTGGCCATTCGAGCGTACACCCGGATTTACTGGAAAACGCCCGGGGTATTTTAGCCGGGAGCCCGCTTCCGATAGACTTCCACGTTACCCACGTTGGTGACGACATTAACTTAATCATAACACACGAATATGGTAAGAACAACGGTGATATACACCAATTGGCATGGGATACTTTTTTATCCTGCACTTCATTAGCCAGGAAACTAAAATTATACGGGGCCGGACAAGACCTACTGGCCGACTCTTTTTCGGGAAATGTCAAGGGCATGGGCCCGGGCGTAGCCGAAATGGAGTTTGAGGAGCGCGGAAGCGAGCCAGTAATTGTTTTTATGGCTGATAAAACCGAACCAGGCGCTTGGAATCTTCCAATCTACAAAATGTTTGCCGATCCATTCAACACTATAGGACTTGTCATCGATCCCAAAATGCATCAGGGTTTTTTGTTTGAAGTGCGCGACTTGATTGATAACAAGAAAGTAACCTTCTCCTGCCCTGAAGAACTTTACGACATGCTGGTTTTTATAGGCGCTCCCGGCCGTTACTGCATCAAGTCTGTTTACCAGAAAGGAACGAATGAGATCGCAGCTACTTCCAGCACCCAACGCCTGAACCTGATGGCCGGACGGTATGTGGGCAAGGATGATCCTGTATTGATCGTACGTTGCCAAAGCGGTTTCCCGGCAGTGGGAGAAGCTCTTGAGCCTTTTGCCAATCCCCACCTGGTTTCGGGTTGGATGCGCGGCTCCCACAGTGGGCCACTGATGCCCGTACCTGTTAATTTGTCTAACCCTACCCGCTTTGATGGACCACCCAGAGTAGTGGCACTGGGATTCCAGTTATGTGACGGCAAGCTGCACGGGCCGCAGGACTTCTTCGCTGATCCGTCTTACGACCTCGCTAGGCAAAAGGCCAATGAGGTAGCCAACTTCATGCGCAGCATGGGGCCGTTTGAGCCGCACCGGCTACACTTGGACGAGATGGAATATACCACTATGCCGGATGTCAGTAAGCGCCTGAAAAATCGTTTTGAGAAAATTTAACAACTAGTCATGACCACCCCAAAATGGGGTGGCTTGCACGAGCCCTATAAGGGCTTATTACAAGCCAGCGCCTAAAGGAC
>MVRN01000122.1 GCA_002067965.1 Pelotomaculum sp. PtaU1.Bin035
ATTTTGCACATTCAAAAGAAATGTTAAGCCTAATTATTCTGCAAATGGCTTGGACAAAGATTCTGCAAAATTACAATATGCACCTAAGTACTCAAATGCATTAACTGGCCCTTCATTATTTTCCCGCTCTTTTTCACAATTAATCCATTCTGTTAATATGAGGATCTTCTCTGCTTGCTTGATTAATTGGTTAAATTTATTTTGAAATACGTTGTTCGTAAAACCTTTTTCATACTCTTCAACCGGTACAGACAACGGGACAAATAGACGAACTCCTTTTTCTAAAGCAACTTCTGCTGCCAGTTGATCTGCTCCCTCCGTTAATGGCGAAAGAAGAATTAATGGCGTGTCCGGATAATTATTATTCAGTTCGTCAAATATCAGACTTACCTGCTTTTTTAGCCTTGGAATGTCTTCATCCCGTAAATCGCGATGTCCGGTAACACCGACAATAATTGGTATGATGTTTTTTTCGATATCAGACAAAGTTGACCTCCTTGTAAATAATTCAATGAGTTGCTATCCTAAAAAGAAACCCAAAAACATAGCTATTTCTAAAATTACTAGCGAAATACTTATTGCCATATATTTCTTATTATATTTTTCTTGTCTTTTTGCCGATTCAAGTAAATTAATTATACATTCAATATTAATGGCTATAGCACCAAAGATATCCAAAAATCCACCAACTAACATAATAATTGCACTTATAATGTAAATTAGAATGCCTAAATATCTACCCTATCCTATCCTGAAAATTAAATACCGTTACATTTCGAAAAAGACAATAAAATATAAAGCCAGCTTTATATGATAACTTTAAACCCGGCAGCAGAAGGATGATGGTAACAATCCAAAAACTTAAGCTACTGATTCAACGGTGACCTTATATCCAAGAGATTCCAGTTTCTTAATGGACTGTTTGATTACAGTGTCACGCTTGTGTTCTTCATAATAAGTTGGACCAAGCTCAATAAAAGGTTGCTTTCGTTTGATTATGTGGCAGGCAATGGTCAAGATACTATGGGCAACTGCTACAGCGGCACGGTTCTTTCCACGTCTTGCGGCAAGGCGATGATACTGACTGGACAAATAGGTATTCTTAGTTCGGGCGGCGGCCCTGGCTGCTTCAACCAGCGCGCTTCTCAGTTTCTTATTACCCTTACGCGTTCGTCCCGACTCTCGTTTTCCGGCGCTTTCATTGTTCCCTGGAGACAGCCCTGCCCACGAACACATATGAGCAGCGGAATGGAATTAGTTCATATCGGTTCCTATTTCGGCTAAAATTTGCTCAGCCGTGTGCCGACCCACTCCGGGAATAGTATCCAGCAGCTCCAGGTCTTTGTCAAAAGTGAGCATTCGCTCCTTAATCTCTTCATCCAGCCGTTTGATTTCGTTTGACAGAAAGTCTATGTGACGCAGTTGGGTTTTAAGCATTAGCTTTTGGTGGTGCCCGATTAAACCATCTTTGCCTTTGATCCAGTCCACCATAGAAATAAGGTCATCCGTCATTGAGAAGCTGGAGTATTTATTTTCAAATTAAGAACAATATCTGCCATATGGATATAAAACCCTAAATAATGGTTCTAGAAGGAAACCCAATTCCCTCTTTCTTATTATCGAAAAAAATACGCGCCAAGTATAGGTGTTGGTACAACAATCATAATCAAATACAAATTTACATTTAGGACATTTGTCCGGTTAAAAAGCTCACGATATCGCAGTATTTCTTAGTTTTTTAATAAAACACCACCTCCAGTGAAGGTAAAAGGTATATCGGTTTTGGCTGGATGGAAGGAGCCCGTAGGGCGATTGTAATCCACCCAAAACCGCGCAGCCGGGGCTGTCGCCCCACACTTGACGGAAACAACATTTTTTAGGAATAGATCCATGCGGACATTTGTCCGGTTAAAAAACCTTGCCATTACTCGGTTTGGGGGAATCAATGTCGTCAACTTAAGAATACAAAATATGGTAGTATGTTCGCCGCAAGCAATTATTAAAAATAATCTAAGTAATTTCCCAAAAAGGCAAAAAACACTTGACAAATTTAAAACGCCACAATAGTCAAGACCACCCCAAAATGGGTGGCTTGCACGAGCCCTATAAGGGCTTATTACAAGCCAGCGCCTAAACGACGCTGGCTTAAACTTCGTTCAAGCCATGTGCACTGATTACCTGGCAGGACCCTTAAAAGGGTTCTCCAGTTCTTTAGTTGAAATTCTATCCATTATCTGGTCATGTTTATCTTGCTCGCATATATACTGCCTGCCCGTGTCGTCTGGTATTCATAGAGAATAATAGGTGGACCTTCCCGACCGGCGGTAAAGCCATAGGTAAGATTGTATCTCAGCGGATCGGCCCGGTTCACGCAGTACCTGCAACATCGTTTCGTCTGCGTGCAGTATTTCCTGCTTCAGCAGGTACTCGTGCATACGATTATAGAGTAGATAGAGCCATTTGTCTGCTCCGTAGAGCATCCAGTTCGAATCCTTCTTTAACAAGCACCGCCAGCCCGTCAATGGACTTACGCAAATCAGTAGCGCCGCAGGCGAGATAAACCCGATCGATACCGGCTTCATTCAGCATACTGTTGCAAGCACACGGACTATCCCGGAGAGCAAGGCTGGATCAAAGCCGGGTTTTACCATGATGCTGGCCTCACCCATTCTGATTAGTAAGGCGTTGCTCTGATTGGGTGATTGCTCGCTCACTTCTACCGGTAGCCACTGGGTTGACTTTATATAAGGAGCCTCTTTCTTGGTTTTATGTCTATGGAGCCAGTACCATAACCGCTCTGGCTTCACATCATTAGCCGCGCACCACTCTTTTACACTCTGTCCGCTGGATCGATATTCTGCGATCCGACGCTCCCATTTTTTTGCTGTTCGGTTTTCGTCATAAAGAATATCCTCCTCACTTCGTGTTCTGGGGAAGATTATCCTATAAACTTAGGGTTGGAACAAGGTGGAGAAAGTTTGACGCTTACCTCCCATTTTATTTTTTACTTCTTTGCTAACAGGTTTACAGCCAATAAAATAAGGGACAGTACGCTTGTCCCCAACAGTCCCAGCATCCAGTTTTTTAAACCGTCCACTTTTGAGTCAACACGCAGAAGCGCTCCGTTTTGGTTCTTCTGCCAACCGTTCAAGTTTTCCACCTCCACCTCCACCTCAAGCTTTGCTATGCGTTCGCCAAAATCGGACAACCCCACCACCTCCGGTAACAAAAATAACCGCCACAACTGGCGGCTGTTAAGTAGGCTTTATCTGCCGGGCAAACACTGGTTCATAGCTTGACCTGGTTGGCAGCAGCATACACCTGAGCACTTACATTTTGCAGTATTATGGCCCAGGAACCAGCCTGAAAAGAACAAAATTACCACACCTAAAACAATAATGAATTTTGACTTTGTAAACATATACTCACCCCCCCTGGTAGGATGAATATTAGCAATATAGCCTGTTAATACCATAATTGCTAAAATATTTTTTGTACGCGTGTAACAGAGCGGGAAGCATCAGCCAGGTTGGGTCATAGCAATCTACTTATGACAAAAAAAATATCATCACGTACTTGACGATATGGACAAGCGAAGTGCTGATAAGTTAAATGGTGTCCTGAAAAATAAAAGCAAGTTTAGCCGTCATAATAGCCGTCAAAATAAAAAAGAGACTCAGCATAATCAACTGAACCTCCTTTAAAATGGTGCCCGAGACCGGAATCGAACCGGTACGAGCCGCGAAGCTCGCAGGATTTTAAGTCCTCTATGGCTTGTTTGGTATAGTTCGGGGAAGTTATGAAAAGCTTGTCCTGTAAGGTTTTCTAATTTAGCACTTTGGAATAATTAAGTTGATTTTGGAGACATTTTGAAAAGTTTGTCCCCACACTGTCCCCATTTAAAAAACCGCTTTACTTACAGTCATGCGCCTTTCAGCTAGCAGTGTCCCCATAAACAAATGGGGACACATGGTGTCCCCTCATTCTTTAACTCTGGTCTTGTGTTAATATCGTAAATTAATTAAAATCCGGGCATTAATCCCGGATAGCTGTTTTGACTTTTGGAAGCATACCCGACATCTTGTTGGCTGCCTCCCGGTCCGCGCTTTCAAAAAACTTTCCATAGGTATTCATCGTAATTTGAATACCAGAGTGACCTAATCTACTGCTGATACCTTTGGCATGGACCCCTTTGGCAATTAGGATGCTTGCCGCTGAGTGTCTTAATCCGTGTAGCGTTACCGGCGGCAAATTGTTCCTTTCAATAAACACCTTAAAGAGATGTGATATATAATCAGGGCATAGCGGCTTACCAAATGTGCCGGCCAGTACCAAATCATTATCTTGCCATAGGGTACCTGCAATCAATCGTTGCCTATTCTGTTCAACCTTCTGTTGTTTAAGTAGTTCCATCATGTCTCCAGGTAGGGCTATTGTTCTTCTAGACTTTTTGGTTTTGGGTGCCTTAAAGGATACACCTTTCCCTTTAATGCGCTGAAGGTTTTGAGTAACCGATATAGTATTTTTATTAAAATCAACATCTTGCCAGCGGAGCGATAATAATTCGCCTCTGCGCAAGCCGCCAACCGTTGCCAGTGCCACCAGGGCATAAAACCAAAGCGGTCCTTCTTCCTGTGCCTTTTCCAGCATGATCCCTGCTTGTTCTTCAGTAATAACATTAATTTCCTTGTCGCTTTTGTGCGGTGCCTTCACATATTCCATGGGGTTTTTTGATAAAAGCTGCCATTCACAGGCTGTTTTAAATGCCTTGGCAAGTATTCTGTGTAATTGAAGGATAGTTGTCCCTGAAAGACCATATTTATTGGATTGTAGATCGTTATAAAGTCGTTGAAAATGTGGGGCTTTAACCTGATTTAAAGGATATTTACCAACGGTGTTGTAAGCATATTTTCTGAGTAATTGCTCGTATCGTTCATATGTCTGGGCGGCTGTATTGGGTAAGGTATAATCTTTAAGCCATTGTTTCAGGTAGTCCCGGACATACATATTTTGAGGTTTGATGTATTCCCCCCGCTCGATTTCCACTATAAAGGCCGCGAGAGCCTTTTCCGCTTCACGTTTACCGCCGTGAAATACCCTTCTGTGTTTAATCCTTGCCCCGTTTGCATCACGCCCACCAGAAACGACGAGTCTCCAGCAGTCCTTGCCGCGTTCTTCAATACTACCTGCCATTTTTTTAAACCCCCTTATTTTTTTGATTCTTTGTTTCTCCCTTACGGTACCGCTGAGCACGTTCATTTTGATATAATTTGCAATTATTTTTTCCATATAATTGATAAGTCCCACTTTGCCAAAAAAAACGCTTCCCGTATTCACAGGTACCACAATTATACTTTTTATAACCTGCACATTGTTTTAATTTGCTTCCCGTACCAACATTCCATATTAAAAACGAGTAACATGCTTCTAATAAAGAAGTAACTGGAGATATCATTACTGTACCGTCAAGTTCTATTTTTAATTTAAGTCTTGGATGGTAATCTCCATTAATAAGATGTTCCACTGCATGACGAAATTCGCTAAAAGCCAGTTTTAAAAAGTCCAATGGTTCACGATAATCTCTCCATAATTGCATATCATTAGTAAGTAACTCTGCAATTTTAGTTTCCGGAATGCCTATGATTTCGCCACGGATGCCTCTTTTTTCAACATTAAAACCATTTGTTACAGAAAGACTAGGTAGACCGGAAGGTGATTTTGCTCCAAACAATCTTTCCCATTTTAATAGTGGGTGTTCTTCAATTGGTTTAGTAAATTTAACATAGCTTTCATAAGAGCCAGTTTCTATATAATAGTAATAAGTCCCTGGCAATCCGTATTTATTAACAAACTTCAATACATTATCATTGGTTAAATCCATGCTGGCAATTTTTTCTATGATAGTTTTATAATCTGGTTCATAAAAACTTAAACCGCCGTTAGTAATAATATAATCTTCTCCATCGATTTTTTGGATTTTATAGTATCCCCTAACCCACATAAATAAACTTCCGTTCCTGTGAGTTATTTTCATTTTTGGTTTTGAATTCGTGGTCACTTTCTCACCTACTTAAATAAGTTATTTTTTATTATTAACAAATCCTTTTTATATCTTGCCTGGCGGGTTATTAATGTCATTATATCACTTCCTTTAATGAATGACAAGTGATATTTGATAAATTATAATATTAATCAGGAGGTGATTTTCTTGATTGCAAAGACTAAGCTGGTTTCTGTTCGCTCAAGTATGGGATTGAGTCAGGCGCGGCTTGGAGCAAGGGCCGATGTCCACCCGGCTAATATTTCCGCAATTGAACATCGGCAAAGACCTTGCTGGCCGGCACTAAGGAAAAGAATTTCAAGTGTTTTAGGTATAGCCGAAACCGAATTATTTAATGAACAGGGGTGGGCACTAGAAGATACAAGCGAACCGCTCCGTATGGCGCGTTAGGTGGTTTTAATGATGACAGAGGAAAATTTTTACCAGGCGCAAGGATGTAATCTTGCACATAAAATAGTCCCGCCCGGCAGGAATATCTAGCACATTCATTGACCCGAAAAACGATCACCA
>MVRN01000123.1 GCA_002067965.1 Pelotomaculum sp. PtaU1.Bin035
GGCATGATGCCTCACCCGGAGCGGTACGTGGAAAAAACCCAACACCCGAACTGGCGCAGGATGCCGGAAAACACCATACCGCATGGTTTGGCCATATTTAACAACGCTGTGGATTACGCGCGGCGGATGTAAAAGAAGAAACCCGGCACGGCATAACGCGCCGGGTATTTTTTCTTATTACCCACGGCCCGGCGGAAGAATTATGTGCTTGGGCACAGCCTTACCGCCTGTCAATCGGGATATATTCACGCCGTTTCGAAACGCTTTTGTACGCCGGCCTGATGATTTTTCCGGAATTAACGATCTCTTCAATACGGTGCGCGCTCCAGCCTGCTATTCTGGAAATTGCAAATATTGGAGTGAACAATTCAATCGGAATGTCCAGCATTCTGTAAACAAAACCCGAATAAAAATCAACATTTGCACTTACACCTTTGTACATTTTACGGTTTCTTTCAATTACTTCAGGAGCCAGCTTCTCAACCTTTAAATAGAGATTATATTCGTCCTCCAAACCTTTCTCCTTTGCAAGCCGGGCAACATGTTCCTTGAAAATAACAGTCCTCGGGTCAGATATTGAATAAACAGCATGGCCCATGCCATAGATCAGACCCGCGCAATCAAAGGCTTCCTTATTAACCAACTTAACAAGATAGCCTTCAATTTCCTCATCATCGTTCAAATCCTTTATGTTTTGCCTCATATCTTCAAACATCTTACAAACCTTAATGTTAGCGCCTCCATGCCTGGGCCCCTTAAGCGATCCTAACGCCGCGGCAATTGCGGAATATGTGTCTGACCCGGTTGATGTCACAACATGGGTTACAAATGATGAATTGTTACCCCCACCATGCTCGGCATGAATCACAAGCGCAAGATCGAGCAGCATTGCCTCGAGTTTTGTAAATTTGCTGTCCGGCCTAAGCATGTGCAGGATATTTTCCGCAGCGCTAAAATCCGGCATCGGGCCATGAAGATACAAGCTATTGTTTCCGTGGTAATGAGTGAAAGCCTGATAGCCATAAACCGCAAGCAACGGGAAACAGGCAATCAGCCTGATACATTGTTTTAATACATTGTTTACCGAAGTATCATCGGCATTATCATCAAAACTATATAGCGCCAGCACGCTCCTTGCCAAAGCGTTCATCACATCCCTGCTCGGCGCTTTCAAAATCAAGGAACGGGCAAAATCATCGGGCAGATTTCGATATTCCGAAAGCAGCTTTTCAAAACCCGTTAGTGTCTCCCTATCAGGAAGCTCTCCAAAAAGCAACAGATAACACGTTTCTTCAAAGCCATAGCGGCCATCGCTGAGAAAACCTTCTACGATATCGCTTATATCAATGCCCCTGTACATTAATCTGCCTGGAACAGGAATAGTCTCATTTTCGTCAATAATATAGGCATGCACTTCACCGATCTCCGTCAGGCCGACAAGCACACCCTTACCGTCTTGATCACGGAGTCCGCGTTTAACGTTGTATTTACTGAATAATCCGGGGTTAATCAAGTTGTTCTTCTCAGCTATTTCACTTAATTGACTAAGAAATTTCCCATTAAACTCTTCCGGGTCTTTCATTAACATCAACTCCTCATCCGAAATATTAAGCAGCCGGACTATTACATTCAGGCGACCAGTTAATTCATTCTTAAATCTTGATATAATTGATTATACATAATTGTGAAATGAACCACAATGTTATTGATAATATAATACATAATACTTTCCGGCGAATGGATTTCATTTTTTATTGACAAACAGCATATTTCAGCCGGTCAAAAGGGAAAATAGAAAATGACAAAAATAAAATGGAGGAAAATGCTCCTTGAACAAATTCCGTTTGTTGAATATAGCAGTTTTCCTGGCTGTTTTTTTCGCAGGAGCGGGCATAAAGGCAACTTTGGCGGCAACCCCGGCACCGGAAAAAATCAGCATAATTATTGATATGGACAGGCTAACCCTGACCATTTTCAACGGCGGAGAGCCTTTTCGCCAGTTTCCGGTAGCTATGGGAAAATATGAATCACCAACCCCGGTCGGCAACTGGAAAATCGCCTCTCAGGATACAAACCCGCCTGATGTCATGGGTACGCGTTGGCTGGGGCTCAATATACCTTACGGACAATACGGCATCCACGGCACCAACGCACCCCACAGTATCGGCAGCTTTGCCAGCCACGGCTGTATCAGGATGCATAATGCTCACGTTGAGGAGATTTTCCCCATGGTCACGCAGGGGACACCGGTGACCATTATCGGGACACCTTTCGGCGCGCCCGGTACTCCCCCTGCCGTCTTGAAATATGGAGATAGGGGGCCAGACGTTTTAGAAGTGCAGCGATCCCTGAAGAGGCTTGGCTATCTCAAATGGACGCCTGATGGGTTCTGGGGACAGGGTACTGAAAAAGCGGTTAAAAAATTCCGGGAAGATAACGGGCTTGCAGGGCAAAACATTGTGGACGGCAAAGTTTATACACTGCTCGGATTTTAGCGCCCCGGACGGCCTTATCAAAGATGCTATTCAGGTCATTCACAAGCTTCACCCCAAACGCGCAACTTGACTCTTTCATCAATCAGCCCGCTCTTGTAAGCATAGTCATAAAAAGTAAGCAGCGCCTTCCTGTATTCTCCGGTAAATTCATGGCATATCGTGTTAAAAAAATCCTTAATCACAGGCAATGGCAGGCCGGTTCGCTGCCGGGCCTTGGCTACCATGGCGGGAACCTGGCCGCACCCGATTTCCTTGGCTTTCAACAGGGTGTCGCTAAGAATATCGACCTTTTCCACGTTGGCGTTGGCGTAAGCTTTGCGCACGACCCATACCGCATAAACCATTTTAACCCCGGTAAACTGCTTCCATGCCTCGCCTAAGTCTGTCACATGGCAAGGCATGTTCCCTTCTTTTACAAACTGGTGGGCCTGCATGGCTTTGTCCCCGATTAAAAGCGCCCCGTCCGCCCTGTTCATCATGCTCTTGAGGTCGGCAACAGTAGTTTCGAATTCCACATCAACATGGTAATAGTGGTCAAAAAGCACTTTCAAGAGGGCGGCCCCGGTGGCGGAAGACCCGGTCAGGCACACTTTTTTCCCCTCCAGTTCAGTAACCGGCACCTTGCTGAAAAGCAGGATGCTTTCCGCCCGGCCGTCGGCGCTGATGGAAAGTCCGGGCAGGATGATGCACTTATCCACATTCCTGGCGTACTCAATTGAAGACAGAGGCGTGGCATCCAAATGACCGCTCAAAAAAAGGTGGTTCAAGTTGGCGGGCCGCCCCTTTATTAATTCAGCTTCCAGTGGTAGAAGCCCCTCTTCCAGGGCATGGTAAACGGGGAGGCAATTAATATAATCAACCTGCCCGAGGCGTATTCCGGACACTAGAAACCCTCCTCAACAACGTTATACAATGTATCACGCTCTACCGGCGCACGCCCCGCCGCTTTCATCATCTACACTATCTCAGCTTTTGACATAAACCGGCCGGTTGCCGCGTCTGCGTCATGGGCGGTTTTTTAAGTTATCCAGCATCAGCCTGGCCACAGCCAGGGCTTTTAAAATCACCGAAGCCATCGGAGCCGGAAAGCGCCAGCGGCTCCAAGCCGGTATTTTTAATAATCATATAATAATCCAGTTTTAAATCCGGGTTCAGCCAGCCGGCAATATGGATTTCATAAATCCTTTCCCGCAAACTGTATTATGATTTATATGCCGGTTTACGGTGAAATAGGCCTTAACTCCGTTTCTCCTCTGCCGGACCAAATCGGCCTGTTCACCGCCAAGAAAAAGCTCCATCCCGGAATATCCCGCCGAAAGGCAAAGCGAAAACGGTATGCTCAGATTGGCGTCCGCAAGTTTTTTAACTTTTCACTCAATTGCATTTGCGCCCCGGCTAAACAAATATTATCCCAAAGCGAATCATCCCGGTGATGCCCGCTTCATGCAAAATGGAATGGGATTAATGGTATATATTCGGTGTAACCTCACGATTTCCTTCCTAAAAATCAACAGGCCCTGCAATATTCTTATTGCAAGGCCTGCTAATTTTTACTTCTCTGGGTACTAATAAATATCCCTCCTATAGATTTACGGCTTCCTTCAGGTAATTTTCCGGAATGATACCCCGCTTCAGTTCCTTTGCTTTCATGTGTTTTGCACTAAAACGGTCGGTAAGGTAGTTGCACGCGTCCCAGGGATTTACTTTTTCACCGCAGGTGAATACGTCTACTGCCGCGTAACCCAGTTCCGGCCAGGTATGGATAGCCAGGTGCGATTCTGAAATAACCACCACACCGCTTACCCCTTGAGGACTGAATTTATGGAATACACATTCTCTTACTTCGGCGCCGGCTTCCAAAGCCGCGTTCACCAATATTTCTTCAACCTTGTCGATATCATTGAGAATGTTAAAATCGCATCCACAAATTTCAGCCAATACGTGGCGGCCCAATTGTTTCATTTATCTGCCCCCTTTATAGACAATATTATTGGAATTAACACCCCTCCCTACTAAAATTTAAGGATTGGCTAATTCCAACCAAACTCAATTTTAGCATATTATCTTATCTTGTCAAACAAAATTTTGAGTTTAACAGCCATAATTCCCTATAAGTGTCCACCATCAAATCATTAAGGCAATTACAGCCGATTTTAAGATAACATCTCCCGGGTTAAGGTCACTTATAATATACGGACCAAGCGGTAGAAAGGTGTCAAACGATCCGGCCCGCGTCCACTGTCCGCCCTTGCGTAACATCGTTGCCAATTGGCGGATATGACGTCCCGGCTTTATTGGCCTGAAGGTCCCCCCCTCCATTTATGGCACTTCTTTTATAACATATTTTTCGCGGGAGGAAGGCGGACAGGGGACGGTCCTTCTTCAGCCGTCCCCTTGTCCTGGCCATTAAATATCGGTGATTGCTTCGGTAGGACAGTTTTCCGCAGCTTCGTGCGCTTGTTCCTCCAAGTCGGCGGGTATATGATCAACTGCACTGCTGGCTTTATTTTCCTCATTCCATTGAAAAACATCCGGACAGATATCTATACACGTCCCGCAACTGATACATAAATCCTGATCTACATCCACACGCAAACGCAAACACCCCCTTTTATTTTAAAAACACTTATAGTTTGGCGCCGTATTCATAAATTATGTAAAAATATCATTTTTCATTATTTTTCATCAACTGGAAGGAAAACGGGAAGTGAAAAAGAACATTTATTAAAAAGGGCTCAGAGGTGATCCTGGTGTTTGACATAAACGCCCTTGACCGTATTATTAAAGAAACGATAGAAACCATCGAACAAAGTAAAATTCAGATTTACGACATAGCAGAGAATTCATCGCTGGAGATGAACAGGGTAAAGCAAGAGCTGGCAGAAGTTAAGAGTGAGGTAGCCGGCATAATTAAGCAGGTGGACCGGTTAACTGTTTCGGAAAAAAAGGCCCGGCTCAGGTTGATAGAAGTCAGTAAAGATTTTCATAGATACACCGAAAAAGATATTAAAGACGCCTATGATAATGCATATACCCTGCAGGTGGAATTAATTACACTGCAAGAAAGAGAAAAACTTTTACGGTACAGGAGAGACCACCTGGAAACAAGCCTGCGCAGGCTCCAAGCTACCGTTCAACGAGCCGAAAAGCTAATCTCCCAGGTTGGCGTAGTCCTGAACTACTTAGCCGGGGGATTGCAGGACCTTAGCTCGAAAATCGACGAGTTTCACGAGGCTCAAAAGATGGCATTAAGCATCATTACAGCTCAAGAAGATGAGCGCAAGCGGGTAGCCCGGGAAATTCACGACGGCCCGGCACAGTCCATGGCAAATATTGTGATGAGGGCGGATTATTGCCAGAAGTTGCTGGATTTGCATCCCGAAAAGGTGCGGGAAGAACTGGTCGCGTTGCAGGACCTGGTCCGGTTGAGTTTAACGGACATACGCAAGATCATTTTTGACCTGAGACCAATGGTGCTGGACGACCTCGGTCTGGCCCCCGCTGTAAAAAGGTATCTCACCGATTATAAAGACCAGTACGGCTTCCAGATTGAGTTCTTTTTCATCGGGCGGCAGCGGCGGCTGGATACTACAACCGAAGTTGCTATTTTCAGAATCATCCAGGAGGCGGTTAATAATATCAAAAAGCACGCCAAGGCTAAAAACGCGGTAGTTAAAATGGAACTGCTCCCCCAAAAGATGACTGTATATATAAAAGACGACGGCATCGGATTTGACCTGGATAAAATCATGGCAGACAAGGCCCGCGACGGTTACGGCCTAATAGGGATACGTGAAAGAGTTCAGCTTCTAAAAGGAGAATTAAATGTTGTTACCGTTCCCGGCAGGGGCACATCAATATGTATTTCGGTTCCCGTAGAAAATTATTGACAAAAAGCACCGCAAACGGAGGAAAACGGAATTTGAAAAAAGTAAAGGTATTAATTGCGGATGACCATACGCTCATCCGTGAGGGACTCTATAAAATCTTATCCACGGAAGAAGCAATCGAGGTCGTGGGAGAAGCTGAAAACGGTCAACAGGCCGTCGAGCTGGCTTTTAAAATAAAGCCCGATATTATCCTCATGGATATCACTATGCCCGGGACCAACGGGATCGAAGCCACCAGGATAATAAAAAACGAGTGCCCAGGAATTGGTATTATTGTGCTGACAATCCACGATCAGGAAGAATACCTTTTCGAATTAATTAAGGCCGGCGCTTCAGGTTATGTCCTTAAAGACATCCGTTCAGATCTATTAATTCAAACCATCCTGGGAGTTGCCAGGGGCGAATCCTTTATGCCCCCTTCCATGACGACCAAAATATTCGCCGAGTTCAGTCGCCTGTCTTCCCGTTCCGCCCGGGAGACCCTTCCTCAAGGTCTGACCAGGCGTGAAATTGATGTACTTCGCCTGGTGGCGCACGGGGAGAGCAACCGAACTATTGCCAATAAACTCTATATCAGTGAAAAAACAGTAAAGAACCACCTGACTAACATATTCCAAAAGCTTGGCGTAATCGACCGGACCCAGGCCGCCTTACTCGCCGTAAAAAATAAGATTGTGGATCTTTAATGACGCCATTATCCATCCGGCTTTGTGAATCATATCCACCCGTAAAACGGGTGATTTGCTCCGGCCCCACAAGGGCCGTTGCTGGTCATATCTTAAGACTTATTAAAAATTTCGCCAACCGCATAATTATCACAAACCACCCCTAAAGGGGTTATTTTTTCTTGTTTTTCCAGCCAAATTGCCTATTGCCATATTTATACTTATTTTTGTGCTTACTTTAACCACTAAAGCGACTTATTACATATCCCTTTTTTGTTTTCACAATGTGCATGACAGATCCTGTCGATGGCGCCACTACTGTGACAGATAGTGGATTATAGGACAAGTCCCGGATATTACCCGGACTACTGTCGGTACATAAATTAAGACTGCTGAATCATGCCTCTCTTTGTAATGAGTGGTAGTATTACGGTAACACATAGCAGATTGAAAGGCGGCTGAAGTAAAAAATGCTAAATCTGGCAAAAAGGCTTTTTCAGGAAGAAGGCGGCCAGGGCATGGCAGAGTACGGGTTAATTTTGGCATTGGTGGCGCTGGGGCTGGTCCTGGCGCTGGGGTCAATGAGAGAAGGAATCTCAAATGCCTACCAGAGCACTGCAGACGGTTTAATTAGTCCTTAAGCAGTTTTGACTTCAACAAAATAAAAAATAATAACAAAGAAAGGTGGACTCATGATGCTGAATTTGGCAAAGCGGCTGTTGAGAGACGAATCTGGTCAGGGCATGGCGGAATACGGGTTAATCCTAGCCTTAGTGGCAGTAGCTCTTATCGGTGGCCTCACGGCATTAAAAAACGGACTTGCGGGCACATTTAGCACTGTTACGACTGCAGTCACCCCCGCCCCGTAACTTATTTAAAGATTTACACTAGATTTAAGCATCTCCCGACCCGGACCCTGCTCATAGTACCTTGAGTGGGGTCCGCCTTTAAAGAGGTTAACTTTTATGTTTACAGACCTAATACTTCTAATTGTCACTGTTATTTGTATCTTAACCGATCTTGCCAACCGGAGAATTTATAACATAGTGCTGCTTCCGGCAGTGACCCTGGCCATTGGGTATCATCTATACGCCGGTGGCCTGCCTGAAGTTTTTTTCAGCCTGGAAGGTTTAATTCTTGGAATAGTATTACTTCTCATCCCCTACTTGATGGGTGGTATCGGCGCCGGTGATGTAAAATTCCTGGCCACTATCGGGGTGTTGAAAGGTCCTTCCTTTATTTTTACCACCTTCCTGGCAGGGGCTATAGCAGGTGGAATCCTGGCAGTTTATTATCTTGTTAGAAACAAAAAACTACTTTTTACTTTAAAAAAACTTTTTTTCCCCTTCCTGCATGGATATGGACTTATTCAAAACTACTCAGCAGACTCAGAAGTTGAGCAAAGCAGCACGATCCCCTACGGCGCCGCCATTGCCATCGGCAGTGCTGTCGCATATTTTGTGAGGTGATTTTATGCGCCTTGTAGGCAAGTTAATAAAGGATAAGCGGGGACAGGCGCTGGTCGAACTGGCGCTGGCACTGCCGCTTTTGATCTTTATAATAATGGGAACGATGGAGTTCGGCAGGATATTCCACTCTTATTTATTGATAACGAATGCTTCCAGGGAAGGAGCGCGCGCAGGGATTATCAGCGAAACGGATCCCGAAATTAAAACAACAGTCAAGAATGTCGCGGCAACTTTAGGTTTAACGGACGCTCAAATTACTATTACACCCGATGAAAGCTTCAGGACAAGGGGTATTCCGTTAACAGTAAAAGTTGATTACACAGTCAGCTTAATAACTCCGGTACTGGATGCTATAGTGCCCGACCCCTTCCCACTGACTGCCTCAACCACAATGAGGGTGGAATAACGGAGGTCAAAATGAAAATTTTAATAAAAATTTGGCGGAATTTTGCCGGTGACCAGCGCGGTTTTGCTCTGGTCATAATTACTGTCGGAATAGCGGCTTTGCTGGGTTTTACGGCACTGGTAACAGATATCGGAATGCTTGTCCTTAACAAGCAACAATTATTCAATGCCGTCGACGCGGCTGCCCTGGCCGGGGCGCAGGAACTACCGTTAAACCCGGTTCTAGCAAAAAACACCGCGGAAAACTACGCTCTGGCGAATGGCTGCAGCATTGACCAGCCAACAGTTTCAGACGATAATGGCCGTCAGGATTCAAAGATAACGGTCGCGGCGACAAAGCAGGTAAACTTTATTTTTGCCAGGGTACTTGGCATAAACTCCGGAACTGTAAGCGCGCGGGCATCCGCCAGGGTGGCGGGTCTAAGTTCCTTCAAAGGCGCAGCGCCTTTGGCCGTGCCCAATCAGACTTTTGATTTCAACACCAGGTACATTCTGAAACAAGGATCCAACAGTCCCGCCCCCTCCCCCCTCGGTCCGGGCACATACGGCGCCCTTTCCCTGGGCGGAAGCGGCTCAAGCAATTACGAGGACAACCTAAAATACGGCTACGAGGGACAGCTTGTTGTTGGAGACGAGATCAGCACTGAAACAGGAAACATGTCAAATCCAACCAAACGGGCCATAGACTACCGTATCGGACTATGCACACATTCTCCTGAATGCACCCCCTCCCATTTTGATCCGGGATGTCCCAGGATCCTTATTGTACCGGTTTACGAACCTATTGTTATTGTCCAGGGACAGGTAAAAAAGATCAAGATAATCGGTTTCGCCGCTTTCCTGGTGGATAGAGTGACTGCACAAGGTAATGAAAACTATATTGAAGGCTGTTTCATAAAGATGGCAGCTGAGGGAGAATCCGCGTCAAGCCAGGCGGACTATGGCCTGCAAGGTGTTAAATTAATTGAATAACAGATAAAGAGGTGGTCAACATGAAAAATAAGCTGATCTTGATCCTGGCCGTGATCGTTGGCCTGGTCGCAGCCGGTGGAATATATATGTTCTTGGTACAAATGGAAAAAACCTATCAAGTTAACGGCAATTTTGGTAAAGTCGCCGTAGCCCGCCAGCGGATCCCGGCAAAAACCCAGATAACTTCTCAGATGTTTGAGCTAAAGGATATGCCCGAGAAATATATCAATGAACGTGCGGCGGTAGATCCCAAGGAAGTCCAGGGCCAAATCGCCAAGTCGGATATTCTGCCAGGTGAGCAAGTTCTCCTGGACAAGCTCGCCAAAGACAAGGATGCTTCCGACAGCCTCTCTTTCCTGCTCCAGCCTGGCAAGCGGGCAGTAACAATAGCGGTTAATGAAATTTCCGGCATTGCCGGCCTGGTCAGGCCGGGTGACCGGGTGGACGTTATGGGTACTTTTGATTTACAAGGAGCAGTTGGCCAGGAAAAATCCAGTATGACAAGCTTGTTGATCCAGAACGCCTATGTCCTGTCCACAGACCAGTCAACCAACCCGGCTGCGGGAAACAGCCAGGACGGCAAAAAAGCTGCGCCAGCCCATGTCTTAACACTTTCGGTCACCCCCGAGCAGGCTCAGCCCCTGATTCTTTGTTCTGAAAAAGGGTCTATCCGTCTTCTTCTCCGCTCGGCAACCGATCAGGAAATAATTGCCCTTCCGTCAATAAAAATGAACCAACTTGTCCGTTAAAAGGGGGTTATATTTTTGAGCGAAACCAGTGTGCTCGTTGTTGATGACATTGCCAACACCCGTGAAGATATTAAACGCCTGCTATATTTTGAAGAAGACATCTCGGTTGTAGGAGAGGCGGGCAGCGGGGAAGAAGCCCTGCGGCTGGCTGAAAACCTCCACCCGGACGTCGTCCTGATGGACATCAATATGCCCGGAATGGACGGAATCACGGCTTCCGAGGCAATTTCAACCAAAATGCCCGATACCGCTATCGTAATCGTTTCTATTCAGGGGGAGCCTGAGTACCTGAAAAAAGCCATGGCCGCGGGCGCCAGGGATTACCTTGTAAAACCTTTCAGCAGCAGCGACTTGGCCGAGACCATCCGCCGCGTCAGCAATTCATACAGGATACGGGCGGCCAGCGCCACTAAGCCGCCCGTTACCGAAATATCACAGGAACCGGACCGCCCGGCAAACAGGATAATAATGGTTTTCTCAAGTAAGGGGGGAGTCGGAAGGACTACCCTATCCTGCAACCTGGCCGTGTGCCTTGCCCAGGAAACCAGAAAAAAAGTCGCACTTGTGGACCTCAATTTACAGGGTGGCGATGTGGCGGTAATGCTTAACCTTTCTCCCAGGGGTACGATTGCCGAAATGGTGCAGGAGGAGGACCGGCTGGAATACTCCCTTGTTAATACCTACCTGGTCCCGCACATGTCAGGGCTGAAGATCCTCCCGGCCCCCTTGCGTCCTGAGCATGCGGAAACTGTCACAGCAAGTCATGTGGAAGAAATACTCACCCTGTTAAAAAATAATTTTGACATTGTTATAGTTGATACTTCCCCGCTATTTAACGACCTGAACCTGTGCGTGCTAGAAATGGCTGACGATATTCTCTTGACTTTCACACGGGACCTTCCGGCCATCAAGCACGTTAAAACCGACCTGGAGGTCTTTGACACCCTGAGACTTTCTAAAAAGGTAAAGCTAGTCTTGAACCAGTCTACCCAGGACTACGGGGTCAAAATTTCAGATCTGGAAAAAAGCCTGAACACTACCCCCGCGGCAATCATCCCCTATGATGAGAAAACAGTCTTGTCTTCCATAAATAAAGGACACCCGCTTGTACTGACTCATGCAAACAGCAGGATTGCTCAAATTATTAAAACTTTCGCCAAAGGATTTGAACCGCCGGTGACCGGCGACACTGCGGAAATCACACATAAGAAGTCGTTTATCAACAAGCTCTTCAGCTAGTAACGGCAGGTTCCCGAAGAACCCTTTCCAACCGGGGGATTTACCGGAAAATACGGAGGTGAAGGTACAATGTCACTGCTGGCCAGATTGGAAAAACAAAAAACATATCAAACGGAAAGAAATGAAAAACAGGAAAAAAACCTGGCCCCTGCAAAAAAAGATCCTTATGAGCAGCTAAAAATCACTATTCACAAAAAAATAATTGAAGAACTAAAAGATTTAGCCACAGATAATGATAATAGCCCGGAAGCGTTTTCCTCAAAAATTGAAGAAACAGTCCTGGGCATTTTAGAAAATGAGGGGGAACACATTCCCCGCCTGGACCGGATGCGTATCGCCAAGGAAATATGCGATGACGCCATCGCCTTCGGGCCGATTACCCCGCTGTTAAATGACCCGGAAATAACCGAGGTGATGGTTAACGGCCCTGATAAGGTTTACGTTGAAAAAAAAGGGAAGATCGAGCTGACGGAGGTGTTTTTCCGCAATAACAGCCACATTATGCATGTATATTGAAAGAATTGTAACCCCCCTGGGCAGGCGAATAGATGAAAGCATGCCGATGGTTGACGCCCGCCTGCCGGACGGCTCAAGAGTAAATGCCATTATTCCTCCTTTAGCATTGAACGGCCCCACTATCACCATCCGGAAATTTTTTAAAGATCCGCTTACTATTGACGACTTGGTCGGCTTCGGCACACTGACACCTCAGATTGCCAGTTTTCTGGAAGCCTGCGTCAGGGCAAGACTTAATATCGTTGTTTCCGGTGGAACAGGCAGTGGTAAAACCACCACACTCAATATTCTTTCATCATTTATTCCTGATAATGAGAGGATAATTACCATAGAGGACGCGGCGGAACTCCAGCTGAGGCAGGAACACCTGATCACCCTGGAAAGCCGCCCGCCCAATATTGAAGGAAAAGGCTCGATCACCATCCGGGATCTTGTGCGGAACGCTTTGCGGATGCGCCCGGACCGGATTGTGATAGGGGAAGTCCGCAGCGGCGAAGCGCTGGACATGCTGCAGGCAATGAACACCGGCCATGACGGCTCCCTCACTACAGGCCACGCCAATTCACCCCGGGATATGCTCTCCCGGCTGGAAACCATGGTATTGATGGCCGGTATGGAACTGCCTGTTAAGGCTATCAGGGAACAGATCTCTTCCGCCATCGACTTGATTATCCACCAGAGCCGCTTGCGGGACGGCTCGCGAAAAATCACCCATATTACGGAAGTCCAGGGTATGGAAGGGGATATAATAGTCCTTCAAGATATTTACGTTTACAAACAGGAAGGCGCTAACTCCGAAGGCAATGTCAAGGGCAGATTTATTGCCACCGGGATAAGGCCCAAGTTCCTCGGGCAACTGGAGTCTTACGGAATAATCCTGCCATATGAGGCCTTCGACCCCTCTATACTGTAATATCTTAACGGGAGGTATAATTGTTTGGACCTTTCTACAATAGCGTGCTTGACTTTCCTTACAGTTTTTCTGTCATTCCTTGGCGTTCAGCAGCTAAAAGCAGGCGCTCAGGAAATGGTTTCCATGCGCGTCAACCGGATCGCCGGTGACAGGATGCGGGGCGCACTGGCCGGTATTAAAAAGAAAAACGATAATACAGGAACGGGCCGAAAGGTCCTTGAAATAACCGGCAAACTGTTTACCGCCCTGAAAGCAGCAGAAAAGGTGGACGCCCAACTTGCCAAGGCTGATATACCACTGAAGGGTGAGGAATTTTTGGGACTTATCATGATCCTGTCTCTGGGAGGCGGGCTGTTTATTGTCCTGCTTACCGGAAGCCCCGCGGCCGGACTCCTGGCTGCCGTTCTAGGTGCGTACCTGCCCCACTTTGGACTACGGATGGCAAAAGCAAAGAGGCTCAACAAATTTAACGGGCAGATCGGTGACGCCCTGGTCATTATGGCAAACTCCTTACGCTCGGGGTTCAGCTTTTTGCAAGCCATGGACATGGTACGCAAAGAAATACCCAATCCAATTGCCAAAGAATTCGGGGTGGCCCTTCAAGAAATGAACTGGGGAACGCCTACAGAAGAAGCCCTCTTAAACATGGCCTCGCGGGTAAATAGCGAAGATCTTGAACTGGTTGTAACCGCCGTGCTGATCCAGCGGCAGGTCGGGGGCAACCTGGCGGAAGTGCTTGACAATATCGCCAACACAATCAGAGAAAGGGTCCGTATTAAAGGCGAAATTAAAACTCTCACCGCCCAGGGCAGAATATCAGGTCTGATCATCGGCCTCCTCCCCGCCCTCTTAACAATTGTTATATACCTGTTAAATCCTGACTATATCAAGCTGCTGTTCAGCAGCAAAGCCGGCCTGATGATGGTTAGTATCGCTGTTCTGTCTCAAATCCTGGGGCTGACCTTAATAAAGAAAATTGTTCAAATTCCGGTTTAGGAGGGTTGCATTTGTTTGGATTTATTAGCGCTGTTGTTTTTATCGAATTCATTCTATTAACACTGGTCATTCATAACTTTATTTCTAAAGAGCGCCGGGAGGTGGAAAAAAGGGTCACCGAGGTAGTGGGCAAGCGCGCCGCCTCAGTCCGGGAGCAGGAGTTAAAAGCTCCGTTATACAGGAGGGCAATCAAACCGCTGTTGATAAAAATGTCCACTCTAATGGTTAAAATGCTGCCCGCGGAAAAAGAAGCAGAACTTGGTCAAAAAATTGCCCGGGCAGGTATTAATGAAAAGATCGCTCCGAAGGAACTTCTTGTTATTAAGTACCTGGCGGCTGCCGGGACTGCCGCCCTCTTGTGGACAATCAGTGAAATTATGAGCGGAAATCCTATCCAGGCCGTTTTAATGGGATGCGCCGGCCTTGGATTGGGGTGGCTTTCACCGGATTTCTACGTGAACAGGAAGGGGCTGTCGCGCAAACAAGAAGTTGAAAAAAACCTCCCTGACGTCCTTGACCTGCTCACAGTAAGTGTGGAAGCAGGCCTTGGTTTCGACGGAGCACTGATGAAGGTGGTGGAAAAAACCAAGGGTATACTCTACGAGGAATTTACCATGATGCTTCAGGAAATAAAGATGGGCCGGCCCAGGACTGAAGCGCTGCGGGATTTATCCAAGCGCACGGATGTAGACGACCTATCCACTTTTACCGGATCGGTCATTTTGGCCGATCAGTTGGGAATCAGCGTAGGCAACATATTACGCCTGCAATCCGAGCAAATACGCCTGAAACGTCGACAGCGGGCTGAAGAAATGGCCATGAAAGCTCCGGTAAAAATGCTGATTCCAATGGTATTGTTTATCTTCCCGGCAATATTCGTGGTTCTGCTGGGACCGGCAGCCATTCAAATCAGCAAAGCCTTCAGATGAATATATATTAATCCAATTTATACCGAGGTGGAACAATGCTACTTGTTAATTTAACCAATGAAACTATCCTGGCCGATCATATTGAGGTGGCAAGCAGCTTTAACAAGCGCTTGAAGGGATTAATCGGCAGGTCCTCCTTGAATCACGGAGAAGCTCTAATTCTCTTGCCATGCAATTCAATTCATACGTTTTTCATGAATTTTCCTATCGATATCCTTTTTATTGATAAAGAAATGGTTGTCCTTCAAGCTATCAAAAACATAAGGCCATTCCGGTTCAGTCCCGTAATTCACCGCTCTCACATGGTAATAGAACTTCCGGCCGGGCGCCTTGCCGCTACCGGCGCCGGGGTAGGACACCACCTGCAATTCATTTTCAAGGAGGCAGCATCATGAAATTCAAAAGAATATTTGAAATAAACAGGTTAAGGATTTCAGTCGCAACTAAAATAGCTATAGCCTTGAGCCTGTTGATCTCGTTTTTAATGGCGGCAATAGGAACTTCAGTCTTTTTACGTGACCAGGCTATTTTCAAAAGACAGCTTGAGGAAAAAGGCTGGAATATCGTCCACACGGCCCTCCAGTTTTCAGGCAATTATATGCAGGCAGGCAACACGGAGTTACTGAATAACCTTGTTAAAACAGTCGGCACTTTCCAGGATATAAGCTATGTAATGGTTCTTGACGCCGGGGGAAAAGTTTTGGCCCACACCGACGACAAACAAACCGGCAGTAAAATGAACGATGAAGTGACCAGAAACGCCTTGGCCTTAAAGGCCAATGTAATGAAAATCTGTAACGATGAGCAAGGGAAACCGGCTGTTATGGATTTCTACGCCCCCATCAATACAGCGGGCGCCACCACGGGGTACCTACGCCTGGGTGTCGACCTCACCGGACTGAATAAACATGCGCGTGAGACGGTTATCAATATTATCCTGATCTGCTTGGCAGCGATCATGGCCGGTATTTTTCTGGCAGCGCTTATAAGCAAACGAATTCTGAAGAAACCGTTGCGGGCTCTTACCGCCGCCACTGAAAAATTGGCAACCGGAGACTTTTCTTATAAGGTCCCGGTCTATATGAAGGATGAACTTGGAGATCTGGCTTCCGCCTTTAATACCATGAGTGTACACCTGTCAAACTTGATCCAGTCCGTAAAGTCCAGCGCCGTGGATATCAACAAATCCGCCGAGCAAATTCTAGGGAGGCTTCAGACATCGGACCGCACCAACAACAGATTGTCTCAAACATTTAATTTATTGAAACAGAGTACCGAAGAGCAGGTATCTATTCTGAAGCAGTCCATTTCCCTATCCGGGCAGCTTTCCGACCAGTCCAAACAAGCTATGGACAGCATCCTCCAAATCCTTAACGAGGTTAACAAAACCTTCCGGATGGGAGAAAACGGAGTATCCGCCATTGCCAAAATTGCCGCAAATATCAAAGAATCCGGCCAGTCCCTTGAAAATACGAATAACTCACTCAAACAACTGGAAAACAAAGGCCGGCAATTCGGCAAAAACATAGACTATTTTTCAAATCTGCTTAAAAAGAACACTGCCTGTACCGTACAGGTAGCCCTACAGGCCGCG
The DNA here is from genome assembly GCA_002067965.1 of Pelotomaculum sp. PtaU1.Bin035. Lineage (GTDB taxonomy): Bacteria > Bacillota > Desulfotomaculia > Desulfotomaculales > Pelotomaculaceae > MVRN01. The sequence continues at coordinate 16,833 of MVRN01000123.1, forward strand.
CGTTCCGGCAATGAAGAACTAACCCGCGCCGCAGAGGAACTGCACAATATTTCTGAAGACTCTTCCAGGCGGATAAAACAAATGTCCCAGGAACTTGAGGACGTCCAAAACACCTGGAAGGAAGCGGAAACTGCACTGGGCGGAAATATGAAAAGATTGACGGATGGACAGGAAGCCGTCAGAGAAGCCGGGGAATCGCTTGAAAAAGTCCTTCAATCTCTTTTGCAGAGCAAAGGTATTATTGAAGAGATCGCTTCCGCCGCCCACCGGCAGTCTGCCAATATAGAAGACATCAGGCAAGGCCAGAGTGGCATTATAGACGCGCTTCTCAAGTCGATTAATAAAAGTTCAGGCGCAGGCAACGACACCAAACTTCAAATGGAAAGCCTGCATGATATAAATTCCCTGGCCAAGAAGCTAATGCGCATGGTGGACCGGCTTAACGTGCTTTCACTACAGTTTAAAGTTTAATCAACGGGCCAAATGAAATTATTAAGGCTTGCCTTCAGGAGCAAGCCTTAATATCGTCTATTGCCACATATAATCTCACCGTATTTTTAAAACACCAAAAATTTAGTGGCACAAAAAAATTAACAGAATATATTATTAGCGTTGGAGGACTAAGGCTTCTACCGGGAGGATGATTAATTATGACGATGCTTGCGGACGCAGTCTTCGAGGGAGGCGGCATTAAAGCGTTAGGTATACTTGGCGCCCTGTCGGAAGCAGAACGAAGGGGTTATACCTGGGTTAACGTAGCCGGCACTTCAGCCGGCGCAATCATCGCATCGTTAGTAGCGGCGGGCTATTCCTCCACCGACATAAGAGTCCTTATCAACGATCTTAATTTTAATATGTTAAAGGATAAAGACTGGTTGAACCGGATTCCCTATATCGGCCCGGCGCTGAGCTTGTGGTTTGAAAACGGGCTGTATGAAGGTAATTACCTTGAAAATTGGATCCGGAAAAAGCTGGCTGCCAAAGGAATTAATAAATTCAAAGATCTTGTTTTAAAGGAGTATGAAAATGATCCTAAATACCGTTACAAACTGGTAGTAATAGCCACCGATGTGTCCAGACGCAAGCTTTTGAAGCTGCCATACGATATTAAGGATTACAATATCAACCCTGACGATCTTGAAGTATGTAAAGCGGTAAGGATGAGTTCCACCCTGCCTTTTTTTTATGAACCGTACAAAGTATCGTATATCGACTCCCAAAAACAGCAAAAAAACAGTTATATAATTGACGGAGGTGTCCTAAGCAACTTCCCGGTATGGATTTTTGACAGTGAAGAGGTCCCTCCCTGGCCTACCTTTGGCTTTAAAATCGTAGAGTCCGAAGAATCCTCGACTATGCGGCTTAATAATCCATTCGCTCTCTTTAAAGCGATAGTATCGACAATGCTGGAAGCCCACGATAAAATTCACGAACTGGACAAAAAAAGCAACCTCCGGACAATATCCATTCCGTCTCTCGGTATAAAAACCATTGATTTTGAAATGAGCAAAAAACTCAAGGACAATTTGTATCAATCCGGAGTACAGGCCGCCGTCAATTTCTTTGAAGGGTGGGATTTTGAAACCTTTAAAATGCTTTGTTCCACAAAAGACTCTAAATGATCTGCTTCAACCCCGCTCTTCGACGACCTTTACAAGCACATTCCGGCGCCTTGGTCCATCGAACTCGCAAAAATAAATACTCTGCCAGGTACCTAAAAGAAGCCTCCCTCCACTTACGAATACTGATAGAGAAACGCCTAATAGAGAAGACTTGATATGCGCCGCCGAGTTGCCCTCACTATGCCTGTAACCATCGTTATAAGGGACCATTTTATTTAATTCCATTAGAATGTCGGCCACAACCGAGGGATCGGCATTTTCATTTATAGTAAGGCCCGCTGTGGTATGAGGCACATAGAGGCGACAGGCGCCTTCCTTAACCCCGCTTTCTTTTACAATACGCTCCACTTCTCCATCAATATTTATGAACTGTGTCCTTTCCTTCGTGTGAACTGCTAACTCGTGAATAATAATACCCATTTTCAGCCCTCCAGATTATTATTCATTTATAAAGAAGCCACTAATTTTTTATTCATTAAACGCGGGCGGCTTGGAAGGGCATATGAGCGCTACAAATCCTTTTTGCCAAGGTTGAAAGTAAGGATCTCAAGCTTAACGGACATGTCGACGTTTCGTATTTCTATACTTTCCGGAACATTTATCGCCACCGGCGCATAGTTTAAAATAGCCTGCAAACCGTTTTTTACCATTAGGCCGGCTACTTCTTGCGCTGCGTCGGATGGCACGGCTATGATCCCAATTTTAACATTATGCCTGGCAATGACCTCCCGCATATTTTCCAGAGGATAAACCTCAAGGTCAAGAATTTTTTTACCTATCTTGTTTATATCATTATCGAAAACTCCGACTACAGAGAAACCGCGTTCATTAAAACCTTTATAATTGCATAGGGCAAAACCCAGGTTCCCGGCGCCTACCAGCACAAGCGGCCACGACTCATCAATGCCAAGGATTTTTAAAGTATAACGCATCAGGTCTTTCACATTGTAACCGACTCCGCGAGTTCCAAATTCACCGAAATAAGCGAGATCCTTCCTAACCTGAGCCGGGCCGGCTCCCACCCCTTTGGCTATTTCACCTGAAGATACGGTTACTATGCCCCTTCGATCCAGTTGCTCCAGAAACCTGGAATATACAGACAACCTTGTTATCGTAGCCTCCGGAACCTTTAAAGTTTTCACTTAAACTCGCCTCCCCCTGCCCAACAACTTACATACAAAAATATCTATATACTATTAATTATTTAATTAATTATTAACAAGGTAGTTATTTAATTCACAATTACTATTATTTTTTATATCACTTAATCCTCAATCTGTCAAACAACTTGTACCCGCAATGAAAATATCCTTAACTATGCGAGTGTGTGTTTAGATAGTAAAAACAGGCCATACGGCCTGGATGTTGCATTAGTTCAAGGTTGTCACAACGTTTCCCAAAACAGCTTGATGTCTTCAGGCTCCCTGCCCGCAGCAAGAACCGGGAGTGCATCCGGTTTCCCCCGGATCGCCGCTGCAACACTTACCTATGTCGTCGTTAGCCGGCTTTCCCACAGAACTGGGCAAGAACGGGGCCGAGATCAGCTTTTTTAAGTCGTAACTGCCACAGTCTGGACACGCAGCCTCTTTATTCTGTCCGGCCAGTTGGATCACCTCAAAGATCTTCTCGCATTCACCGCACTTGTACTCAAATATCGGCATATTAACCACCTCTCTGATAGTTTTTCTGTAAATCCAGTAAGTTTTTCGACACTGCCCGGAAAAATCCTGCTTATTTAAAGACAGATGTATAAGAAGCGGATTCTCCCGCACTAAAGCGGTATTCTTTTCAGTTCAAAAATTACCGGCCGTTCCGGATCAGGACAGGCCCAGGTAGATACATCGCTATTTGATGCCCAGGGAAATTGGCCGCCGTAGAGCATCGCTGCTACGGCAGAACGTAATGAATCATACGCGAACTGGCACAATCCAGCCGGGGCGCACTCCGCAAACTCAAAACTGTCGCCTACCTTATGGCCATACGAACATATTCCCTCACCCCGAATTTCAATTATTGTCGCGATCACCTTATACTTGTACACAAAAGCCCCCCCCTAAATTATAGGTATTTTATTCATTGCGCCAAACCTACTGCATTATTTGCCTCCTTCGGAATTTACCTTTAATAAATTTTCGGAAACAGATATTAACTTCCGAAGTTCTTCATCTAAAGAGTCGATATTCAAAGCCTTTTCGAAACATATTTTTGCTTCAAAAAAATTACCTAATTCCAAATGCGAGTTCCCCATCATTTTATAATATATTGGTTTGGCTTCGTATTTTGCCGCTGTGGAAAAGCATTCTATCGCATCTTCATATAGACTGAGTTTGTAATACGCAAGGCCTTTCCAGTATAAGGTATGTTCTTTTTTTGATGTCTGGTCTAACAGGAAAATCGCCTTTTTATACTTTCCTAAGCGGTAATTGACAATACCTAAATAAAGGTTAGCCAGTTCCGCATTTCCACCCAAATTCTGGTATTGTATAAGATTGTTTCTTGCTTCATCCAAACAACCGGATTTAAGATAACATAAAGCAAGGTCCAGATAAACCTGCGTTTCATCAGGATAAACAGAAATATAGCTTTTAAAGCAAGAAATCGCATCGTCCAATTCACCCAAATTATATAAAGACTTGCCAACCCAATAGCATGCCCTAAAAGTTTCCTCGCTGTTTGTGGCTTTAGATAAAATTTCCCGGAATACTCTTAAGGCATCGTTATATTGATTCAATATAAAATAAATCTTTCCGATGTAATATAAATTTTGGTTATTTACTGGTGAAACAAGAAAGTTACTTAATGCCTCATTGTAACAACCTAAAGAAAAAAGGCATTTGCCCTTCAACGGCGCTATATCGGCTTGCGGGAAAACGGGCGAAGCTTTTTCTATAACAGTTAAACACTCATTATAACTTGCTTCTTTCTCATAGAGTTTTGCAAGTTTCAGGTAAATCGCCCCGGCTTCTTCCTTCCTGCCGAGATCTTCCTGGATAGCCGCAAACCTGATCAACGCATTGATATTTTCAGGCTCCTTCATTAGGATTAATTTTAATATTTTCTCCGCCTCAAATAATTCTCCGCTGTAATATAACCTGATCGCGTCTCTCATTTCAGTCAATGAAAGGCCACCTCCTGCCGGCCCCAACAAGCATCCCTCAAAAATCAAGGTTTTCAAGGTCAGAAATTGATCCGGATTAAGTATTTCAAAAGAAACTGACTAACCTTACTCCTGATCCACATATTTCACATTATGTAATACAGTGAAGAAGCCATCCAGGCTTCTTCACTAACTTATTATTTCACATTTTTATGGAATCCGCCAGAGGAATAACCCTATTAATACTTTTACTCCTGCCAAAACATGTCCCCCCCAACCGCAACGGTTCTGCAACCAGGGTTTGGTATATTTCAAACCATGAATACCGGCGGTATATAAGATCTGGTAAATTACCCCGGTTGTAAGGAGCGTCCATCAGGATGACAGGTATTCCCGCAGTGATTATTTCAAGACCGACCTCCAGTGTATCCTCCACCATCACGTCCAACCCATTTCTCATACAAGCTTCCTTTTTATTATAGCTGCCCAGGAGTAAAAGCTTGTCATAGGGTACGCCGTACCGTTGCAGCCAACCTTGTGTTTCCTCCTTGTATGCTTCTTTCCTGGCTGTTACAATAAATATTTTATGATATTTTTTGATCATGCTCAAGTAATATACAGCGCCTTTTACAGGACAGGGCCCGGACATTAAAAAACGGCCTCTTTGCTCCAGGAATGCCATTAACTCACTTGGCGTAATTTCAAAAGTGTTTATCAGGTCAAAAAGGTGGACTTCTTCGACCTGCTTGTTTCTTTTAAAATAACGGTTCAGCTCATGGACCCACAAGGGAAGGCTATCCGCCAGCACCCCGTCTATATCGACTCCGACTCTCATAAAAAACCCCCGCCCACATAAGATATTCCCCAATGTTTATTCATTAACTAATCTTCTGAAACTTTTTTGATGGTGGGATCAGTATATGTTATATCACCGCAGATTGTCAATCATGTCGCAGCTTCATTCAGCCATGAAGCCCGGCTTGGTTATCCGGTTCCATTAATATGGTTGGCAATACCGGCGGATAAGACGCATAAGTTTAAAGGACCCGGTAAATCCGGGCCCTTGCTTGTGTCTTTGCAGCCTGTTCCGGCAAGCGGCTGATTGGTTAATGTATTATAACTTAATAAGTGAAGACAACATTACCGATAATTGTGCTCAAAGGCCTGGACCATAGCCATTCATTTTTCACCCGACTTGCAAAGAAATAAAGCGCGCCGTTGGTCGGATCCATTCCGTTCAGCGCGTCTTTAGCCGCCTGAATGGACTGGGGGCTGGCAGGCTTGTTAATCCAGCCGTTCATAACCGGTTCAAACTGGTAGGTGCCGTTATCATACTGATTGACAACACCCGGTATTGATTTTGGAAATCCGGCGCTATAAACCCGGTTCAACACCACGGCGCCAACAGCTACTTTCCCCTCGTAAGGTTCACCGTCCGCCTCAGCGGTGATTAAACGGGCTAATAGATCGACATCCGCTAAAGAAGGCCTTTGAAAGCTGCCGCCCCTGCTTATTTGGGGCACGGGCTGCCGCACTGCGGCTCCTCCCGGGATGGTCAGGACCATGCCCTGGTAGATGACGGTGTCACTCAGCCCATTCGCCCGCATGATTTCCTGGTAGCTCACACCGAACCTCCGGCCAATTTGATAAAGACAGTCTCCAGCCCGGACGGTATAAGAAGCGCCTCCGCCGTTGAAGTCGTTTTCCGGAACGTAAAGCTGCTGGCCCGGGTAAATCAGAGAATTCTGAATTTCATTAGCCTCCATCAGGGAATTTAGGGGAACACCATAATTGATGCTGATGGTGTAAAGGCTCTCTCCCGGTATCACGGTATGGGTAGCCGCATAAGCGCCGGCAGGGGCTATAAACCCCCCCAATGAAACCAGAAAGCTCACAAGGATACGGAAAGCCAAAGACAAAATATAATCCCTCCTCATGCCTCCGGGGTTAGCTGAAGGGTTCGGGTAGAGGGCACCCTACCATCCGGCCGTGAGTCGTTGGTCATTGGCCGTTGAAAAAATCCAACTGCATTAAGTCTTCAAAGAAACAGTTATGAAAATTTCATACATGGACTGTAAAACCAGCCCAACGGCCGCTACTGACGAACAACGTCGCGGTTACTCTGGATTCACCCCAAAAAACCTTGTCCCCCGTACCCAGGCAAGCCTACCTGGGATTCGGCGATTTTTTACAATTATATCAGTCCTTAGTAAGTTTGACCATATCACAAATATTGACAATCCAAGCCCTCAAGGTTTTATTTTTCCCTTGAAGATCAACCTGGCCAAATAACGATTATGGTAGTACCACTCGCCTAATCCAATTAATAGCGCTACAAGGACCAGTCCCAGAATTGGGACGCTGATACTTTCCATTACCCAAACTATCTCCCAGGCAACCGCTATCGTGATAACACCGTCGGCTGCCACCGCCACCCGGTTGCCATATAACGGCAATATGATTAAATCAGCCACAAGATAAGCAGCCAGAGTTACGACTAACGCGGCAATCACCGCCGTAAAAGTCATTACATTGCCTACCGGCGGCAATATTATTCCTAATACCGTAACAACCAGAAGAAATTTTGTGATGATTGCGTTAAAGTGTTTATTCTTAAACATCACGTATACCTCCGGAACCTGTTATATGGATATTCAAAAAAATAACCCCGCCGGGGTTATTTATTCAGTTTGGCCATCCTGCGCCATTTTAGCGCCACAGTTAAAACAATATTTCGCGTCAAAAGGCAGTTCAGTCAGGCATTTTGAACATACCGGCGGTTTAGGGAGGAGTTTGGCTATCTGCTCTTCAAACCCGGTGATATCGTCCTCCAATGCCCTTGTGCTTTTGAGCAGGCGCTCCACCTCCGCCTCAAGACCTTTCTCACCCTTATATTGCATATAAACCAGGTTGCCCAGGGCAGAAATGTTATTCTCCATTTCTTTTTCCAATTTGTTTATTTCATACTTCAGCTTGGCCGCTCCCATAAAGTCGCTGGATTTTTTACCAATACTCTTAGCTCCTTCACCAATCGTCCTGGCGCTTTCAGTAACCTTTTTAAAAATTTCCACATTGGCGCCTCCCTTATTATTGTAAGATCATTTTATAATTCTAGACAAAATATATACTTCCTTTTTAGCCAGCCAGGAAATTATTTTCCCTTATCCATCACCCCCGGTAATTATCAAGTTCACGGTTAACAGCCGCGTCAGCCAGTTTGTTTTCCTCCCTGGGCACATGTTTAAGTGATATCTTTAGATTTGGGTTATCCGCAAGATTCCTCCATACCCGGTCGGCTATTACTTTTAAAGTAGGTTCTTTGATTTTATAATTACGGTTAAACTGGCGTACTACCAATTCACTGTCGGCCCGGACCTCGGCCTCCAAACTCCCGTACCGGCGAGCCAAGTGGACAAGTGCCGCAACCGCTCCTTCCAGGGCACTCCACTCCGCATAGTTATTGGTTTGCCCGGATCCGAGGAATTTACTTTTAGTAACAAGCACCCGGCTTTCCTCATCGGTTATAACCATGGCCGCAGCCGCGTTCCCTGGGTTGCCGCGGCTGCCACCATCAATGTTTACAAATAATTTCATAAAGCACACACACCTTTTCCGCCGTTAGTTACGGGTTTTTACCAACTAGAACTTTTTGACTTTCACAGAAGGATGATACCATAAGCTTATAGATGAGGCAAGTTAACTCATATTACCAGCGGGACACATTCCTGCCAATTTGGTTTTTGTGTTATTCCTTACAAGGATTAGGTTGACTTTCATCATCGGCTCCGCTAAAATGATAAATGCACCCGCTCAAAACAAAAACAATTGACTGGCGACAACAAGCTGATGTGGCTCAGGGGTAGAGCAGCGCACTCGTAATGCGCAGCCCTGTAGTTGTTGATAAGGTAGGATAAAAACTAAAACAGTTTGATTATACAAAATCGAGGGCGGAAGTCCTGCCCTCACATATATGCTGGAGTAGCTCAGTCGGTAGAGCAGCTGATTCGTAATCAGCAGGTTCGTGGGTTCAAATCCCATCTCCAGCTCCATTGCATAAACCGTGTAGTTTCAATGGCTACACGGTTTATGCTGCCTTTTTTGTATCCATTTATTTGGTAAGATTATGTTGTATTGTTCGCTTGAGAGATGTATAATATTCCTACATGCTTTGACAGGAGTTTTATGCCATGGATTATGTTACCCCGAAGGACAAAGCAAAAGAATGGGGTCTCACACAACGCAGGGTCGAAGTGCTCTGTGATAAAGGCCGTATCCCCGGAGCCTATCGTCTCGGTCGTGTTTGGGCTATTCCGAAGGATGTGGAAAAACCGATAGATGGAAGAACGAAGGCGGCAAAGGAGAAATAAATTGGGGGCTTCATTATTAATGTTTCTATAACTGAGTAAAAGCGTTTTGAAAAAAGCGACCACCCCAATCATCCTCTGCTCCTTTCTGAACAGGGTGGTTCCGCTGATAAGAGAGAATCAGATATTGCAGAGTAGAGAGAAGGAAGAGGTAGGCATGGCTCAACAATCAAATATAGCCAAGGGAGAAATGAATACCAACATAAGTATCTCTCCTGAACCAGCCGTGGTTAAGGAGGTTTTTTCCGCATGGCTATCCGACGGAAACGCCAAGAAATATGCCCCTGCGGTCTACTTAGCTTGCATTGACAAGGTCTCTGCTTATCTCATCCGTAGAAAGATATATACAGATAACTTATGGCAGTTAACGAACTATGATCTATTTAAGTTCGTTTATGATAAGGCGGTCAATGATAAGCTGTTTAGGGCGATGGATAAAAAAACATATGCAACATTTGTTCAAGTGGGACAGGCTTTTTTGAAGTTCTTAAAAAGTAAGCCTTCATTCATAAATACTACCAGTCAGCATTTAGTCAATCCTCAAATGAATGAGCAAGTAACTATAAAAGAAACAATTATTAACATATTGCAGTCGTCAAAACACGGATTGACTGTTAAAGAGATATATGACCAGATTGTAGAGAAAAATCTCTACTCTTTTGGCGCACAAAATCCTCTAAATGTTATTCGGGTAGAGATTGAGCGCGCATGTGAAGGTTCCAATTATACCATTCGTGCTTCGAAGAATAGTTTCAGATATACAAAAAATAAGGAGGATGAAAAAGTCTATTTTTTGCTGACGGAGACTCCGGTCGATGATACTTCAAAATATTCTATTTCGGTGTGTACTGATGAGTCTAACGCTCCGGATTCAATCATAAAGGTTTTGGCCGAAGACTATTCAAGCGGTTTTATATTTAACGCAACCGCTGTTCGGCTGCTTTCGGACAAAACGGGCGTGGAAATTGACGCAAATATGCAAGCCACGCTAAAACAAGCGATGTTCCGGCGCAGTGATGACCTGTATTTTTTGCCTGATGTAGTTGCCGATGTCGAAACGCAGGAAAGAATAATCGACTTTGCGGACAGACTGCTGGATGAATATGGCTGTTTTGAGGTATCCGAACTATATGCGTTTTTTATTGACAACTTGAACGAGAAATGCATTGATGATTTAGAAAATTTCGAAGCCTTTTATGAATTTATTAACAAGCGTGGTGTTCGCTGTGTTGGCTCTAACGGCACAAGAATTGCTCGCGTACAAAGTAAAAGCATACGCGAATTGTTTTTGGATATTGCGAGTAAAGTTATTGAAATTGCCAATGATGAATATAGCGGCGTGGTCAGTGAGGATGATTTGAGAAACCGCTTCCCGGCGTTTTCTGCTGAGTTACTTGCAAGCATTATAAAGGAATATGCCGAAGAACTCGTCAAGACGGAGATTAACGGCATTACCTGTTATCAGACCCTTGATGCGCTCGGCTTACCGGACGAGTTTTCGGATACACTTGTCGAAGTGCTGGCGCAACTTGATGACCTTGGATTAACGCCATCGGAGGAAGTTCTGCACACAGCATTAAGTTTGAGATTGGGTGTAAATTTCAAAGCCGAATACAACATTCCCGACGATAGGACTTATCGGCGTTTAATTGCCACTTATTATAAAGACGCACCTAAACGCGAATGGAAGTACGGTAAATTTGCGGAGGTGCTTGATTGATATGTACTACTATGAATGGGATAATATAACACGCGGATATAAATTGACCACGCAAACAGGGCGGTTTGTCGCCAATGAAATCAGACCCGTATTCGCTCCTGAGTTGTCATTGACGGGCTTGGGGAAGCGGTTTGAGTATAACTGCAATGAAACGCGACCGCTCCTTTGGGCGCAGAAAAACGTGTATCTGCTGAATGGCGAAAAGGTCGCGCAGCTAAATAACACGCAATACGGCAAGCCGCTGTCACCCGAATTCTTCTTTGAGGGCAAGTTGAAACTTGAACCTGTGGACATAGCGGCAATGGTAGCGAAAAACGCATTGATTATGGACATAGTTGTTGCAGACGCGAAACGCCGCACGAAGGAGCTATACGACGCAGACATTGGACGTTGTGACATAGCTTATATTGCGTTCTCGGGTGGTAAGGACTCTGTAGCCTTGCTCGACATATGTCACCGCGTCTTGCCGCTATCCGTACCAGTCATATTTAGCGACACGGATATGGAGTTGCCTGATACCTACAAGGTTTGGGAGGAGATTAAGAGCCGTTATCCAGAGCGAGAGTTTATTGCGGCCAAAGCAGAGAGTTCCGCACTTGAGAACTGGCGTCGTTTTGCTCCCCCCTCGCGAACGATTCGGTGGTGCTGTTCCGTCCACAAGAGTACGCCTGCGCTTATGCTCCTCAAAGACAAACTACATAAGCCAGCAATTAAAGCAATGGCGTTTGTTGGCGTAAGAGGCGATGAAAGTTACAGCCGTTCGTTTTATGAGGACGCCACGGACGGAGCGAAAAACGCCTCGCAGTTGAACCGTATGCCGATTCTGGATTGGGGAGCTCACGAGTTATGGTTGTATATCTTTGCTAATAATTTATTGATAAACTGCGCTTATAAGAAAGGATTGACACGCGTTGGCTGTATGATGTGTCCTGAATCGTCCGAGAAATATGCATGGTTTGTGGACAAGGCTTACCCGCGCGGCTTGAAGCCATACAATGACATTATTATTGAAACGAGCAATAAGAATTTCAAAACCGCACAGGACAAAATCGAGTTTATCGGTAGCCTGAGTTGGCAAGCGCGGAAAAGCGGCGTGGTCTTAAGAGAAACAATGTCGAACCCTCTCGAAGAAAATAACGATTTAACTGTTGCGTTCCAAAGCCCTCATTTTACAAAGGAATTGTTTTATGAGTGGATAAAAACGATCGGAACAGTTGTCAAAGATAAAGCAATAGATAGTGAACGGTTGAAATTGCCTAATTCGCTTGATCACGGGATACCGTTCACATACAATTCACCATATACAGGTGGTGGCACAGTAAAATTCGAGTTCCGCAATGATGCCGAAAAAACAACAATGCTTCCACTAATGAGAGCATTTCTACGAAAAGTATCAGCTTGTATAGTTTGCCGTAGTTGCGAAGCCGAATGTAGCTTAGGGGCAATAAGTGTCAAAAACGGTAAGCTAAAAATTAACGGCGACAAGTGCGTAAAATGCCGTAAATGTTATGACATTGAAAAAGATTGTTGGAGGTTTAAGTCAATGTACAAATCAGAAAACGACAACAATAAAATGAGTGGAATAAACCGTTACAATAACTTCGGTTTGCGGGGGAATTGGCTTGCTCATCTCATTGATATGGGCGAGAAGTTCTTCCCGTGGACGAATGACCACCCGTTGGGGAGAAAAATGGTTGAATCGGCGAGCGCATGGTTTCAGCAAGCGGGATTAATAAAAGAAAAAACACGTAAGCAGACTGCACTTGTTGAGTTGTTCAAAAAATATGGCGATGAATCTCCAGTTGGTTGGGAATTTATCTGGCTTATGCTCGCAAACAATGCTGTATTGGTAAAATGGTTTGTTATGGCGAATGACATCGACAAAACTTATACTATAGAACAACTGTCTGAAATGCTCGGCAGTAACAATCCGAACCTCGGAAAATCTACTATTGAAGGTGGACTTGCCGCTTTGAAAGATATGCTCACCAAATCACCGCTTGGCGGAGAAAACACGGTGACGCTACCCGAAATGAAAGGCAAAACCGTCAAGAGCATCACTCGCAAAGCAAAAGACGTGAACCCACTGACGATTTTATATGGTTTGTACCTCATCGCCGATAAAGCCCAGCGCGGCACTTTTACCGTCCGAGAGTTGCTGACAGCGGACGAGGAATCCACGTTCGTGTCACCGATTGTAGCGTTCGGCATAACGGCGGATACGTTTAAAAAACAATGTGAGGGTCTTAAAAGCAAATACCCTGATTATATAGAAACAACGTTCACTTTTGGATTGGACGAATTAACTGTGTTTCCGAAAAAACACACAACCGAGGATATTATTTGCTTAGCGTTGGGGGAATGAAAATGGAGAAACGTCATTACGCGGATTTTTTCACCGTACCGCATGATTACAAAGCGAATATGACCCGCGAGGCGATTAACGAAACGCCGGAGACGTGGCTTGACTTCTATCCACATAAAAAGTATGTTGAATTTCTTAGCACACTTTTGCAGGTAGTAAATGGTGACTCAAAGTCCATATGGCTTACGGGTAACTACGGCACGGGCAAGAGCAACGCCGCACTTGTTACTCAAAAACTGTTTATGGATGATGAGGTGCGTGTTAAGAGATGGTTTGGGCTATGCAAAAACGCACTCTCGGACGGTTCGGCTCTCTTGAACGATCTACTTGCCCGCCGCAACGATGGGACGCTTGTAGTGTATGATTATAATGCATCTGGGCTTGGCCCGAATGAGGATTTTCTCGTGCGTTTGGAGCGCGGGATTGTCGCCGCGCTGAACGACAGCAATATGACCGTACCCGCCAAGGCTAACCTTGACGAGATAATTCAACGGCTGCGCCGCGAAGACAAGCATTTTTTTGCCACGCGGGATTTAATTCAAGGAGAACTCGCCTACTTAAACTCAGGCATAAAGACAGTTGACCAGCTTGTCGAAGAGTTGCAAAAGGCGCATCAGCATACAGACGCGCCAACCGATTTGATTGGCGACGTCCAAAGGGTTCTCCACAGGGATAACATTTACTTGGACATCAGCGTTCCCACGTTTAGAAAATGGATTCTCGAAATCCTATCCGCCAACAACCTTAAAAACATAGTCTACATATTTGACGAGTTTTCCGAGTTTATCGATTCAAATAAGGAACACTTGAAAACCTTTGAGGATGTTACGGAAAATCCCGGTATCAACAAGTTTTATCTTGTCCCCGTCACACATTTAAGCATAAAAGCATATTGGGCTGAGGGTTCAGATAATGCCCAAAAAGCTAATACACGTTTCTATTTCCGCAACCTGCAAATGCCCAATGATACAGCGTTCAAACTTGCCGCTCACGCAATGAAACCGAATCCCGACCCGGCAATAGCCAAAGAGTGGAAAGAGGAGAAAAATTTGTTGTGGGAAGCGGTACGCGGCATAGCTGAGGTGCATTTCAAACCCGAAGATGTGAGCAAGCAGTCGTTTTATGATATTCTGCCGATTCACCCGATGGCAGCGTTTCTGCTGAAATTCCTGTCGGAATCGGCTCGCTCGAATCAGAGGAGTATTTTTGAATACCTCAAAGGCAGCGCGGATGGTCATGAGTTCCAAGATTTTATTCGCGTTGGCGGACCTGGCATTGCCAGCAAGCAGTTTTTAACAGTTGACTACCTTTGGAAATACTTCATCGAGCGTGATGATTTGGGGCTTAACAAAGAAATAATCGCTATCCGTTCCGAATTTGAGCGCATTAAGATCCGGGAGTTCCAAAACAAAGACGATGATGACGAAGATATCCGCGTTTTGAAAGCGGTATTGTTGTTCTGCCTACTTGCCCGCCTCAATCCCGATGGTCACGAGCGGTTGAAACCGACAGTGACAAACATTGAGTTGGCGTTCCAAGGAGACGGGGTAATTGTCGGCGTAGGCGGCATTATAAAGAGTTTAGCGGATAAACATTGTTTCAGCGTAGTCAACGGCAACATTGAACTTTTCGCCACCTCTGTCGGCGGTGCGGAATTGCAGACGAAAATCGCTGAACTCGAGAACAAATTCCACGATTTGCTGTCGGATAAGACGGAAGAAATGCTGAAAGCACATATCAAAAGCACTATTTCCTCATTCTCGGTTGGACGATTTGACGTGCGCGTATCGGATGTCGGACATACAACACTGACAAACATTACGGCAACAACTCGCGACAAATACAGCAGCGGTCAAAACAAGGATACCGGCGCGGTATGCCTTTGGTTCGTTGTTGCTAAAAATAAGGACGAGCAACTGCAAATACCTGATAAAATCAAAGGGATACTTACACAACTGCGCGGCCACCGTATTATGATGTTCGCCTTCCCATACCTTACGTTTTGCGACACCAATCAAAGCCTTTGGAGCGATTACATTTCACAATACGCGCAATATCTGCTCGAAAACGATTCAACCGCAAAGGGCCAACGTAAAAAGGCGTATGAGCGATTGGAGCGCGAATGGTTCGACAAAATCAAGAAACAAGAAACGCAAATAAAAGCTTATACGGTAGTAAACGGACAGATCGTTGCCAACGATACGTCTTGGAGCAATTACAAAAAACTCGTCGAAGATTTCGTTCGTAGGACGCTGCCTTGTTGTGTGGATTATTTGACTTCGCAAATAACCGCTTTCCAAACAAACGCCCTTAAGGCATGGGCGACAGCAGGCATTCAGTTTGAAGCCGCGTCCGGTCAATACAAACAGCTTGTGAACAACTTCAAGGGACAGGGCATTTCTGCGGACGATAGTTGGTTCGCGCAAAATTCCACGCACCCCCTTGCGCAAATCCGCGAGTTGTTCGACAAGAAAATTGCAAACACGATTGGCAAAGGTACAAATCTGTCTATCCGCAAAGTGTACATTGAACTTCAACGTGCTCCTTACGGGATGAAGTATAATGTTCTCAGCGCGTTTTCGCTCGGCTTCGCATTGCGGCACATACTTGATAAGGGCTACCAATGGGATAATCTGCAAAAGACAGGCGCGCTGGATAGCGATACCCTTGCCGAAATTATCGAATCTGTTGTCAAAGATGATGGACAAGACAAAATCAAGGGCGAAAAACTGATCTGCCGCCTTTCGCCGCAAGAAAAAGCATTTGTTGAGAAAGCACCGCAGATGTTTGGAATAACAAATACCATAGCGGACGGGCGTGTTGAAGACGTTCTTTTGCAGATACAAAACCATATCGAAAAGATGTCGGGACGTGTTCCCCTGTGGGCGTTGCCGGAATATATTTACTCCGTTGGCGAGCCGAACGCAGATGTCATTGTCGATGCGCTGAATAATGTCTGCTTGGCCGGAAGCACAAGTTCCAAAAGCAATAAGACAGAAGAACGCACGAACGCGGTTAAGGATGTGGGACGATTTGTCATTGATAATGACGGTCTCATAAATACAGTGGCGGGTTATATCAAACCCGAGAATTTTGTGATGGCGTTCCAGATATATGTCGATAAGACCGCTCCCGAGCTTATCTCACTTGCTCAGAGCATAGGTGATATCTCGCATGGTTATTGTCAAGCGATTTTAGGCAAAGTGGCGGAAACAGCCGGTTGGCTTTGGAATCAAGCGGACATTAGCAATGCAATTGACGAAACAATACAGGAATATGAAGTCATTAAACTTTTGAAACCCATAGCAGGATTTACGAGCTTTATGCCGTATGAAAACGCTATTGATACCTTGAGGTACGCAGTTACCGTTGCCAACAAACTCCCGAGAACGCTTATCGTGTCCGCCTTACCGTCATTGTCCATTTTTCTGTCGAGTATCGCTAAAGGCGGAGTGGCAAGCGATATTAGAGAAGCGTTGGAACTGAACGCAGACACTTTGGGAGCGCTATTTTTTGACATATCAAAAGCAAAGTCAGTTGAGTTGCTGAAACAGCGTTTGAACGGGGTAACAATCTCGGATGCTGATTTATTGAGTATTTATAACAGTTTACCGAGCGGATTTTCGCACGATGAATCCGTGTTTCTGAACGATGTTCACGCAAGAATTGAGAATTTCGTGAAGGAGTCCGTTGCCCAGAACATAAAGTCCGAATGGAAACGCCTAACAGAGACAGATACGCCGTCTGTTTGGGCCGACAGCAACGGTATACCCGCACGGTTCGCTCTAAATAATGTTGCCGAGGCAAGCGATATTATCGCGGCTGTCCAAACACCGAAGATATTCTCCTCGGAGAAACTCGGCGAACTGCTGAATGTGCTAAGCGGACTAGCACCTCTTACAATCGGAGAGTGCCAAAAACAGTTTATCGCGGAAACCGTGCCGCGCAGGTTTGCAAAGTTTAATATAAACCTATCGTCTTTGCTCGAATTTTTAAGGAGCAAGTACGGGAATCAGCCGAACAATTGGCAGATTAGACCCGACATCAGCGAGTTTATCCGCAGTCAGTATAAGGGGACGTTTGCGCCGCAGGTAGCCGAGAAAATCAAGAAAACCTCGGCAGAAGACCTCAAAAATAAGCTGTTGCAATTGGCACAGGACAATCCCGATTTGGGATTGCTGTTTTGGGAGTGATGACGATGACGTACACGCTTAACGAGTATTATCGGTATGCGAGCAGTACGGCTACCCGAGCGGAAGTATATTCCGACAACAACACGGCGGCAAATTTGCTCGCATACCATAAGCAAAATGGGGCGGTTGAGCTTGCCTTGAGCGAATGCATCGGTACTGACTTGCCCAACTTGCCTATGCCCGATGCACTTATACAAGAGTTGGACATGAAAATAACCTCAAATTCAAAGCGCGTAGTCGTTACTGGCATCGACGCTTATTTATCTTTGCTCAGTAAGCAGAACGTCAAAGCCTTTATGGTAGCTTTGCACGGACGGATTGAGGCGCAAAAACTAAACGCCGTTTATTTGATTAGCGGTAATCGTTTTGACGGCACTAATTTTACCAACCCCAAATATGAGAACTCGTTGCAAGTCGTCCGTATAGGTGATAGCGGGCAATACCTCACGCAAGTAATGGTATCTGTCGTTTCTCAAAAATGGGTACATCGAGGCAGCCACCCAACCAATTGGAATGCTCTCTTGAAAACGCTTGGACAGTTTGAACCAACAGGCAATTACATACTTGTATTAGATAATTATGATATTAAGCAGGCAGGGCTTTCGGATAGCGTTATGCAGTTGCTTGACATATTCAAAATCGCAGAGTGTTTTTACGGCATAACCGCTAATATACCGAAAAAAGTGCTTGAAACGCTTGTGTCAAAATGCAAAGATATGAACATTTCCCCGCTTGATTTCTTAAAATCGCAGTTCGGACAGGATAACGCAAATATAAGGCTTGCCGTAAAACGTCTTCTTGAATTGAGAGACGATGAGTTATGGCTGGCTTATGTTTGGTTTCTCAAAAAAACAATTGATGGCAGTTCCTATTTTGTAAGGGTTCTGTCTGAAAACTTATCCCATGATAACCTATTGCGGAAGTATGTATGTGATATAGCAATAACTGTACTTACAGATGCAAACGCTACGAAGTTCGCGAACGAACGCTCCTCAGCCATAATAGAACTCGGCAATACTGCGGATTCGTTAATAATTGAGTTTATTTCAAAGATAAAAAATTATTCTAACGAGACTGTGGCTTGTTGGCTTAACAGTGGTACAGAAGCGGAGCGTATAGAAATCGTCCGCCGTGTTTCGGAGAGCGATTTGACCGTTGGATTCCCTCAGATGTGGCGCAACCTTTATCCGTTGTTTGCCGATTACTTATCTGATGAATATAATTATGGAAACGACGACTTAACCGCTTATTTTCGTGATTACCGCAGGATGAAAATCAGCAACACAGTTACAGCCGATTTTGTTAAAAAAGCATTTGATTTTGTGCTACCGACCACGTTCGTTTTGCGCGATGCGGTATTACAAGAATTGTCTGTTGATAACGATACGGCTTTACTTGTGGTAGATGGTATGGGCGCGGAATATTTCCCGCTTATCCTCGCAATGGCGAAACGCATGGCAATGAATATCGAATCCGCTACTATTGCTGCTGTAAAACTACCTACATCAACTGAGTTTAACGCCATTACTTGGGAAAAAAGCAGGTGGCTTGAACCATCCGTACACGAGGTTGATAATATTGCACATTATGGAGCAGCGAAACACGAAAACTGCCCGCCGCCACGCAACATTGTGGCTACGCTTGCCGTGTTCGAAGAAGTTATTAATCGTATCTCAAATGGTTTTACAAGCTACGAACGCATTGTTGTTACTGCTGACCACGGTACGTCACGGCTTGCCGTTCTTGCTCACGAGAACAATATGAATACAACTTTATCGTGGAATGGTGAGCCGGAAGATTGGCGATATGCCATTGCGCCGCCAAATACACAACGTCCTCCGGAATTTGAGCCTTATTACGATGCCGAAAAGAACATAACATATTGGGTTGTGCGCGGGTATAATCGTTTGCCGAAAAAAGGGCCAAAGCTCTATGAACTACATGGTGGAGCTTCGCTCGAAGAGCGGTTAGTACCGATTGTTGTTTTCTCAAGGGATAAATCTGATAATATTCCGAAACAGCTCGGCAAGAAAGCGGTTGAACAGCTTGTTGAGAAAATGGATTTTGATATTTAAGGACGGTGACCGAAATGTACGATATTACCAAACTGCGTCAACATTTCCCGACGACCACGGTCTACAAAGACCCGTCTGTAATGGCAATGTTTCTGAACGCCAAGATTCCGGCATTTTTGCGTGATTGGATACTAAAACGCAAAGCGGGAAGCGACGGGCGTATCGGCGACATTGATTCGCTCAGCACTTATATCGGAACTATTATTCCACGCCGAGAGGAAAAAGGCCGGCTTGAAGACGAGGCTCGTTCCAACGGCGAGACACGCCAATTCCTCGCGAGAATAGATGTAAGTTTTAACTCCAAGGCGAACTATTACACTTTTGAGATACCCACACTCGGTTTTGCCCATAATCAGACTATTGTCGAGGATTATGTATGGGATAGAGTCAAAGGTGAACTCATCGGCGGAGCGGGCGGTTGGGGCTTAATTAAACTTGGCTATATGCCGCCGGAGGGTAACAAGAATAACGGAAAATTCACGCTCCTTGATTATAAAAACTTTTGCCCTTATGAGGTGAGCGTTGACGCATTCCGCGAGGCTAGAAAACATTTCAGCACCGAAGAATGGATGAACATTATTCTCGGCGCGATTGACTACAACCCCGATGGCTACGCCAAGGCTAAAATCAACGGTCACGACCTGTTAGTAGATGAAATATGGGAAGCGAAACACGCTATGCTGACGCGTTTGTTGCCATTCATTGAACCGCGCGTTAATTTAGTAGAACTTGCCCCGCAACAAACAGGCAAGTCGTATATTTTCGGTAAAGTTGGCAAATATGGATGGCTTGCGGGTGGCGGTAGCTTAAGTCGCGCAAAGCTGTTCTATGATATTGCCTCAAAACGATTCGGAATAGTCACATCAAATGACTTTGTAGCCGTTGACGAGATTAAATCCATACACTTTAACGACCCCGCCGAAATGCAAGGTATACTTAAAGGTTATATGGAAGACGGCTTTGTTAATGTTGCCGGCGTTAAGGTTGAAGGAGACGCAGGCATCATTCTGCTTGGCAACATTGATATAAATGATATGGACGCCTCTAAGGATATGTTCCGTGAATTGCCGGATGTCTTTCGTGATGCCGCACTTATTGAGCGCGTCCATGGATTTATTCTTGGGCGTAAGATTCCGCCTCTCACAGACGCTATGATTATCAATGATTGGGCGTTGAACACCGAGTATTTCACCGAAATTATGCACTTAATGCGCACCCCTGCTGAAACGCTTCGTTATCGCGGACTTGTTGAACAATTGGTTCAGACCAAGCGAGGTGTTGACAAGCGCGAAAAAGAAGCTGTGTTGCGTCTTTGCACGGCGTATATGAAACTATTTTTGCCTCACGCCGATGGCGAATTGATCAAGGACATTGGTTTTCAAAGGGATTTCAAGTTGTACTGTTTACAACCAGCAGTAAGGATGAGGGACACAGTTTTACAGCAAATGAAGATAATCGACCCCGCACAATTCGGGAAGCGGAGTATGTCATCATATACATTAAGGGAAGAATAATCAATGACGAAAAAAGCGAAATGTTACCTTTGTGATAAAGAACTCGAGAAAAACGAAGTTGGTTTAAGTAAGAAATTGCTTGGACGAAATATCACACGTTATTATTGCATTTCATGCCTTGCAGATTACTTAGACATATCGGTTGATGATTTACTCTCCAAGATTGAAGAATTCAAAGAACAAGGTTGTAGATTATTCTCATAGGTGGTAAAGGATTAAATGGACTGCCAAGCCAACAGGGAATATCTTAAAATTAACCAATGTTGTAGTCAACAACCTGAAGTTCTTACATAAAGAAGCTCTGTTTACACAAGAAGCTCTGTTTACAATAGACTTCCGGCAAAAATTGTGGTATGGTGTGTCGTTGAATGGAGGCGACACATATGCCAAATATACAAAATACGCCGTGTGAAGGTCTCTATACGTTGTCATGGCACAGTATGAACAAATTAATTCACAAGAACGGGCATTTGGTTGCCGACTGAAAGGTCGAAACAAATGCCCGTTATGCATTTTGAAGGGAGAAACTGAAATGAAAAGGCTATTTATCGCCAGTATCGTTGTTATCGCCTGTGTCGCGTTGTGTGCCGCTGTGTGGCCTCGGAACGCCGAGGTCGGGGATTTACCCGCCGAGTCGGCAGAAACAGCCGTAAACGACGAAATTGAGGCTCGGTCGGAGGAAATACCGCAAATTTTTATCCCTGTCGATGCGTTTAATCCTGAACTGGAGGCTACCGCTGAAAGTGAGTCGCCGAAAACTGATATAACGGCAGATGAAAAAACAGAAACAGTGCCACCGGCAACTCCCAAACTGCTAAAAACACAAGCTCAGCCTTCGTCCAATCCCAAATCAGGCGGCAGAGCCATCATCGACGGCAGGCCTCATATTTGGATTCCAGGCTTCGGTTGGATTGTAGATGAAGGCGGCGGTAGCAACGGGATACTTGTCGACGGCGAAGGCGATATCAATAAGCAGGTCGGCGTCATGGGCGGCGGTAAGACGGTCGGAAATCCCGGCGACGAACTCACCGGAAATAAGGTGGGCATTATGGGCGGCGGCACAGTCGCCGCCGATATGTATGAGAACGGACATAAAATCGGGATTATGGGCGGCAGCGAACCTCAATCAAGAGAAGCGATCACTCAGCCATCCGAGCAGGCGGAACTAACAGGAAAAGTCATATACATCGAACTGGTCGAAACGCCGACGAAGAACAGCACCCCGCCGCCGTACAAACCCAGCGAAGCTCTGCCGAATCCATAACAAATACTAAAGGGGTGCCTAAAGCCTATTTGGCCGAATGCGCTCCTTTTCTATGTTCGTCTTCGATAGATTTAGTACGCTGTCAGCGAACTATCACATTTTTTCATAAATCTCTTTGAGCTCGAAGTCGGATATCTTTCCGGCTTCGGCTTTATCTTTATACTCCAGAGCCAGCGCAACGGCGGCGTTCCATTCGTCTGCTGAGAGCTTACCCCTCGCCCGGCGGGTCTTTAACCGGTTGTAGACTTTATCATACTCAAGGCGCGCAGGTGTTTTTCCTTCCTTGCGCGCTTCCTTTTTATGTGCGCCGACATCGCGGCAGGTGCGCTTTGTTTCGCCCGGTGCGGTGTTCAGGCAATAGCAGATGTTGTACCCGCTGAGCAGGAGAAAGAACTTTCCGCAGTTATGGCAGCGCCTTGGCGTGTTTCCGTTCATCAGCCCTCTGAAAAAGTCCGTATGCAAAAAAGAAGCGATGGAGTCAAAAACCATTCTCTCCGCAATGATATATTTCTTCTCATCATCAGGATTCGGCATGGTGGTGTACTCGATCATTGCGTGGCGGCTTTGCTGGAACAGGTATACTGGCGACGGAGGAAGCGACGCGGAAATATCTCTCTGTATTTCTCTGTTTGAAAAGAAATCATATACGCCAACAGCATAATACTCCTCATTGCGTTTTTTCAATCTTTCAAAAAAGAAGTCCAGCATCGTGGTGATATATACGCGGAAAGTGATGAGCTCGTCAGGAATGGTAGAAAGCTTTCTGAGGAAACCGTAAAACGTCTCAAACTCCAGCGTCCCCGGCTGCATAATCCGAAGAAAATTATCAGGCGCCGCTTCAAATATCTCGGTGAGTATGTTACGGGTGAGTTTTATGTCCACATCCAAATATCTAAACAGCGGTAAGGCCAACACCAAATTAAGATACTCGTTCAGTCTGTCCTGTATAACAGTGACAAGAGCGAGGTCTTTTTTTATCTCCGGATTATATAACTGCGTGTGAAATACCTTGAGCGTTTCATTTGCTTTATGCCGCAGTGAGAGAAGCTGTTCGTCGGAAAGATTTAAGACGTCGGTTGATACCTGACCGACAGGCAGACTCGTTCCGTCGATGATGACTCTGTCGTTCCAGAAATGGACGGTAAATTCCTGTATGCTGTTTTCTTTCTCGCTGGTAGGTTTCATCTCAATCGTCATGTTCTTCTCACCACTTGTATCCGATGGGTTTTCTCAATGTACCTGACATCGCTCCAACCTATTGTGCATAAAAATCTTTTCTGCTATTTTGATTGTATCCGATAGTAAAATACCAGTCAATCGGAAACAAAAGAAAGGAGGCCATTATGTCACGTAACAAACTTATCACAATGGATGCAGGAACGCTGCTCACCACTCCGCTTCCGCCGATAAGGTTCATCGCAAGCGAGCTTATACCCCAAGGACTGCACATTCTCGCCGGAGCACCGAAGATCGGGAAGTCATGGCTGGCGCTACAAATATGCCTGCGAGTAGCGTCGGGTGAGTCCCTGTGGAGATTTCCTGTCACAAGCGGAAGTGTGCTTTATCTTTGTCTGGAGGACAGTTTTACGCGGATACAAACCCGGCTGTTCGACATCACGGATGAAGCGCCGGATAATCTTCACTTCGCTACCATGTCGGAAGTCATCGGCGAAGGCTTGGAAAATCAGATTGAGGATTTTCTGAGATCACATCTTGACACGGTATTAATCGTCATCGATACGCTCCAACGGATACGAAAGGTCAGCACTGACGCCAATCCATACGCCAGCGATTACCGCGACATCGGCATTCTTAAACAGCTGGCGGACAAGCACCGGATTGCTATTCTGCTCATCCATCACCTGCGAAAGATGAACGACGACGATCCGATGAACATGATTTCCGGCACAACCGGAATAAGCGGGGCAACTGACTCCAATTTCGTTCTGAAAAAGAACAAGCGCAGCGGCAACTCTGCCACGCTCTACTGTGTGGGTCGGGATATCGAATACCGTGAGCTGCAATTGGAGTTCGATAAGGCAACGCATATTTGGAGTTTGCTTTCAGACAGCATCAGCGATGAGCCTCAGGCGAGCGACGAGATCATTATTTATCTTTCTGCCGTTATGGAGTCCCTTCTTTCTTTTTCGGGAACGGCCACGGAACTGGCGAGTGAGATTAAGAAAGCGTGTGGCATGGTCATTCGTCCAAACATCCTTATCAAAAAGATAATACGCAACCAGGCGGAGCTTGCCGAGCGCGGTATTACGTTTGAGATGAAGCGCACTCATGACAGAAAAGAAATCAGTCTCTGCTATGAGCGCGTCGATTGCGTCGGCAATGACGGCAAAACAGATAAAGTGTCAGTGTCAAATTTATCGACGCAACCGTCGCATCCGACGCAGGAGGTCGAAAAGTAACCATGTTGGCTCACTTTATGTGCTGTCTGCATGATATCAGAGAAAAAAGTAACCATCATGGCTCACTTTCTCTCGCGGAGATAGTGTCGGCGAAAATACAACCAAGGGTAGGAACGATAAACGGGCAAAGGCATGAAAAACGCCGATTTTGGGGGTGAACCATGGGGTCGAAAACCATGCAGGTTAAAGGCGCGTGGTCGTTGGAGGTTCCTCGCGCCAGACACATCGCCCCGCAATGCGGGTCGAGGATGGTACCTTCTAGGTGGTCGTAAATCGCCTTAAGGTACCGCTGAGGGTGTCTGTAAGGGAAAATCAACCGTAAAAAACCGCCGTTTGCTGACATCCGGATCGGAGTCGAAGCAGAACGTAAGCCGGTACCATACTAAAAACCAACCAGAAAGGAGAAAAACAAACATGAACCAAAGAGTTAAATCCGGACTTGCTGTCACGCAAAAACATCTTTCTCTCTGCGATAATAATCTCCGAAAGGCGGAGGCGGATTCCCGCAACGCTTTCGTAGAAAAGGCCATTGAATTTTACGCAGGATACTTAAATGCCAGGGAAAATCCCAATTTTATTGACGAAATATTCGCCTTGAAAGTACAGCAAAAGGTAGAGCAAATCGGCAAATCTCTCGGCACAGGACAGTATAAAATTGCCGTGGAGCTGGCGGTGCTGAGTCATATTGCAGCCTCGCAGGTTCGGATGACGGAATCGGAATTGCGGCGGCTGCGCGAAAACTGTGCGGATGAAGTAAAGCGATTGGGCAGCGTCCCGACCTTTGAGCAGGCATACAGATTTCAGCACAGCAACGAGCGATATTAAGAGCAAAGGAGAAAGATTATGCCGTTTCTATTCAAAGGAGATTTTAGGGTTAACAGCACAATTATCAATGGCGTGCAGTATGTAACCTTCAGCTTTTTCGACGGAGATAAACTGATATTCGATAAGGTTGGAGACCTTATCGAGCAGTCCTTTAGGGCAACTCAGGCTGACAAAGTTCCGAATGAAAATATATCGGAAAATAGTATAGCTATTGAACACGATTGATGTTATTGTGTGTTGCTGAAAGAGAGGTGTAGATATGGCAACAGAAATAGCGGCAATTTACTGCAGGCTAAGCCAGGACGACGGGCAGACCGGCGAGAGTGGCAGCATCCAGACACAGAAAACACTGCTCACTCAATATTGCACCGACCATCATATCGCCATCGGTGGATATTACTGCGATGACGGATGGTCTGGAACCAACTTTGACCGTCCGGATTTCCGCCGTATGCTTGGCGATATTGAAGCCGGGAAAATCAATACAGTTATTGTAAAAGACCTGTCCCGATTTGGCAGAGAGTATGCCCAGATGGGACTCTATATCGAGCACTACTTCGAGGAAAAAGGCATCCGATTTATCTCTGTAACAGAGAATGTGGATACAAAAAGCGGCGTTGATAACCTTATGCTGCCGTTCACAAATGTTATCAATTCCTATTATGCGAGGCAGGCGTCCACCAAGACCAAGGCGGCGCACAGGGCAAGAGCAAAGGCGGGAATGTACCTCGGTAGTCACGCTCCCTTCGGGTATGTAAAAGACCCAAACGACAGACATCACCTGATTATTGACCCTCCGGCAGCTGACATAGTGAGGCAGATCTTCCAGATGTTTGCGGACGGCATTGGCTATGTGCGCATGACAAAAATCCTGCGGGAGCGTAAAATCCTCAACCCAATAGCCTACTTCAACCAGAACAATCCCGATTATTATAAAAGAGACTACTGGCGTAAACCCTTTGACTGGCACGCCACGTCCATACGGGCGATTCTGTTAAATGAGGCATACATAGGGCAGGTAGTGTTCGGCAAGACGAAAACGAAAGGCTTCTTTGATAAGACCCGCATTAATGCTCCGGAAGAGGAATGGATCATAGTGGACAACGCTCATGAGCCGATTGTATCCCGAGAGCTTTGGGATACGGTGCATCAACTGATGAAAGGACGCAGGCGCGAAAACAGCAACGGGGAAATTCAGAAGTTCGCAGGAATGGTCAAGTGTTCGACATGCGGCTCATCCCTTAACGTCAGCTTTGATAAGAAGAAGGGCAAATATACCGGCTTCTCCTGCTGGGTATATAAGAACTACGGCAAGGATCGATGCACATCTCACGCCATCGGCTGGAAAACCATGAACCAGCTTGTGCTGGAGGACATCCGCCGTAACGCGAAAGCGGCGAAGCTGGCGACGCCGAAATACAAGGAAATACTCATCGCTGCCAAGACCGAAAAGAAAAAGCAGGAAACCGAAAAATGCAAGCGTGAGCTCAAGAGTGTGGAGAAAAGAATAGCCGAGTTGGACAAGATTTTGAACAAGCTCTATGAGGACTTGGCGCTTGAAAAGGTTACCGAGGAACGCTATCAGGTCATGTCCAAAGGCTATGAGGCGGAGCAATCTGGGCTGAAAGAACGGAGAAAACAACTCACCGAACTGATTACCAGGGCAGAGTCGGCATACGAAAACATTGAGAAATTCATCCCGCTTATTCAGAAGTACACCGACATAACCGAGTTGAATACGCACATCCTGAACGAGCTGATACAGAGGATTGTGGTTTATGAAAAGACGGATAATCCTGACGGCAGCAAGAGCCAGCGGGTGGATATTCATTATAAATTCATCGGTTATGTGGGGATGAAAGAAATGTTTGGACTGCCGATGGTCATGGCAATGGCGAAGGATGTTGAGATTGATGATGCGCTGATAGCCGAAGCAAAGGAACTGGCGAAAGAGCTTGCCGGATAATATACAGATTGCGAATAGAGGGATATTTTGGTATAATAAGTCTAAATTAAATGGACTGTACGGAAAGTTCGTACAGTTCATCTTATTGCTTTCATCTTAAGAAGGAAAATTTGATGACATTAATTGTACCGAAGTTCTTTTGTATAAATGACAAGATTGATGGATTCCTTACTCAAGTAGAAAAGGTGCCTACCGATGAGCAAGTATCTCTTGATTTGGGTAAAATAGAATTCATTAACCCCAGTAATTTGATAATGTTAATAACGACAAGCAGGGCTATATTTGAGCGGACAGGCAAGAAGGTTAGATGGATTAATGTATCGAGTGTTGTAAGTGCGTACCTTGAAAGGATAAATATCAGTAATGTTTCCTTTATTGACTTTAAACTTCCACCAGTCTGGGAAAGATTATATAGAGGTACTCGCAAATCAAACACGTTGATTGAGCTTCAAACTATAGATGACTGGAAAGGTTGTGGGGATGCAGTAAAGCGCACGAAAGAAATTTTACTTCAATGGTTCCCAAATCAATTAGGAAGGCCAACAAACGATATTTGCTCCCTGCTATCGGAAACTGCAGAAAATAGTATTGACCATAGTAGCGAATCACCGGGACAGGGATATTGTTTTTATGTCCTCCAAAAATACCACATAGATGGCAAAGATCAGATTCAAATTGCGGTAGGTGACATTGGTATTGGAATACGTAATAGTTTAAAAAGGGTAGCGCCTGACTTTGTTAACAATGATGTGCTGGCGATCAAAAGAGCGTTATTTCAAGGCATGAGCGGACGTACTGATAAAAGTGGCGGTCTCGGATATATAAGGGTTAGGGAGATCCTAAAGCAGCGGGGCGGTACAATACAGATTCGTTCTGGTTACGGGTCAATTACATATTCGGCTCATCCGGAACAACAGCAAACTACTGCGCATCGATGCAGCTTTCCAGGCACCCAAACAATTTTTACGATTTCCTCTTGACAATCATTGGACAGGCTGTATATAATTAAATTGAACTTCACCAAAGTTTCGTGAAGTACCTGAAAGGATGTTAAAAGTGAATAAGATACTTGAGGTATTAAAAATATCAAAACAGGTTGGCTTGGAGGATGTATTGGTTTCTCGCCCGAAGGCGCGGGAGATGTACGAAATTGCATTGTCACAAATCGGACACCTTAGTTCAGATGATGTGGTTTACTGTGATTTTTTAGGTATTACAGCTTGCAGTAGTTCGTTTGCCGATGAATTTGTTTTGAACATCCAAAAACAAATTCTACTTACAGAAAACACATTGCTGATTATAAAAAATGTTGTTCCTGATGTTTTGTATGATATCAATGCAGCATTAAGGCTTAGAAATGAAAAAGATTCATTGAAGCTGTTACTCTTAAGCTATAACAATAAAGAATACGCTGTTGAAGGAGACAAATTAGAACCAAATCTTAAAGAAGTATTTTTGATGTTAAAGTCTTCTGAGCAGATAACAGCACGGGATATTGCCCAGCGGTTTGATGTTGAAATCAATAATGCGAGCAATCGGCTGAAGAAACTACATGTTTCACACTTGGCACTAAAGCGAGAGGTAAATACTGAAACTGGTTTGCGCCACGCATATTACTTACCATAAGCACTTATAAATTCCCTCGATGAGGGAATTTATTCGGCGAATAACTTCACCAAAGATTGGTGAAGTACGGAATGAAGATACGAGCAGTCATAAGACTTGCCTTTATATAAATAAAAATTTCACTTTTTTTGGAGGAAACAAAAATGGATGAAAAAAAGAAATTAGTCACTATCTACGTGGAAAGCACACCTCATGAATGGCCGAAAGGGGAAATTACATACGCCGAAGTAGTTACCCTTGAAGTGCCCGATTATCCGCAACATCCCGAAATCACTTATTCAGTTACGTATTCAAGAGGTCATGGCAACAAACCGGAAGGAACACTTTCGCCCGGCGGAACTGTAAAAGTTAAAGAAGGAATGAGATTCAATGTTTCAGAAACTGGCCAGTCATAATGACGATATTAAACGTTTAGTGGATAAGGGATATGCTGTTGGCTTCGATAGCGGCTATCTCGTTATACGGGACATCCCTTACTTGGATCAAGAACTAAAATTGCGGATAGGTGCATTTGTATCCAAGCTTGTGTTTGTTGATCAAAATAAGGTTACACAAGATGATCACCAAATCTTTTTTGCGGGATCTATTCCATATAATCTTGATGGCAAGCCTATCCCCAATCTTGGAGGCGGCACTACGCATCTTACTTTAAGCGACAACAGCAAGGATGTAATTGTGGAGCGCTCGTTCTCAAATAAGCCGCGTGTTAATGGCGTATTAACAGGATTCAAGGATTTCTTTGAAAAGATTGAAAGCTATGTTACTGTTATTTCTGGACCGGCTATGGAGAAATATGATATTACTCCATATACATACAGAACCGTTGAACAAGCACACGAAGATTCAGTATTCAAATTCCAGGACACTCTTACGTCCAGAGCTGAGATAGCTGACTTAGCTGTAAATTTTAAGGATGATGTTATTGCGGTGATAGGCCTTGGGGGCTCTGGTGCTTATGTTCTTGATTTTATTGTAAAGACGCCAGTCAAAGAAATACGCGCCTTTGATTTGGATCCATATTATGTTCATAATGCGTTCCGTTCTCCAGGGAGACTCCAGGAGGATGAACTCGGTAAACTTAAAGTTGAGGTTTTCGGTTCGAGATATGAAAATTTTCGTTATGGGCTAAAGACTGAGCCTAAATTCATCGACGCAACTTGTCAGGATGAATTGAATGGTGTGACCTTTGCATTTGTATGCGTTGATAAGGGAACCTCACGTGCTGGTATTATTGATCTTTTAGCATCAATGAAAATACCATTTATTGATGTAGGAATGGGGCTAAGGCGAAAAGATGGGAAGCTAAAAGGAATGATTCGCACTTCTTATTTTTCTACTGATGAAGATCAGATTAAGGAAGGAAAGAGCCGAATCCCGTTGACCGACAATCCTGACAATGTGTATAAGACCAACATTCAGATTGGAGAGCTTAATGCACTTAATGCTTGTTTGGCAGTTATAAGATATAAACAGTTACGTGGATTCTACATGGAATCCATGGATAGTTATGAACTATTATTTAATATTTCTGATATGACCATGGCGGGGAGTGATTCAACTGACAACCAGAATGATGAAGATTAAGCTACAGCGAGTAACCCATATACCAAAAGAACTGGAGCCTGGAGTGCTTTATGTATCCGAGGAATTTGGTACTGCCGCTCATCTTTGTGCATGTGGGTGTGGTGCTAAAATTCGCACTCCATTAGGCCCTACAGGATGGACTTTTTATGACACCCCCGCTGGGCTAACCCTGCGCCCTTCTGTGGGTAACTGGCAGCAACCTTGTAAATCGCACTATATTATAAACAAAGGTCAAATCATATGGGCTGCTAAATGGTCAGATGACCAAATTGTGGCAGGACGTGCTGCCGAAGAATTGCGTCGGAAAGTCTATTACGATAATCTGTATAAGAATAGAGGTATTTTGAGAAGAGTCTGGAACTGGATCAAGAAATTGTTCAGTTAATATAGATTGCAAATAAAGGTAAATTTTGTTATGATATGTTCAAATAGGGGAACTTTTTGATAATGCTTAAACCCCTCGAATTCGAGGGGTTTAACTTTTGAGAATCTATAATCTTCTCATAGTAGGAGCGCATTGATGAATACTGAATTGGCGAGTGCTGAAAAATTTATTGAATGGCTTAAAACAAAATCACATCTAAATTCCATTTCTTCACGTGCTGGCGGAAGATTCGTTAAGCGGGGTCAGGTTTACTGGTGCCATTTTGGTATTAACATCGGAAGTGAAATGAGCAAGACTTCTCCACGACCGGCAATTATAGTGCAGAACTACATTGGCAATTCGAAATCACCCAATACAATCGTTGTCCCGGTTACCCACGACAGCGGGACTCTTCCCTGTTTAGTTCCATTGACGCCGATAGTTGACAATTCAACCGGAAAGGTCATTTTAGATGGCCAAGCAAACACAGCAAATATTGTATGTGTCAGTAAAGCGCGTTTGGGCGATCTGATTGCCACACTTTCAAATGCTGATATGAAAAAGGTCGACGAAAGCATGGCACAAACATTGGATTTAATGCGTTATTATAAAGAGTTAAAAGATAAGTATGACAAACTGGTTGAATACAATAAAAAAATCAAAAGTGAACGTAACGCAGCACAGGATAAAATCAAAGAGATAAAGGAATTTATTAATAAAGATGGTTTTACTGAGCAGTCCCAAAAAACTTTATTAGAGCTACTTGACAAATGACAGAACAGAAGCTAAAATTAAATTACAAAAATTTATCTGTCGAATACAGATAAGTATACGGTTATCTTAAAGGCAAGGAGACTTCGAATAAGTCTCCTTTATACTTTGTATTCAAATGATCTAATTTGCATATACTGATAACACAAAGGCAGACCTGATAGAAAATCAGGTCTTATATGGTTTAAACCCGTCGCTTTCGACGGGTTTAAACATACTACCTTACGAACAACCACCGGTCGTGGGTTCAAATCCCACCATCAACTCCAGATATATCAAGGCCTCCGGGGATCGCTCCGGAGGCCTTCGGGCTCTTTTTAGTTTGCAATGCAAACCGCCCGCTTTAAATATTGCAGAAAAAGCAGCCGGTTAGGGCTGCTTTTCGATTCCGAGGCGGGTTTTTAATCCTTCTTGGAGGACCTGAGAGAAATTTACTCCCGCTTCATCGCCAAGGACTTTAAGATATTTAGGAATTGATACGTTGATTCTCATGGTGGTTAAATCGTTTGCTTTGCGGTATTTCACAAAGTCGATGTCCACCCATGAAACAAGCTCATTAGCTTCATGCTGAGGTTCAGTGGTGGATGGTTCAGGGATAATACGTCCGTCGTCTTGCTCGCATATCCCCCAAAGCCCAATAGCGTCACGGGCCATATAAATAGCTTCTGCAATGTCTTTACCTTGTGTATTAATGTCTAGGTCAGGAACAGTTACGACGTACCCTTGCTCGGTTGGGGTAAGGACGATAGGATACACCTTTGTCATTTAATAACACTCTCCTTTATGGCGGCAGACTAGAAGGCTATTTCAGCCCTCGCCGCTTAATGATTTTCTTTGCTAATATGTCATCTATTTCAGTTTGTCGTGAGATTGGTTCGTTTGCTGTTCCGTTAGTATAAATGGTGTGGTCATGACCTTCTCGTTTCATCAACCATCCGTTTTTTTCTAGGAGTTTTATTAAGTCTTTTCGTTTCACGTCCAACACCTCTCGATGACACTATACACAATGAATGTGTATAGTGTCAAGGGGACTTGCGGAAAATATTGCTAGATAATATTGGCTTTACTTAATTTACGTACTATAATATAAATATAGAAAGGAGATGACACCGTAGAATATATTTATCCAGCCATCTTTGACCAAAACAGCGACGGCAGCTATACAATCACCTATCCCGATTTACCAGGCTGCATTAGTGAAGGTAAATCTTTAAGCAACGCTATGGACATGGCTCAAAGCGCCCTCACGCAATGGATTGAATATTTGCTGGAGGAAAAAGAAAATATTCCGAATCCCAGCGATATAAAAACTATTAAACCCTCACCAAATCAATTTGCGAATCTTGTCCGAGCTGAAATACGCGACAACCGCGCAGTACGCCGTACGGTTA
Source organism: Pelotomaculum sp. PtaU1.Bin035 (assembly GCA_002067965.1). Taxonomy (GTDB): domain Bacteria; phylum Bacillota; class Desulfotomaculia; order Desulfotomaculales; family Pelotomaculaceae; genus MVRN01. The sequence continues at coordinate 49,994 of MVRN01000123.1, forward strand.
GTATACCTGGGTGGTTAGACGTAAAAGCTGCAAATGCCGGCATTAGTTTGTCCAAAGTTCTCCAGGATGCGTTAAAAGAAAAACTGAATGTATAAGATTATTAAGAAATATCAAGGCCTCCGGGGATCAGACCGGAGGCCTTGTATAATCGCTCTGGATACCCGGTTGACCGGCATCCAGCCAACTGGAGAAGCTAACCCGTTGGCTTCGGTAAACCTAAGACGGAAATGTTACCCTCGTTTGCCCTGCCTCGATATTACCTGTTCATGGGGGCTTCAGTCATGATTAAGTAGTTATTAATTTAATCTTTAAATTTTTTTAAGCCGGAAGGGCGATACTCAGGCCATCCTCTTCCATGGCATTATATAGCAGGTTGGCCACCTTGGGAGTCAAATCTTGTTCTAATTTGCTACACAGGCAGTCTATCACTCTATTTAAGCGCTTTTTCACAGCCAGGACATATTCATGAAAATCCGCGTTGGCGCTTAAGTAGATATTTTTTATATTTAATACATTAATAACCCAGTTAATTAAATTGTAACCAGGAATAATTGATACACCTACAGATGACCAGAAGTCACAGCATAGATCTGTCACCAAATTTGTCGCGACAGACATGCAAATAGTCGTTTTACAATAACCGGCGTAATTGATCAGATTATGGTCATCCGTAAATTTTATAGACTGTGGACTGATTTCTGCCGGCATATCTTCATATGAAATATATAAGCCCAATTCCTCACAGGCTCTATTGACAATCAGCTTTATTTCATCATGCAACCGGCAAACATCTGCATAATTAAAGATAGCCTTCAATACTTCTTCAGAATTGTAACCTTTAAGCAGTACATCCCGCGCCAACTCAGGCAATAACCTTTTTTGATTTTCAAAGAAATTTGCCAGTGCGCCTTTTATATCAGTAATACATTGATCAACAATACAGATTGATTTAGCTTCCAGCATATCAAAATTATCCCAGCAATCCTGTATATTTACCATTTCTTCTAAAAAAGTTGCCTGACTCATGCTAACACTCCCCTTTTGCCTCATTATGAATACTTGCATTATATGCATATTATAAAGGAGGAATTTTAACTACATATTTAAGACAGGTTAACTTATTGTTAATTACATGCTTATTTTCTTCTCGACTCACCGCTTCCCGGCAGATAAGCCCGGACAAAAATACCAGAGAAAATTGAATACCATAAAAAAGCAGAGTGATAGCGGCTCTTAGTAAAATGGTCAGACATAAAAACGCATAAAAAGGAGAAAATATCGATTAATATCCAATGAGGGGGTGAATAATGAACATTTGAGCAATTATAGTTGTGGTCCGGCTGCTGGAGCCAAAATAGTGCGCCATCTGCCCGGCCGGGTAAGGATGCTTGTACCGGGTCTAAAAGGCAATTGGTCAATGGCTTCGGATATTAACCGGAAAATGGCCGAAATGGCAGGTGTCTTCCGGGCGCAGGCAAACCCGCTGACAGGCCGGGTATTAGTAGTTTTTAATGAAACTCAGGTAAAACTGAACAACCTTTTTAAAGTCATCAATGACTCTCATAACGGGCCAGAGCTTAAGTTTCAGGCACCTCCAAAGAATAACCGGGCATCCTCTTCAGCTTTGATGAAAGATCAGGAGCCGGAGGATTTACCTATCAGCAAACAACTGATAAATGTCGCCCTGGGAGGTGCAATACTGGCCTATTTTGGACTAAAACACGTCCTGGCCGGCCGCACCCCCCTGGCCAAGAACCCCGGTATTTTCAACCTGGCGGCTGTTACCGCTATTGCTTTTGGGTATCCGGTTTTACGCAGCGGTTTTCAAAGCCTGGCCAAAGGCAGGGTCAACCACGATCTGGTAATGAGCGTTATGGCCTTGAGCACCGTGCTTATACGGGAAAGTATTCCCGGGTTGCTGGCAATCTGGCTGACCAACCTCACCACCCTGGGAGAGTCTCTGGTCCTCAAGGGCTACCGCAATAAGCTGCCGGCGCTGCCGGAAATAACAGGCGGGCCTGTGCAAAGGCCGGAGGAATCTACGATACCCGGCTGGAACGAAGCCGGACAAGAGTATGGACGTAAGGCAGTCCTGCCGGCACTCGGGATGGCTTCATTATTTCGATTAGCCGGAAAGAGCGGCGGGTTTCAAAAGGAGCTGGCCATACTGTTGGCAGCCAACCCGTCTCCCGCCGGTCTGGCCGCCCCTACCGCCGCAACCGCGGCCATGACCAGGGCAGGCAAAAAAGGAATCCTCTACCGGGATCAGCATACACTTGAGGTCCTTTCAGCCGTGGACACAGTTATCTTCAACGGCATTGAGGCGCTGCCTGAGGCATCATATCAGGTAGCAGACATACTGCCGGCGCCCGGGGTTACCAAGAAAAGATTGCTTGATTTGGCAGCCAGGGCTTCCGGCCATATGGACAACTATTACGGGCCGGCTTTAAGGAAAGCGCTCGCAGACCGGGCACACTGTTTAACATCCATAAGTCACGGCTCAGAAAAAACAGATCCGGTATTGGCCGGTGACAAACAACTCCTAACTGCAGCCGGCATCGATACCAGATGGGGAGTTTTCAAAGCCCGGCGTCTGCAGCATCTCGGTCAAACTCCGGTATTTGTCGCCCGCCAAGGCCGGTTAGCCGGGCTCATCGGGATCAGACAGCATCATGCGGCGGGCCTTCGTGAACTTGTCAATGGTTTGTACGCTCAGGGGATCAGCCAAATTGGTTTGATTGTAGAACATGACAGCAATGTGCTGCGGCAGTCCGCCCATGAACTGGGAATACGCCATATCTGGCCGGGATTGACAAATCAGGGCAAAGTAGAGCTAATTAGCGACTTAAAGCGCCAGGAAAAAAAGATTGCCGTAATAATGGGAGACAGCAGCGAATCTTTACTACTACAAGAAGCTGATATAAGTATTTGCTTGGCTGCTAATCTGAAAGGCAATCCGGTTGATGTGGTTATTTCAAGATCCGCCTTATTACCGGAAGTATTCCATACGGCAATGATAGCTGAACAGCGGGCCAAACAGAATTTAGCTTTTGTACGGGCGGCCAACGCTGTGGGTTTGGCTTTGGGAGCGACAGGCCGGCTGCCGCCGATGGCTGCCGTTGTTTATAATAATTTAATTTCTGTGGCCGTAGGAGCAAATTCTTTCCGGCTATTGTCAGGCAAACCCCGCCACTCAAGAGCCCACCGCCATTTGCCGCAGACAGCCCGGCAGGAAATAGCCGCGGCATTAGCTCTTGCTAATGACCGTCTTGAAGTCTTCCAGCAGGAGCAAGGGCAACAAGCAAATAACAGCAGCTGGCACAACCTGCCGGTAGCAGAGGCTGTACGCAAACTGAGGACAAACCTGGAAAGCGGCTTGGATAAGCCTCAGGTGCTGCAGAGAATGAACTTGTTGGTCCCAACAAAATGGCCGAGCCAAAGCCGCAAAGCTTTTTCTCCAGGATACGGGAACAACTTAAGGACTTTCTGGTGAAAGCTTTAATGGCCTCGTCTGTGGTCTGTGTTGCATTGGGGGAATTGGGCGATGCGCTGGCAATAGTGACCATCCTGACCTTGAATGCAATCCTGGGCGCCTTGCAGGAACAAAAAGCCGAGGGCGCTTTACAAGCACTTGATAAAATGACAGCCCCAACGGCTAGAGTTAGAAGGTATGGGAAAGTGCAGCGTATACCGGCGGCTGAATTGGTGCCGGGTGATATTGTGCTGCTGGAGCAGGGGGACGGAGTGCCTGCGGATTTACGCCTTATTGAAGCCCACGGGCTGGAAATCGAAGAATCCGCCCTGACCGGCGAGCCATATCCAGTGCCTAAAAAAGCCGGCCTGATTACAGATTGTGTACCCTTATTAGATTGTGACAACCTGGCTTTCATGGGTACGAATGTCACTCGGGGGCGAGCGGCGGGGCTGGTGACAGCAACCGGCATGTCTACTGAAATAGGCAAGATCGCCGGCATGCTCAACGAACATAAGCGGGAGCCGACACCGCTGCAAAACCGTATGGCTGCGGTAGGCGGCGCAATATTAAAGTACTCCCTGGCAGCTAGTGGAGTGGTAGTGCTGGCCGGTGTGCTGAGAGGCGGTTCTTTGTTTCAGATGTTCTTAACCGGGGTTTGCCTGGCAGTCGCGGCCATACCGGAAGGTCTACCGGCTGTGGTTACCATTGCCATGGCTTCCGGAGTCAGGCGGATGGCTAAAGAAAACGCTGTTGTCAGACATCTGCCGGCTGTGGAGACACTGGGCAGCGCCGCTTTAATCTGTACCGATAAAACAGGCACACTGACCCAAAACCGTCAACAGGTACAGTCAGTTTACACCAGTAGCGGCTGGTGGCAGGCCCAACCGGGTGATCAGCAGCTTAAGCCGGTCCAAGCGGGGAACAACGACCCGCAAGATCTGGTGACTATGTTGACCGCCGGGGTCCTGTGCAACGACGCCGGCCTGCATTGGTCACAAAACAAGCCGTCCACGGGGACCAAGCCACAGTGGCGGGTTGAAGGCGACCCTACCGAAGGCGCCCTGTTGCTGGCCACTTCACAAAATGGCCTGAATTACAAGGAGATTCAGGGAAAGTGGCGGCGAGTCCGGGAACTTCCCTTTGACGCCGGGCGATTAAGGATGACGGTGATCTGCCGGGAGAAAAGTCTGGGGCACGCGGTATTTATGAAAGGCGCGCCGGAAATTGTCTTTGGCCTTTGTTCACAAATACAGCATCGGGGCAAAATTATTCCACTGGACGATATTTCACGCCAGGCGGCGCTGGAAGCTAGTGAGCGGATGGCCGGAGACGCCATGCGGGTGTTGGCAATCGCCTACCGCCCGCTGGACGATCCTGGTCTGTCCGACCCGGAACAATCTCTTATACTATTGGGTCTGGCAGGTATGGCGGACCCGCCGCGCCCGGAAGCTGCCAATGCCATTGCCACCTGTCACCGCGCCGGTATCAAGGTCGTAATGATTACCGGGGATCACCCCTATACTGCCTTGACCATAGCCAACAAGCTGGGCATCACTAAAAGCCGCAAGGTGCTCACCGGACGTGATATGGAAAGGCTAAATGACTTTGAGCTGGCGGCGGTAGTACGGGAGGTTAATGTGTTTGCCAGGGTATTGCCCGCGCATAAACTGCGCCTGGTCAAGGCTTTCCGCCAACAGGGCGAAATCTTGGCCATGGTCGGGGACGGGATCAACGACGCTCCCGCTGTGAAAGAGGGAGACATCGGGGTGGCCATGGGCCGGACCGGGACCGATGTAACCATACAAGCCGCCGATATTGTGCTGATTGATGACGACTTTGCCACGCTGGTTTCCGCTGTAGAGCAGGGTAGAGGAATATACAGCAATATCAGGCGGTCAGTACGCTACTTATTGTCTACCAATGCCGGTGAAGTACTTTTGATGTTCCTGTCAGTTCTTTTTGGCCTGCCGATGCCTTTACTACCCATCCAGTTGCTTTTCCTGAATTTACTGGGAGACGGCCTGCCGGCTTTGGCCCTCGGGGTTGAACCGCTGGCTGAAGATTTGATGGACCAAGCGCCCAGGCCGGCCAATCAAAGTTTCTTTGATGGAGGTTTAAACACCCAAATAGTAAGCCGGGGTGTATCCCTTGGCCTGGCGGGTCTTGGAACCTACCACTGGGCTTTAAGACATGGCGACCTGAACCGGGCCAGGACAGTGGCCCTGGCGACTATTACATCAGGCCAACTGTTGGCGGCCATGGACTGCGGTGAACGAAAAGGAAGCAAATCAAACCATTTTCTGGCCGGCTCGGTAGCTATATCGGCGGCTTTGCTGGCCGGAGCAATCTACCTGCCATTCGGCAGGAGGGTCTTCAAAACAAGTCCGCTGGGCCTGATGGATGCGGCCGTTGTATTAGGCACAGCCGGTCTGACTTCAATTATGGACAAGGCCATTGCAGATTTTTGGCATGGCAATAAATCGGGCAAGAAGCCAAAAATGCCTTCAAATAAAGAAAAAAATGGAGAGCTGCCGGATTAACGGCAGCTCTCTCAATTATATATCTAAATTATTTCTGTTTCTTCCTGATGGTTGTCCTTATGAATTATCCGCACGCCTGAAAACCATAATATCTGCTGTCAGATATCATTGGTTGCCTCTACCGGCGGCCCTGCCGCGGTACCGCGGCCTTCCACATCCGCGGCTCGCCCCGCTGCCTGCGGGTGTAGTTCACCAGATGACTTTTGATCCATTTCTGCCTGCATGGTCCTGACACTTTCCACCATTTTTTCCCATCCACTTTTTAAAGATTCGCCGGCATCCTTAACCACATCACTGACAGTGAACGCACTTTTTACCGTTAATACAGCCAAACTCCGGGCTGTCTTTTTAATTACCGGAAAACCAGCTACACCCACCACCGCTCCAGTCACTAATAAGCCCAAAGGTGATATTCAATCTAATATTATACATTCAATGGAAGCAGTTAAAAATTCATCTAACAACTAAAAATATTGGAATAACTGGTTTCTACTTGAGCAAAATAATGTAAACATATACATCTTGGGAGGAAGATAAAATTGCACAAAGAGCAAGATGAAAAAATGCTTAGTCAATATGACCCTGAGGTAATCAGGCAGCTAAAAAAGGAAATTGTCGAGGATTTAGAAGACCGCCGGGAATGGCAGGAGAAATATCACCGTGGCGGCTATGGCCGGAGCGCCTGCCCGCCGATGTACAGCAATCGAAAACGCCGGAATAATGAAAATGACTGGTGGACCGACAGAGAAGCATATGACCACCAACGCAATATGTCACTGGCGAGAAACCAGTTGCGGGATGAATTAAGAGCGCTGGATAAAATAAACCAGCGGCTTGGACAAGTCAGGGATCCTCAAATTCGCCAGACACTTTATGACTTGCTGTATGAAGCCCGTGAACAGGGCATGGGGATCCAGGAGTTGCTGCAAAGCTTAAATATGAATGATGGCGATCCCGGCTACATAAGGCCCTTGTGGAATCGGGTTACCAGTCCATTTAGAGGCATTAACCGCCGCAGTTTTGGCTGGGGGCTCAGCGCCGCATTAGTAGGATTGCTTTTATTGCCTTCAATATCAAAATCTGTGCGGCCATTGATCCGTAGAACTATGGAAGAAGCAATGGATATAAACGAGCGGGTCCAGAGTGTTTTCGCCCAGGCGAAAGAGGAACTCGAAGATATTGTTGCCGAGGCAAGCTTTAGTAAATTAACAGCTTCGCTAAAAGAAGATCCGGCAGCCAATGGCGGCATGGCGGAGAAAGATGTACCGCCTCAAGATAACGGACCGTTTCAAAACAGCGAACCACCCTTGAATGATAAATAACAGGTCTCAAAAGGAGGCGGCAGGTTGGCAGGCACAGATGAATTAACCACACATCTTTCCGGAGTGCTGGCGGATTTGCGCAAGGCCATTGATACTAGTGTGGCTATCCGGAGCCGCAGCAAGGCTGACGCCAAATCTGTGGCTCAGATCTGGGAGAGTTTTCTGAGTGAGTTTATTGGATACATTATGAAGAAAAAGCGTGAAACAGGCCATAATTTACTGGAAGGCATCTCCTTCCATAACATTTGGCGCAGATAGTTTTTGTCTTATGTTGCGGCAGTGGATATCACCGCCCGCTCACCGCAACTTTCCGGCCGTTAGCCAAAATTCCCTTCCAGATAATCGCCGGTCACTTTTTCTCTCGGGTTATTGATGAGTTCTGATGCTAAACCGTATTCAACCAGCCTGCCGTCAAGAAAAAAACCTATATAATCGGAAATCCGCCTGGCCTGCCCCAAATTGTGGGTGACCACCACCACACTGTAAGAGTTTTTAAGCTCCATTATAAGTTCTTCAATCCTTGCGGTTGAAGCCGGATCAAGGCTGGAGCAGGGCTCATCAAGGAGAATTACTTCAGGCATCACCGCCAGCACCCTGGCGATGCAAAGGCGCTGCTGCTGCCCGCCGGAGAGGTTCAAAGCGGAGTCGTTTAATTTATGCTTTACTTCGTCCCATAGATTTACCTTTTTAAAACTCTCTTCCACTATCTCCGACAGCTCTGTTTTTTTAATCTGCCGGTTATGCTCCCGGGCGCCAAAAGCAACATTATCAAATATAGACATGGGGAAAGGGTTGGGCTGTTGAAATACCATGCCTACCTTGCGGCGCATCAGCACGACGTCGGTGTCGGGGCTGTAAATATCATCGCCGTCCAGGGATATTTCCCCCTGGATGCGGAAATTGGCTACAAGGTCATTGAGCCTGTTCAGGCAGCGCAGAAATGTGCTCTTGCCGCATCCTGAAGGGCCGATTAAACCCGTAATGGCCCTTCTGCGTATTTTCATATTGATATCTTTCAGGACATCGTGCACCCCATACCATGTCGATACATTGCTCGATGTTATTTTGAAGTGATTTTCTGTTTCTTGCATCCTCAATCTCTCCCCTGAAATAAAGTTTTCACTCTGAAACCTGGGTGTACTTGGTTGTAAAAGTTATGATATAATCCTCCGCCATGCCCGAACCCGCCGTATCCAGGACAGCCAAAGCGGGGACCAGCAACATGTATGTTTTTGCTGCTTTTAACAAGCCCGCGGGCCTTATGTTGACAGTCTGTCCGGTCATGGCGGCATTCACCTTGACCGTGTTGCCGTCCTCATCCGAGAGGACGATGGAGTTGTAGTCCGGTCCCTTAACGATTGTAGTATTGAAGATTAGACTTATGTTGGGGAAGCGGTTGACGTATTCCGCCCCGTCGTAAGGTGTAACGCTGCTGATTTCCAGTTGGCCCGGTAACGCATGATCTACGTTGTCAACGTAGAAATCTCCCCAGGCCTCCGGCTCGCCCCAGTCCGGTACGGCGGCGTAAATTCCGTAGGCTCCGGGCGATACGTCGGGTACCGTCAATACGGTCCTGAAGGCTCCGTATTCATTACTTTCCATTGTTATGGACGGTTCATTGAGGTCTTTCTCGCCGTTTCTTTCAATGTCAAACCATATGCTCCCGGCGGTATCGGCCGCAAAATCCCTGCCGTTGACGACTACAAAGGTGCCGGCCGGCCCGCTGTTCAGGTTGAGGCTCAAGCTGGGAGCGGGCATTACGGAAACCGCGGCGGCGGGTTTAAACGCCGCGCCCCCGGGTATTTCGGCCATGATGGCATATGCTCCGGGCGTGACGCTGGGTATGTAAATGTTTGTTGTGAAATCGCCTGAATTGGTGGTAGTGACGTCCTCGTATATTTCACTGGGGTCCTTAATGGAATTTCCGTCACTGTCGAACCATATCCTGCCTGTAGTATTCTGTGGAAAGAGCGTGCCCGTGACGACAATATTGTCTCCCGGCCGGCCTTTCCTTGCAGATAAGCTTAACGACTGGCCTTTAACCGTAAAATTGACCGTGCACTGTACATTATTATTTATGCTTAATTTTACCGGGTACGTTCCCTGGGACACGTTGGGCACAGCCAGGGAGGCTGTTATTCTGCCATATGCCTCATTGGCCGTTGTGCTGGGTTCATCCGCTTCAACTATACCGTCATTGTCGGTATCAAACCAGACAATGCCCTCGCCAAGCCCCTTGCCGGTCACGGCTATCACCGCGCCGGGCGGACCGCTGTTCTGGCTGAGGATGAATTGCGAAACAACCGAAAAACTGGTCCAGCCGTCATTATTGCCGTCATTCGGGATATCGGCCAGGATTGGGTATGAGCCCGGCTCAACGTTGGGGATAATTAACGCCCCTCGAAAATCACCGTTGCTGCCGGTTGTCGCCCACATGGCAGGCTCGCCGGCGTCCCTGCCATAGTCCTTGTTTTTATCAAACCATATCCAGCCGGACGCGTTAGCCGCAAAGTCAGTGCCGCTGATAATTACCGGGGTCCCCGGCGGGCCGCTGCCTAGGCCTATGGTAATATTCGGCTGCCTTACTTTAAACAGGCTGTAAGTCACATAGTAGCTACCGTCCACAGACAGCCTGACCCTTACGGGATAATACCCCGGTAACGTGCCCGGCACATTCAGGGCTCCCGCGGCAGATAATCTGCCGCTGCCGTCGCTGCTTACGGACACGCTTGGCTCACCGGCTTCCTGGCCGTCCATGTCGGTGTCGAACCAGGCTGTCCCGGTTCTATTAGCGGGAAAACCTGTTCCGGTTAAAACAACCGGGGTGCCGGGAGGTCCAATAACCGGGCTGAGGGAAAGCGACGGATCACCTGCCGAAGCCGCTCCCGTTTTCAATAATAAAAGCAGCAACAGCGATGAAACAGCAATAGTGTTGAGGACACACTTATAAATACTATCAGAAAGCACGTTCAATGATTCACTTCCTTAAAATCAGGTTAGCGGACACCCTTTGATATGCGGCAAGCAAGTATTCATACATGAAAACGGGAGGCAAAGCTGTTATGGCTTTGACCTCCCGCTGTCGGGTTTACCGGTCTGATTGACATTTGCTTGATAATATTATAATTGACCAGTGTTAAACATGTCTTAATTCTGTGTTAAAAATTGGAGTTTGCTTTAATTGCGCGGAGCCGCGCTCACTTCATTCGAATTCGCGCTGTTTCCAGCATTGTTAGCGGCCCTAACCACAAAGTAATACTTTGTCCCGTTGGTTAGTCCGGCCGCCGTGTACGATAAAGTCGTCCCTCCGGCCACTACCCCTATCTGCGTGTATAGCCCGCTGGACGACTTTTTATATACCTTGTAGCCTGTCGCCCCGGCCACGGCGTCCCAGTCCAACGTTACACAACCATTTCCGGCCGACGCGGTCAGCCCTGTGGGACTGGGGTTATCAGTCGCGGCCGCGCTCACTGTGTTTGAACTATTGCTGTCGCCGCTGATATTAACGGCCCTCACATAAAAGTAGTACGTTTTCCCGTTGGTCAGCCCGTCCGACCTGCAGCTCGTTTCTTTCCCTCCCCATACCTGGGCATACGGCCCGCCGGACGAATCCGCGCGGTATACTTTATAGCCGATGGCACCGGCCACGGCGTTCCAGCTCAGGTTGATTTGACCGTTGCCGGCCGACGCCGTCAGCCCTGCGGGAGCGTTCGGCAGGGCAACCGGAACCGCCGCGATTTGGCTTGAATCCGCGCTTTCTCCACCGTCATTGTAGGCTTGCACCACAAAATAGTAAGTCACTCCGTTCAACAGTCCCGACGCGGTATATTTTGCACTGCTCCTTTTTGAAGATACCTGCGTGTACGGCCCGCCGGAATTAACCGACTGGTATACGATGTAACCTTCCGCTCCGGCCACTTCGTCCCATTCCAGAGTCACCTCGCCGTTTCCGGGCGAAGCCGTCAGTCCCGAAGGCGCGTTCGGCGGCTTAACTACGAAATTCGTTACTGTCTTAGCCTCAAAAGTCAACAACTCGCCGCCGTCATAAGCCACAACGGATCCTTCGGTATACGCCACAGTCACATTTTGGCCGTAGAGCACCTCATCTTCCAACTCCAGCACGATTACCCTGCGGTCGCTGCCGTCAAGATCCGTGTCCGTCACAGGGTCGCTCACGCCGTCTACCAGGACTTTAAACTGTTTTTTATACTTGGAGCTAGTGTAATCCATCCTTTTATCGAAGGCAACCCGCACCTCGGACCCGTCGGCGCTTGTCTCGGCGCTTACAAAGACCGGCGCATCTCTGGTCAACTTAACCACCGCCGGGCTGGGCTGCAGGTTGGGTATGGCGTCTTCCGCCACTACATATATGTCATAGTCCTTCGATGCCTCAAGCCCGCTAATTGTTATCGTTTCTTCACAACCCCCGCGCAGAGCGATACTCCCCCAGCAGTACGACGGCACCGCGCGGCCCGCGGAATCCTGCCCGGCTCTTACCTGGTAAGCCGTGGGAGCCGCGGAGCCGCAGTCCAGCACAACAAAATAGGCGATCCCATTTTCATTGATCCGCACCAGCAAATCGGCGGTGGTGGAAGTGAATTCGGAGATCTCGGGATAGGTGGAAAATGACGGCGGGCTGGTATCCGCGCTCCATGACGTCGCCGCCGCGCTTAACGCAGGGCTGATGCCAGCGGGTTGCCCTGTGGTCCCGCTTGAAGCATTAGCCGCCCCGGCTTTGGCGCGATCCAGCGTGCAAATGGCTTCGGCGCGGGTGATAGGCTTCAGCGGCTGGAAAGTATCATCGGGGTAACCGGTCATATATCCCATTGCCACTACGGACGCAACCGCGGCTTTACTCCACTGGATCCTGCCGGCATCAATGAAACCGGCGAGCTTTTCGTCAACATTATCAGGAGTTTTCAACTTGCAGATCCTGCCGAGCATGGCCGCGGCCTCTTCCCTGGTTATGTTGTCGTTGGGGCGGACGGCGCCGGCGCCATCACCGGATACATAACCGGCAGCCTTGGCCTTGGCCACTTCTTTTGCGAACCAGTCAGTTGATTTCACATCTTTAAAATCAACCGGCGCTTCACTGGTAAAGCCGAAAGCTTTATTGGCCAACGCCATGAATTCCGCCCTGGTGATCATATCATCGGGATGAAAAGTGCCGTCCGGGTAGCCACTGGCCAGTTTCTGGCTTAACCAGTCCTCAATCTGCTTCTTGGCCCAGTGGCCGCTGATGTCGGAGGGCCGGGCCGCCTCGCCAACGGTATTGGGCAGCGCAATGGCGGAGGGCTGGGCCTCGGCGGTGATGCCGGAAAACGCCAGGAGCACGCATAAAGACAGAAAAACCGCGGCATTTATTTTTTTAATCATTATCTTTCCTCCTAATACAACGGAAGAGAGTAGCTGTCCGTGAAACAAAAACCCCACTTCGGCGGGGTTTAATCCAATTCCCATGCGTTCTATTGAGCTATGGGAGATATCAGCGCGCAGCCTTTCCCGCTGACGCAACTCACCTTAAGCTCTGCGACTCCGCTGACATTGTAGCTGAAATCCTTTAGACCGTCGTCCTTTGACAATATTTCCGCGGCGATAGTATCATCGTCGGCTGTTATTTCAAATTCAGCCGTGTCTTCACTGCTGTTGTCAGGAACACCCATATTAATGACGACCGTATGGTAACGCCCGTCCAGTTTCCACCTGACATCGGTATAAGGTAACGGTTCTAAATAATAACCCTTTGGATAGCCGATCGCGCCTATTTTTACCGGCTGTTCAATTCTACCGCCGGTAAGGGGAACTAATTCTTCCACCAAGTCGGTGCCAAGGGGACGCATCCCTATATATACCGTACTATGCGCGCCGTCCCATTCAACGGGATAGTTCAAGGACTGGGCCAAAAACCTTACCGGAACATAGATCTGGCTGCCCATTTGGAGCACCGGCACATCGCTGCTGGTTGCCGCGCCGTTCATTATTACCGTAAGAGGCTTGCTTGCCGGCGCCGTTGGCGCCGTTGTCGTTGTTGTCGGCGTCAGTGTTTTAGCAACCCCGGCCGGATCGCCCTCGTCGGAAATGGCCGCCGCCGGCGCCCCGGTCAACAAGGGAAATACCACCGCCAACAGCACCAGAATAAACAAACCGAGTATTGTATTCCTGCTCTTCACCATTTGCGCCATTATCCCACCCTTCTAAAATATGATAATTTGCCGGGCCATACCTTCCGGTGTCGGCCCACCACCTCATTTCTTAATATTTTGGGGGATGCTCGATAAAAACGCAGCCGCTGCCGCAACCTTCCGGCGCGGGAAAGAAACCTTCGGCCTAAACGCGGCCAGGCCGTTGATGTAATAAACAGCCGCATTAAACAGCAGAATAATAACAATCAACACCAGGGCGGCGCCGTAGGCCTTCTCGGCGTTATGCCCGTTTCCCACCGGTGAGGCGTAATATATGTAGGAAGACAAAGTGCTGCCGGCGCTGCGCAGCGTGTCCAGCCAGTTTTGGGGCTGCCACCATTTTTCCGGACCACTGTAAGTCAAAGTGGCACCCAGGCAGAACCAGACGATGGCGACGTCCGAGGCCACGCGGCCCACTCCCAGGACGGCCCCCGACGCTATTCCCCGGCAGGCGGCCGGCAGCACAACCTTTCTAATGGTGCGCCACTTGCTTACTCCCAGTCCATACGCAGCCTCCCGGAAAGTATATGGGACGGCGGCAATGGCCTCCTCCACCGACTTGGTAATATACGGCAGCACCATCACCGCCATGGTGATGGCGGCAGCCAGAAAACTGCGCCCAAAAGCCCTTTCGCTTGCCGTCCCGGCAACTTTGATGCTTAAAAATGACAACTCGGGATAGCTGAAAATAATCAGTCCAAATAAAGCGATCACTATGGTGGGCACTCCCGCCAGGACGTCGTTACCCAGCCTTAACAGTTTTGCCCCCAAGTTGTCCCCGGCATATTCGGCGTAATAGACGGCCATGGTCAGCGCCAGGGGCAATACCAGTATTATTGACATGGCGGTAAGCACAATCGTCCCCGCCAAGGGAGTCAGTATGCCCCCGCTCAGTCCTTTCAACAGTACCATTTTCGGAGGCTGGCTGATAAAATCCCAGCTTATGGCAGGCGCTCCCCTGGCCGCGACATAAATTATAATACCCAGGCACATAGCTATGGTCAGAACGCCCGACAACCAGCAAAACAGCTTACCTGCCCCAATTTCCCTGCTCACCCGGACCTTCCCCCTTTCAGGTCGGCCCTGTTAATCAGTTGGGCCAACAGGCTGAGCGCGATGCAGATAAAAAGAATCACCGAAGCGCAGGCAAAAAGCGCCGACTCCATGTCCTTGCGGCCCAGCACCTCGTTGTTGACAAAAATACTGGCGGCCAGAGTGCGGACAGGCTCCAGAAAGAACACCAGCCCATGGGCGGGATTGGGCAGGAAAGCCACCCCCCCGGCAACCATGGCCATCGCTATGAACTCACCCACCGCCACGCCGGCGGCCAGTATCCCGGCCGCCATAATTCCTCTCCTGGCCGCGGGTATGATTATTTTCACAATGGTCCGCCAGTGTGAAACGCCCAGCGCCAGGGAGGCAAACCGGTAACCGGGGGGCACCGCATCGAGGGCGTCGGTGGCCAGGATAACGAAGGTAGGGGTGATCATAACACCCAGCACTATAATTCCGGCGAGCATGCTGGTACCGTCCAGGACGCATATTTTCACCATCTGCTTGGCCAGATCATTGCTGATTAAACTTTTGACCAGCGGCACAACCACAGTCAGCCCCACCACCCCGTAGATCACCGGAGGTACGCCGGCCAGCAGCCGGACCGCCCCCTCCACCGGACGGCGCAGCCTGACTGGACAATATTCCGTTAAAAAAACGGCGCAGCCCATGCCCAGCAAGGCGGCCAGCAGCAGCGCGCCGGCGGAGGTGAGCACGGTCCCGGCGATTAGCTCCACGGCGCCGTAGCGCCAGTTGGTCTTGCCGGGCGCGGCCGACCAGGAGATAGAGAAGGTCTTATCCCAGCCGCCCGCGGTAAAAAAGGACGGCCCGCTGGCTTGCAACACGGGCAGCCCCCTGCTTAAGATGAAAAACATAACAAAAAAAATGATCAGGCTGCCCGCCACCGCGCATACAAGGATCATATTTTCAACTATTGCTTCCTTAACCGGTCTTTTTTTCATTTATTCATCCCCGCCAGGAGCGGCGCCTGCCTTGTATTAAAAGACAGGCGCTATCCTATTATCCTGTTAATTTTTATTAATCAGTATTTACTTTACTGCCGTTTGTCTACAGGTCAATCCACTGTGACGAAACAATCGCCTGTCCTTCCGGGGACTGGGCGTAGTCGATAAAGGCTTTGGCCAGATCGGTCGCTTCACCGTTGGTTACCATGTTCAGGGGCCTGACATACGGGTACGCGCCGGACTTGGCGTTATCGAGCGCGGGCACCGCACCGTCAATGTTGATGCCCTTTACAGCCATATTGAGGTATCCCATGGAGAGAAAGCCGACGGCGTTGGCGTCTGTGGCCACCGCATCCAGCATCAGGCCGTTGGAGTCGTGTATCTTGGCGGTATCTACAATGGCCTGGCCCTCAGGAATGAACTTTTCCTTGAAGAAGTCCATGGTGCCTGAAGAATCGGCACGGCGGTTCACAAAGATGGGAGCGTCATAGCCGCCGACTTCGCTCCAGTTGGTGATCGCGCCGGTGAAAATCCCGGTTACCTGGTCTTTGGTCAGATCTTGCACAGGGTTCAGGGGGTTGACGACAACGACAACGGCGTCATAGCCGATGGTATAGGCCACCAGGCCGGCCGGGTCGGTATCCTTTAAATTCCTGGAGCAGTTGCCGATGTTCACACTGCCCGCCGCCACGTCATTGATGCCGACGCCGGAGCCGCCGCCGGCGATGACTACTTCCACATCAGGGTTCGCCATGTTGAATGGTCCCTTCAGCAATTCAGCCACAGGCTGCACGGTGGTTGAGCCGCTCATGGTGAGAGTGCCCGCCAGAGCCATGGTGGCAAACATACCCAGGCATAAAGCCATTGTCAGAAACATAACAGCAGCTTTTGTAAATTTTTTCAATTCAGTTCACTCCTTTGATTTATTGGACAGGGGCAACCCCTGCCATTGTCCTCAATTTTGGAAGCCCCGGGGATCTATCAGCACTCCCCCGGCCTGCCCGTCAGGCTGTTTAACGGTCAACACGTACACGCCGCCCACGTCGAAGGAAAATTCCTTCAGTCCGTCTGCCTTACTCACATTTTCCCCGGCGGTGACTTTACCGTCCTGCAGCAGATTGAACCCCACGGAGTCCTCCTGTTGTCCGTCCGTCATGCCGTAGCTGAAAGTGACTCTGTCAACCACTCCATGCAAATTCCAGCGCACGGTGTTGTTCCCGTCTATCGCAAAACCGTTGGAATAACTTTTTGCCTTGATAATCACGGGCTCCGCCAGGGCCGCCCCCGTATAGGCGGGCAGCCCGCTCACCATATCCACTCCGTCTTGGGGGACGCCCATGCGCACGGTCCTTGTTTTAGGCTCCCATTGAAACGGATAGCCCAGTATGCCGGCCACGAACAGGTCGGGCAGATACACCCTGTCGCTCATCATGACGGCGGGAAAACCGCCGGATACTTCTATACCGTGGACAACTACTCTGACCGGCTGAGTTTCCTCCGCCAGACCTTGGCCGGAACATGGAACCAGGACCGCCATGAACAGGGTTGCCGCCGCGACCAGCAGGATAACTCTATTTACAGGTAGCCCGCAAACTTTCACAGGTATTTTCATTGCCCAGTCCCCTTTGACAAATTACTTGTTCAGAGCTTGCGCAGTTAATTACCAAGCCTTGCATTTCCTGCTGCCGGACCGGAGTCCAGCCCCGGCCCGGCGTGCCTTGGCGGAAATTCAACTATATTATTTGCCGATGGTCTTGACGCCAAGGGTGGAATTCAACCTGGCGTTGTTCAGCGAGTTGGCCAGTTCAGCCCTGGTCAGGAAACTCTGGGCCTTGATTTCAAGGCTGTATTTAGCGTCGGGATTATCGGTTGCATCGTAAATTACATTGCCATAGGAGTCTACTGTTGTCGTATCCAAACCAGTTGCTTCTTCGGGATCGACAACACCATCACCATCGGCATCAACCCAGCCGGAGAGTTCGCCTACATCGACAGTACTATCAGCATCGGTATCAACCCAACCATCGAGTTCATTGTTATCGACAAGACCATCACCATCGGCATCATCCCATAAATCTACGAGTGGTAGTTCGTAAGTGCCCTTAGCGTCAGCCTTCGTGTACCCTTTGACGAGCTTCTTGTCTATAGCTGTAGCCACAAGCCCTCTCAGATCAGACGAAACGGACTTGTAATCTTTGAAAATGACGTCGAGGTAAGTAGGTGAAACTACCGACTTCTCCTGGCCGGTGGCTTTCACGAGCGCCACAGCCACTTCTTCCCTGGTAGCCGGGGCTTCGGGGCGGAAAGAGCCGTCGGGGTAAGTGGCCAGGTAAGGCAGGGCGTTGGCGATGGCCTGGGCCGCCCAGTAATCTTTGCTTACGTCAGGAAATTCCACTATTTTGGCTTTGGGCAGGTACAGGGCGCTGGAGATGGCGGCGGCCAACTCAGCCCTGGTAATGGCCTGAGCCGGGCGGAAAGTGCCGTCGGGATAACCCTGCATGGCTTTAAGGGAAAGCATGTCGACAATGTCGTCATAAGCCCAGACAGCGGTGCTTGGAGTCGCGCCGGGATCACCTATGTCGCCCGGGATGCTCACAGGAGGCAGAAAAGCGTCACGCGCTCCGGTCTGTTCAAACCCGCCGGGCATTTCCATACCGGTGTCAGCCAAGGCCGGCGCATAGGCGAGGGTAAGCGCGCCAAGAATATAGAAGCATATGACGGCCACCTTAATTTTTTTCTTCAGAAAATCTTTCACCGGCGCTTCCCACTCCCAAGCAGGCTCGGGCATCCCGATAATTGACCTGTAACCGACCCTTGAAAAAAATCGGGAGGCTGGCCTTTACGGCTTCAACCTCCCGCTGTCGGGTTTGTCGGCTGGCTCAAAGTTTTCAATTATCTGCCCTCTGGTAATATTCCCCTCATGGATCACAAAGATCACCTGTCCGTATTTTAGGACATCTATTTTTTTCTTGTTCTTGCTGACCTCATTTATCAACTGTTCAATAATGTTACTTTTAATATTATTTTTCATCGGCATTCCTCTTTGGCAATATCCGAAGCGCATCCATTCCCGCCTCTATAAATCAATGGGAGGTCAAAGCCGTTTTGGCCTCGACCTCCCGCTGTCGGGTCTGGTCAAATTAAAACTTTCAGTTATCTGCCCCCGGGTAAGCGTGCCCCCCTGTACTATGAAAACCACCTGGCCGTATTTCAAGGCCTCTATTTTATCCTTGTACTTTTCAATCTCCGACAATAATTGCTCAGTTAGCTTGTCTTGCATTCGGCCCCCCCCCGCAAGCCAATTATTGACTCACAATCCATAGTACCAGACAAGGCTTTATTTAATTTGAGCATTTATTAAGATATCATTAACTATGGCGAGACTTTTTTACCTGTCCAAATATATAGTATATAGTCTTTGTTAAATGTACAATAAGATTTATGTTAAAATATGGTTAATGAATCCGGCGCAAAATTTCAAAAGCCATTTTCAAGACTACAATATAATATTCCAGCGGCAGACATGCTTCATAAAAAGTAAAGTGTAAAACAGTTCAGCCGGTATTGCCGCCCTTAGCTTGAACTTCAGTCCGTGATAATTCACATTCCCACCGTTCATTGACATTAAACCAGTAAAACCACTGCTCCGGCAAGCTATTAACCGCTTGTTCCTGCAAAATAAGCAGGCTAACCGAGTTGGCAGGCATTGCGCTACTAATCTAGTAATCTTGAGGGCTTTTTCATTATGATAAAAAGCGGAACTTTAACACGTGCTTAATTACAATCTTACAGTCTTATAGGATAATAAAATAAAGCATATTCTTTGTGGGGTATCATACCGTGAGCTCAAGTGTTTCTGCAATTTTTAACCGGTTCATCTGCAACACTACGGTGAGTGTATCCTCGTTGGCCCTTTCACTTCAGGCGGTAAACAGCTCCACCAGTACACATCCTTTCATTAATGAACAAGGAAGGCGGATATTATATAACGACGGCAACAAAAAGGCGGCCCGATTATTCTACTTGCTCGCCGGGCAACTGGACAGCGGCGTGGTTTGGATCGACAAAGGTTTGAAGAGCGCCTGCCACCATTACAATCCAGATACCGGCTCAGGGTTCTGGCTCTGTCCGAACGCGGCGGATAAATGCACCGACTTGTTTTCTAAAGCAATTAAATTATGGCGCAGAGGGAAACACTCTCTGGCGATATTCTTCCTCGGCGCCGCGGCCCACCTGATCCAAGATGTCTGTGTGCCGCATCACGCTTCTTGCAAAATTTTTAACGGCCATCTGGACTTTGAATTATGAGTGGAAAAAAGCAAAAGCAATTATCAGATTGCAAGCGGCGGCACTTATGAAATCTCTGATAAGCCGGCAGAGTGGATAGCTGAAAACGCCAGGCTGGCAAAAAGATTCTGCCATCTTGTGGAAAACAACTCGCCGGGGAATTACCACCAGGCTGTTGAAGTCTTGCTTCCCCTGGCGCAAAGCACTACAGCAGGTTTTTTTATGCTTTTTTACAACACCGTCTATAATGGCAAAGGTGATTGATAGATGAGGGTTGCAATCTTTACAGATACGTTTATACCCCAGGTGAACGGGGTTGCCGGCAATACCGGAAGGCTGGCCGATGCACTCACAAAGCGGGAAATACCCTGCGTGATTCTTTCACCGGATACCGGCTATAAAAGCAGCCGGGGCTATAATGTATTTTTTACAAGAAGATTTAGTTTTCCCGCTTACCCGGAATGTAAAATAGCATTGCCAAATTACTTGAAAATGTGCAGGCAACTCGATTTATTTAAGCCGGACCTCATTCATCTTGCAACTCAATTTTCTATGGGCTTATGCGGCTTAAGGTATGCCTGCTCGACTAATATACCTGTAATTAGCTCTTACCATACTAATTTCCCCCAGTACCTATCCTATTACAGGCTGGCTTTTCTTACTCCTTTGGTCTGGAAATACTTTCGCTGGTTTCATAACAAGTGTTTGAAGAACTACTGTCCGTCGGAAACAACAATGAAATTGCTCAAGGAAAATGGTATCCGGAACCTGGATTTGTGCGGAAGCGGAGTAGATATCGCTCTCTTTAACCCAAATAAAAGAAGCCCGGCCTTTATCTCCAAGATTGGCGCGGACAATAAAACCATCTTACTGTATGTTGGGCGGCTAGCTAAAGAAAAAGACATGGATATGTTGATGGAAGCGGTAAGGGTCCTTAATAACTCTTTTCAAGACATATGCCTGGTTATTACCGGCAACGGCCCGTTGACGAAAACGTTGAAGCGGAATGCGCCGGAAAATGTGATTTTTACCGGTTACCTAAACGGCGAGGAACTTGCTGAAGCTTACGCCTCCAGTGATATTTTCGTTTTTCCCTCCACTACTGAAACATATGGCAATGTGATATTGGAAGCTATGGCTTCGGGGCTGCCTGTTGTGGCGCCATATTCCGGAGGGATACAGGAAAACCTGATAGACAAATATAACGGTTTAGCCTGCAGGCCTCGCAACTATGGCGATATTGTGGCAGCGGTAACAATGCTTAAAGAAAATGATCAAATGAGGATAACCTTGGGCAATCAGGCCCGGACCTTTGCCCATAAGAAGTCCTGGGACAGAATACTAAGCGGCCTCATTACAGATTATTTTGAATTGGTTGAGAATAATCTGCGAAAGTTGGAATGAATTCGGCACAGGCTATTTCAAACAGGCCGGCCATTGCTTTTTATAATAATTTACAAAAAATAAACAACAAAATAACAGAAAAAACGCGGAATATTAACATTCCAGTGCTAAATTAAGAATGCCACATTACCATCCTTATAAATAATTACACATTAAATAATTACTCACTAAAGCCTCCTTCTAAACATACTATCCTCTTCACCGCCGTACCGGCGGTATTTTTCCATATAGACATCCATGCCGCCACGCAGCGCCGGCAGAAGGATGAAAATTCATGACAGGGAGTGTGTTCTTGCCTTAAAGGAGATTTTGAGGCCTTATTCAAAGAGCGAGTAAGCCCAAGGACACCTCTGTCGCTCCTGATTTCAAGCCGGTTGAAAAGGTATAAAAAAAGGGGTTTTTCACTATTTAGCATATATTATAATAAACAAATATTTCAGGGGTGTAATTCTAATGAGCACTGATTCAATAATTAAGGTATTAAACAAGATTTCTTTTTTTAAAGGTCTGGATTTATCTACCCTAAACTATGTTGCCCGCTATGGTAATCTATTACGGGCTGATAAAAATACAGTTATTTTTCTCCAAGGCGAACCAGGAAATTGTATGTATATTATTGTAAAAGGTAAGATAAAAATTTATCGTACCGGCAAAGACGGTAAGGAACAAACCCTGAGCGAGTTAACAAGTTCGGATATACTTGGGGAAATGTCACTGCTTGATGGTTTAGAAAGGTCCGCTTCAGCTGTGGCAATTGAAGAAACTATTTTATTTAGTCTTTCTCGTAATGACTTTCAAATTTTCCTGCAAAACAACTTTCAAGTAGCCTTGAATATTGCGGATTAAAATTACTCATATATGAAAACTCACCGCACCAGGTTTATTTTTCCGCGCCCGTAATGGTACAGACTCCGGGGCGCCATTGCAACTGTAAAGGCTTCTCAAACTCAATCTTAACTATATGGCTTAATGTAACCAAAGTTATTCCCCAATCATATTATATTATAAATTATATAAAGGAAGGAATAACCAATTATGGATATCAAACAGGACGCTTTAAATATTGGTCTGGAAGATTGCTACAATCCTCAAGACCTTATAGGAAAAATCGCTGCGAGTGAACAAGAGGAAGCAGTCCTTTATGCGAAAATTGCACAAGCCGTACCCTGCGAGGAACTCAGGAGAATAATTTGTCACAAAGCTAAAAAAGAATGGCGCATGGCGGAAAGACTCGCAATGCTGTCACAATGTTTTGGCGCAATGCCTGCCGCTCCACCCGTTGGGGCTATGCCTTTCTCCATGGGTGAAGGAAATGAAAAGGAATAGTATCAATAGAATCAACTTATTTTCAGGAGGTAGTTATTAAATGGATACCCTTCGTCCATTAATTCATGAAGTAATGAATATTGAGTTCCGTCAAATAAAACAACTGGCCTTGTTGGGATGTATGGCTACCGATGAATATACCCGGGATGTCATTGCAAGTATGATCATGGAAGAGGCAGGAGAAGTAAAGTTCTGGAATACGATTGACGCTGCTTATCGGTGCATCCCGCTGCCGGGAGTTGCGCCTTGCCCCGGTATGCCAGCCGGAGGGACTCTTTTCCCCGGTATGCCGACCGGAGGGGCTACTTGCCCCGGTATGCCGGCCGGAGGGACTCCTTTCCCCGGTATGCCGACCGGAGGGGCTACTTGCCCTGGTATGCCGGTTGGAGGGACTCCTTTCCCCGGTATGCCGACCGGAGGGGCTACTTGCCCTGGTATGCCGGTTGGAGGGACTCCTTTCCCCGGTATGCCGGGATCCAGCGGCGGCATAGGGTATTTCTCGGAGCACGCAAAAAAAGAAGAGGAAAAATAGTACAACAATATTTTATTTGTAAAACCTGGTCCATAATAAGGCCAGGTTTTGTCCTGTAAGGACGATTCAGGAGTGGCTGCGAAAGCCTCTCTTCCGAGAGGCCTTCCGTTTTTGCGTTATCATCACCATCACCTTTTGATCAATATATATTGAACTGCTTAATTATACCCTCGGCCATTACGTCAGCCATTCCTAAAGTGTGTATCTCATTTTCATCATACGCCGCGATGCTGGCCGCATAATTTCCGGAAAGCATGTTGACTGCTTGTGCTTTAACCAATGCCAGGTGGCGGAACATCATCCTTCTCCATTGTTCCTCAGACCAAAAAGGATTGATACTTCCTAAAAAAACAGCGATTGCATCGGCATTAGCATACCATTTTCTTTCTGCTTCCGCTGCCGCGCTGGCATTTCCGGCTTTTGACGCTTTGACAAGATCAGCGGCAATAACAAGATGCTCCTTTAACAAATCACGAAATTTCGCAGCAATTCTTTCTCCGTAGCAAGGCTGCAGTGCATGTTCAAAATCCACGGGGTTACAAAGTAATCGGGCAACAACGAAGTCCACATCCGGCAAACCAAACACTATGCTTACTATGGTTGACCTTGTCCAGACATCATGCTGTTCCCATAGCATACGAAAATGATTCATTATATCCACCTGTGCTTTAGTAAACATGATAGGTGAATGATAAAAGTTCTGATTATAATACACAATTATCACCTGTAAATTAATATTTTACCAATATTATATGATTAGAATGACCAGACGGTTCAATTCTATTATCGTTTTAACCGCCACTGTTTGACATTATAGGTTTATTAACAGCATGAAATTTTAATAAAATTTTTATATTTACTTTATAAAACAAAGGACTATAATATAAAAAGAAAATTTTAAAGGGGAAACTGGGGAATCAATTTTTGGGGGTGAATCACAGTCCGTCTGTCAGTTAACAATATGACAACGGGCTGGGCCGGGCAAACTTCCTTCCGCCCAAATCCGTCAGCCAGCCTCGTAAGCGTTGAAAGGAAGGATGCTTCAATATGCAAATTTTAAGCTAAGGATTGCTTCGCATATCTTGAGCTTTTTCTTTTTGCCTTATTCAGAAATGATTAGTCTATTAAAGCGAATTATCTTTTGGAGGTTTTAATGAATGCCCAATAGTATAAAACGTATGTTAATTGGCAGACCATTACACAACGAGGAAATAATTAGAGAGAAGCTACCTAAATGGAAAGCCCTGTCCATTTTTTCATCTGACGCGCTCTCCTCTATTGGTTATGGGCCAGAACAAATAGTACTAATTCTGAGTGTCCCATGGGCAATTTCCTACGGTTATACCTGGTATGTGGCGGTTGCCATTATTGCCCTAATGGGAATTGTAACACTTTCGTATGCTCAAGTTGCCAAAGCCAATCCGGGAGGCGGGGGTTCGTATTCCGTAGCTAAAAAAAATTTTGGAGAATTAGCGGCACTTACGGCAGCAGCATCCCTTTTTATAGACTATATTCTAACGGTGGCGGTAAGTATATCATCCGGGACAGACGCTATCGTATCGGCATTTCCTATTCTTACAGCCCACAGGATGAGTCTAAACCTTTTTGTTTTGTTCGGAATACTCATGCTTATCAACCTAAGAGGTGTCAGGGATTCGTCCAATAATTTCGTTCTCCCTACTTATGCATTTATTTTTGGCATATTAGCATTGGTTGCCTCGGGGTTATTTCACATCACTAGCGGCGGCACAGCGATTATTCCTCAGACATCACTGGACAGGCAGCCGTTGAATTTGACAATACTGTATTTAGTCCTGAGGGCTTTTGCCAGCGGCTGCAGTTCAATGACCGGTATAGAGGCAATTTCAAACGGTGTCCCAATGTTCAAACCACCTGAAGTAAAAAATGCACAATTAACCACCTATTGGATGTCCTCCATACTTATTTTTATGTTTGGAGGGATTACCTTATTAATAATCCACAATCACCTGATGCCTATTGAAAATGTAACGATTCTGTCCCAACTCGCTCAAGCAACTTTTGGCAGGGGCATTATGTATTATTATATTCAATTCGCAACAATGCTCGTGCTGTACCTGGCTGCTAATACTGCCTACAACGGTCTTCCCCCGTTGCTTTCTTTACTGGCCCAGGACAAATATATGCCCAGTTATCTGGCAGCCAGGGGAGACAGGCTAACTTTCAATAACGGGATCATACTTTTAAGCATAATCGCTGCTATTTTTATTATCCTGTATCATGGCAATACGGAGCATCTCATTTCCTTATATGCCGTTGGGGTTTTCTTATCTTTTACCATTTCACAGGCCAGGACCGGGCTTCCAACGGCGCCAGCTTTTCCGCGGTTTTCTTATCTTTTACCATTTCACAGGCCGGCATGGTGGTGCATTGGCATAGAGAAAAAACTTCCGGCTGGGTTTTACGGGCATTTTTAAACAGTGTAGGCGCAGTTATAACGGGTATTGTCGTTTTAATAATAATGGTGGCTAAATTCATTTATGGCGCATGGCTAATTTTCCTTGCCATACCACTTCTTATTTACATGTTTAAGGGCATTAAAGGCCATTATGAGGAAATACGAGGACAACTAGCGTTACCAACGGATGATTTAATCACTCACACAAAAGGTCACAACATAATAATAGTACCGGTGGCCGGAGTCACCCGGGTTGTCGCCAACACTTTAAGATATGCCAAGGAACTTTCTGATGAATGTATAGCCGTATTCGTCGCCACCGACAAAGAATCAGAAGCAAAAGTTAAAGAGAAATGGAAAAATTGGAATCCTGGAGTAAGGCTTATTGTAATATATTCTCCACACCGGTCAATTTTAGCCCCACTTTTCAAGTTCATTGGAAAGGTTGAAAAGTTAATCGGGCCAAATGGTTACATCACCGTACTCGTTCCGGAATTTGAGACAAAAAAATGGTGGCACCGGTTGCTTCACAACCAAACAGGTTTACTATTAAGAAATTTGTTGGTATTTAGAAAAAATATTGTTGTAACTGTGGTTCCTTATCAACTTAAAAAATAACAGGACGCGACTCGATCAAATAATCTCTGTTCTGATTCTCTCTGTAATCCACAAACAAATCAAGGTCTGATACGGCAGCCCTTTCTTAACAGCAATCTTTTTTACAGCGTCAATCTGGCTTGATTCCAGACGCAATGTGACCGGTTTTTTGAGTTCCCTTTTGCCTAAAATTTCTTCTTCCAATTCTGGTGATAAGGGTGGAATAAAGCATATTTAGTAAAATTTAATTTCTATTTTCTTACCGAGGCTAGCAGCCACCTTGGACAAAAAGCCGATAGTCGGGTTGTATTCCCCCGCTTCCAGACGGGATATAGCCGACTGCTTAGTACTTCGGTTCCCTCAATCTTCCTAAAAATGGGGCATCCCCAACGATAGCCCGAATTCCTCCAGCAGGTCAATTTCCCTCAACATCTTAGCTTGTTCTTTCGCCCCCCTATCAGGAGGAAAAGGGAAGACCCCCGGAGGCTTGCTCCGGAGGCCTTTTCCGATTCGATCAAATTTCCGTAACCACATAGTCGGCATAGGCAGCCGGTTCAGGAATCGGTAGTCCATCTTCTTTTAATCCGTTTAAATGCATTGTTAAAACTGTTTCGATTGCCCACGTCGCACAGGTAGGACTCGACTGTCCTGCCGGCCTTGCCGTCCTCAGCTAGGTACCGGCGGTATTCCGCTGCGATCTGCGCCTGTTCTTCCGTCAGCCTTTCTATTGTCTGCATTCCGTTTTCCCTCCCGTCTTTATTCAAGAAAACGCAAAAGGACCAGCCACCCGTTATCAGTGACTGGTCCCTCATTTGTCTTACCCTATTTTATTTCGTCGCGCCATCAATCACGGCCCGTGCTTCTTCCAGCGAATTGGCGGTGTAGATTTTATTTATGATCTTATCAAGTGCCTCTAACTTGCTGATCTCCCCGATCTGTTGCTGCAAACCCTGTGAAGCATCACCAAACCTGGCCCGCAGGTACATGCAGATGGCCTCTTGCCTGCCTTCAGCCTTGCCTTCGGCTCTGCCTTCAGCCTTGCCTTCAGCCTTGCCTTCGGCCCTGGCACCGGCCAGCGCGGACACCTCGTCACGCTTCGCCTTCTCGATCATTTCGTAGATCCTGCGCTCCTTC
>MVRN01000124.1 GCA_002067965.1 Pelotomaculum sp. PtaU1.Bin035
AGGCGGGTGTGAGAAAATAAAAGAGCTAATTCTTGCCTCATCCTCTCCGCGCCGTGCTGACTTATTAAAACAGTTAGGTTTAAGTTTCCGTGTTATCGTTAGTGATTTGGATGAAAGCACACCTCCTGGCCTGAAACCATTTGAAACTGTTGAGCTCCTTGCTGTTAGGAAGGCCATGGCCGTTGCCGCCGGCTTGGACGGTGGAATTGTGGTCGGAGCCGATACTGTGGTTGTTTGGCGTGGGCAGGTGCTTGGCAAGCCTTCCGGTGAAGAAGAAGCCGTAGAAATGTTGAAGCGTTTAGAGGGCTGTTCTCATGAAGTATATACCGGGGTGGCTCTGGTTGACGCCGGTAGCCGCAAAGTCGAGGTAAGCAACGAAAAAACCCGGGTACAATTCAGGCCGTTGAGTGAGGAGGAAATCAGGAGGTATGTGTCTACCGGTGAACCGTTGGACAAAGCCGGAGCCTATGGCGCCCAGGGGCTGGGGGCGATTTTTATTGAACGCATAGAGGGCTGTTACACTGGCGTAATAGGCCTCCCGCTGGCCAGGCTGTCTAAAATGCTAAAACGCTTCGGTTATAATGTGCTGTAAATGTCAGGGGTTTTTATTGGGAGCTGTTGTTTTTGGATTCACTGAATTACCGTCCGACCATGAAGGAGCTTCCGGAAGAACTGCGACCCCGGGAAAGGCTCCAGAAAGAAGGGGCCGGGGCTCTGTCGGAAATCGAGCTGACGGCTATTCTTTTGCGGACCGGATCTCATGAGGTTACCGCGGTGGAATTAGCTTCTCTAATATTCGCGCGCTTTAAGAATCTCCGCTCGCTTGTAGATGCCACTATAGAAGAATTGAGCGAGATTAAAGGCGTTGGGCCGGCCAAAGCCAGCCAGGTGAAAGCGGCTTTGGAACTGGCAAAGAGGCTTTCCCACTTTACCGGCTTGCCCCGCCCGGTGATCAAGTCCCCCGATGACGTAGCCGGGCTGTTAATGGAGGAGATGCGCCACCTGGACAGGGAACATTTTCGGGCATTATTGTTGAATACCAGAAATCAGGTAATCGCAAACGACGAGGTATCGGTCGGTACGCTTAATTCCTCGGCAGTACATCCAAGGGAACTGTTCCGCAACGCCATAAAAAGGAGCGCCGCATCAGTTGTTCTGGTCCACAATCACCCTAGCGGCGATGCTACCCCCAGCAAAGATGACCTGGATGTAACTAGAAGGATCAGCGAGGCCGGAAAGATCATCGGCATCGAAATCCTGGATCACATTATTATTGGCGATAATAGATTTACCAGTTTTAAGGCCGAGGGACTGATTTAGGCTGTTTAAAGATTTTGCATAACACTCAGAAAGGGGCCGGAATATGCGTGTCGGTCTATTTTCAAAGGATATGGGTATGGACTTGGGAACTGCCAACTCCCTGGTTTACGTCAAAGGAAAGGGTATTGTTATTCGTGAGCCTTCGGTGGTGGCAATTCAGAAGGATACCGGCCAAGTGCTCGCAGTAGGGGAAGACGCTAAGAAAATGATCGGCCGTACGCCGGGAAACATTGTAGCAATCCGGCCAATGAAAGACGGGGTCATCGCGGATTTCGACGTTACTCAGAGCATGATCAAATATTTTATTAATAAGTCGCTGCGTAACCACACTTTTTTAATTCGCCCGCGGGTGGTAGTTGGTGTCCCGTCCGGTGTCACAGCGGTGGAAGAAAGGGCGGTGCGTGAAGCGGCGCTCCAGGCTGGAGCCAGGGAGGCCTACCTGATAGAGGAACCGATGGCCGCAGCCATCGGGGCAGGATTGCCTGTTCATGAACCGACCGGCAACATGATCGTCGACATTGGCGGGGGGACTACTGAGGTGGCTGTTATTTCCCTAGGCGGCATAGTCACTAGCCGTTCGATCAGGATTGCCAGCGACGAGATGGACGAAGCTATTATCAACCATGTTAAGCGCACTTACAATTTATTAATCGGGGAGCGTACCGCGGAACAGATTAAAATTCAGATCGGTACGGCTTATCCGCTTACGACAATGGAAACCGACGAGGTGCGGGGGCGTGATCTTGTCACCGGGTTGCCTAAAACAGTCCAGATTACCTCCGAAGAAATCTATAAAGCCCTTTCAGAGCCTGTAACCAGCATTATTGAAGCGATTAAGGCAACGCTGGAGCAAACCCCGCCGGAACTGGCGGCGGACATCATGGATCGGGGCATTGTTATGGCCGGGGGCGGGTCGCTATTACGTGATCTGGATCGGCTGGTCATAGAGGAAACCGGGATGCCGGTGCACTTGGCGGACGAGCCCTTGCTATCCGTGGCTTACGGGGCCGGACGGGTGCTGGAGAATATCGACATGTTGCGCAAGGTCCTAATACATCCCAAGAAGCTGGCGTAAATAGTTTTAGACCTTCATTCTTTTTTACGTATGGAATCTGAATGAGTAGGTGGTGAAATACGGGTGCGATGGGTATCTGCCAGGAGGATGTTTTTGCTTGCTGCCTTGGTGGCGGCTACCCTGGCGGCTATGCGAGTTACGGCGCCGGAACTGGCCCGGCTGACACCTCTCGAATCCAGGTTCAGGGATGCTCTTGCGCCGGTACGGATTAGTTTGACCTGGCTTGGCAGTCAAGCGAGATACGCGATGTCCTTCTCCGTTTCCATGGTAAGGGCGGGAGAACGCAACCTGGCTTTGGAACAGGAGGTCGCACGTCTGGAGAGTCAGGTAACCCAGTTGACAGAATTTAAGCTGGAAAGCGAGCGGCTGTCCAACCTGCTTAACTATAAGCAGGTTATGGCCAAAAGGTATAATTTGCTTACCGCTTCAATTGTCGACCGGGATCCGGGCAACTGGTTCGGGACAATAACTTTGAACAGAGGGGCCGGCGACGGGGTAAAAGAAAACATGACCGTTCTTACTCCGGAAGGACTGGTGGGGCGGGTAGTATCTGTTTCCGCTGCTACTTGCGAGGTCCTTCTGATTACCGACCCGCGCAGTGGGGTGGGTTCATTGGTTCAGGATACGCGCACCTCCGGAATTGTTGAGGGAACTACAGCCAGTTCAAGGATGGCCAGGATGATCCATATTCCAAACAACGCGCCCATAGAAGTGGGACAGGCGGTGGTAACCTCGGGCTTGGGGAGCATTTTTCCAAAGAGCATCCCCGTGGGAGTAATAGCCGGAATTAACAGCGAGTCGTCAGGCTTGTTTAAAAGTGCCGATATCCTTCCGTATGCTAACTTGAACCAACTGGAAGAAGTGTTGATCGTTACTGAAGTATACTCTTAGGTATGGATCCCGCACCGGGAGGAGGTTAACACGGTGCATTTTTCCGCTTTGCTGTTCCTGCTGGGAGCGGTTTTGATTTTGCAAACCACGATTTTGGAGTATATTGCCTTATATGGAGTAAAACCCGACTTGGTCATGCTTCTGGTTATTTTCAACGGCTTCCTCCTGGGTCCCAGGGAGGGGGCTTTTTTGGGTTTTGCCGGAGGTATGTTAGAGGATTTATTTTCCGGTAGCTATATCGGCCTGAACGCGCTCTCCAATATGGTCGCCGGCTATTTTGCGGGAGCTTGCGGTGAACGCTTTTATAAAGAGAATACATTGGTGGTATCCGGGGTTGCTTTTGTTTCCACTGCAGTAGGATTATCGGTAAATTACCTGTTGCTGCTTTATCTTAACATTCATGTGCCTCTTTTTCATGCTCTACTCAGAGTGGTGGTTCCAACAGCCCTATATACCGCTCTGTTAGTACCGTTTCTTTTCAAGCGTGTTATCAGCTTTTTAAAAACTAGGGACAGAGACCAGTTAAACTAAAGTTTTGTTATTGAAACGAGGGAGAGAATGGAAAGGAAACTGATTGAAAAAAAGATGAGGATTTTTCTTAATATCGTGGCAGTTATCTTTCTCATTCTTGTGTTCAGGTTATCCTACATGCAGTTGGTTCAGAATGATAAATTTTCAACTTTAGCCAGGGAAAACCGGATGAGGTTAATCACTATCACTGCTCCCCGCGGCGAGGTGTTTGACCGCAACGGCGTCAAGCTTGTGGGCAACCAGCCGGTATATACCGTATCCCTGGTAAACCTGGGGCGGGAGGACACAGACGGGGTGGTCCAGAGGCTGGCCGTGATTCTGGGCACAAACCCCCAGGAAATTAAACAAAAAATTGACCAGCAAGAGCGTCTGTATGAGCCGGTGAAACTTGCCACCAGAGTGCCTTTGGAAGTCGTCACCAGAATCGAAGAACAACGCCTTGAACTGCCGGGGGTTGTTATAGACATCGAGCCGCTCCGTGAGTATCCCAACGGAAATCTGTTGTCCCATGTGATGGGATATGTGCGGCAGATTAACAAAGAACAGCTTGCAGAAAATAAGGATAAAGGTTATAAATCCGGCGACTCTTTCGGACAGTCGGGCCTGGAGTATACATACGAGCAGTATCTGCGGGGGCAGGACGGCGGGAGGCAAGTGGAGGTAGACTCTCTGGCCAGGCCGGTCCGTGATCTTGGCGTAAAGAGCCCGGTGCCCGGCAATAACCTTATACTCACTATTGACCAGAAGGTGCAAAAGGCGGCGGAGGAAGCCCTGGCCAGAGCCTCCCAGGAGGCGATAAAACAGGGGCACAGCGAGGCTAGGGCAGGCGCCGCGGTGGCGTTGGACG
>MVRN01000125.1 GCA_002067965.1 Pelotomaculum sp. PtaU1.Bin035
AAGAGCAACTTTTATAAACTTTGCCGAATCTACATGTTTATATCATTCGTTTTTTAACATTTTGCAATTGGCTCTAAGTAAAAAGCAAAACAATAGGCTAATAAGAACAATGGCAAAAGTGGAGCATTTATTAATAATTCCAAAAAAGAATAACGTATGGGTTCAACAACAAAATCATGCTTATTTATAGCTTTTCTCCATCTAAATATCCATTCCCGCATAGAGCGCGACCTTTGATAATAATCTATATGCTTATTTAATAGATCATACCACCTCAATTGAGTTTTTATCATAAGGCTTCGGAGAATGCAGCTTGTCAGTAAACTCCTGTTAACCTGCTGTAATTTTGCATTAATATGCCTTTC
The DNA here is from genome assembly GCA_002067965.1 of Pelotomaculum sp. PtaU1.Bin035. Taxonomy (GTDB): domain Bacteria; phylum Bacillota; class Desulfotomaculia; order Desulfotomaculales; family Pelotomaculaceae; genus MVRN01. Next base: position 366 of record MVRN01000125.1, read on the forward strand.
ATCATCGCGCTTTTGCACCGAGAGTATTTCCAGCAAAATTGGAGCCGGTGGTGCATATTGATAAATATCTACCAGTACAAAATCAAACAATTCCTTGGAATAAAGGACTATTTTTTTATATTTAAGCATGTTGTACATTACTTCATTAATAATATCAGAAGATAATCCAGTAATGGACTTGGATAAGAATATTCTGTAAGTTTTACCGCAATTAATAATACATGCGGTCAAAAGACCTGCATTTTCCGTCTGGCCTAGCTTGGCATACAGTGAAACTGCATTACTCAAGAAATTGGCTGCTGTTTGATAATCCCAATGCTTTTCGTCAATTTTAGCCTGTCGAAGCAGCCTTGTATACCTAATTAAATTCATCAAAGGTATTAGTTGCTTATCGATAGATAGGTCGTTAATGCCTGATAGCATTGAAAGCATCTGTGCTTTTGCATGGCGTGACAAAGCTTTTACAAATACCCTATAAAGAATTCTATTGATTAAGTACACCGACCCTATTACCGGTATTCCGAAAACTAGTGTAGCAACCTTAACAGAAATAAACTTTAAGACAGGATGTGCTGCAGTCATTAGTTTTATATTATCTAATTGGTCATATAAAGGTGCAGCTAAATAAAGCGCTCCTAGAAAAGTTATCAGCCCTACGGATAAACCATAAGCAAAGCTGTATTCGCCCATGGCGTTAAGTGAGAATAACTGCCACAAGGGAATTGTTAAACGAGGCTTCAGTTTTTTAATATTTTTATCAGTATATTCCTGCTCCAAATTGTTAGCATTAGTTTGATCGTTTGGCTTTTCTCCCGAAATGTCTTCTTCATTCTTTGTGCCAGAGTTGTTTATTGCTGCATAAATAACCATAGTCGGCAAAGAACAGTTCTTCTTATCTAACGATTCCGGATAACTATTCTCAAAATCTTGAGCCTTCTCATACCTACCCATGGCGCTGTAAAGCGTATGAGCTGAACATCTAAGAACAGCTGCTTGAGTTCCGTGTTCTGAAGCTGCCATTATTGTTGCAACATCATCGTCCCGGCCTTCTGCTATTGCATACTCCAGGATATGGGGCTCGTAGAAGTTTGTGAGGTTTAATGATTTCGCAATGTCTGAAAATATGCGGGCACAGCGCAGCATTGCTTCCCAGTGTTCAACCTCTGTATCTTCTGCTAGAAATGTGGCCACCGCCTGTAGCTCCCGCATCAATAAAACGAGAGTGCCTATTTTTACATAAGCCTCAAAAAACAAACTATCAATTAGCGATACCATTGCCTGTCTGTCACCAGCATGCAAACGATGGTACAAAAGCTGCTGAAAATGACGGACTGTTTCGCTTTTCCAGGAGTTGTTGCCATCAGGGTCTGCTTGATTATTAAAATATAAAGCCAGTTCTTCATGGAATCGAGATAGGTTCTCACCTTGAATAAATGAATTATACACGGCTGTTCTAATATCATCGTGGTAAAATGTTAGAAACTCACCTTGCAATGTTAGAAAATTACGCAACTGACGGGTAAGCGCAGCGGTGTTACCATAAACAGTGTCTTTATCTAATAACTCCGCCAGTTCTATCTCCGAAAGGCCTGTCTGACTGATATAAATATATGAAAGGTACCGGCGCACTAAAAATTCACTGATGCAAACACCGGAACTATCAATAAATTCTTTTGCATTAGCAATTCTCGTATTAACAATCCATTCGATCAAATTGACAGTATCATGTGGTAAACTTTCAATAAATTCCACCAAGCCTTCATAATAACCGAATATTCTTAGTTCATCAAGTATTGTTATTAAATATAAAGGAATATGTGCACCTTTTTTATCAATGAGGCAGTTAATTTGGGATTCTGATAAATGTTTCTGATATCTTGACAGGAAATGATCTATTATGACACGTGAAGCATCTTTATTGAGGCCTTTTAATTCAATTTCCTGTAACTGTGGCCACCGTGCCCGAATAGTCTCCACAATTGGATGTGGAGTAGACGACAAAATTATAGTGACATTTGCCGGGATTGATTGAGGTAACCATCGGAGTTCATGAGCGCCGTTTGTGGGTTGGAGCTGGTTTAAAGCGTCAATAACAAGGATATAGTGTCTATCTTTAGGAAGACTCACTAATAGTCGCTGGAAATATAAAATCAACCGATCAAGTTCATAGGGAAGAGTTTCCCTGATAATGCTTTCTCTTGCAAGCAACTGGCACAAGCGGCGTAAAGTACCATCAAGATCACTGGATCTGGCTGTTACTCCTACAAAATGCGGAATTACTCTTACCTCATTGCTGGTACGTAAACGTTCAATGAAATTACAAAGAAAAGAAGTTTTTCCAATACCCCTTTGACCGGAAATTAGTATCAGGTTATTAGTAAAATTGCATAAAGCTAATTGATTAATCTTTTCAATGGAAGCTTCCAGTCCCTCTGTTATGAAAAATCTGCTTTGCTGACTAATAAATAAATCAGATAATGCATCATCTTCCTCGACTGTGCTTGGGTTGGCAAAGCTTTCAGGACCAAATACCTCTTCTATGTAGGAATAAATATAATTATAAACCAACTCCCCAAAATTATTTAAATTAGTCAGAGATTTGGATTGATCATCCCAAACAGCCTTATAAGTTTCGACCTTATACCCGGCATCCTTAATTCTTTTTTTTAACTCAGCCAGTTTTTGTGCCTGCTTACTTCCCGGCAACTCCCGAAACTCTCCGGGAATAGCTTCGCGCATGGAAAGGGTGGTCTCTTCGTCCCTAAATAAGAAATATAGCCTTTGGTATCTGTCCTCATCGGAAATTTTGATAGCATACTCAATTTCATCTTCGGTTACTGAGATTGAGTTTTCTGATTGTTCCGGGGTCCATCCGTAGCGATCACCAAGTATTCCCAAGAAAAGTGGTTTACATTCATCAATGATTGAACGGCATGCTCCAACAATATTATCTTCTGCGGTTATACCCCATCTCAAATCTACATCAACAAAATAAATTCTTCGTTTAAGAAGTTCCTCACGGATTTTCGGAAAAACAAAACGCACAAGAAAATCTCTTTCTGCATGCATATCACGAAACGTACTAGAAATAAAAAGTCGTATCTCTTTCCAAACCTTATTGGGTTTTTCCAAGTTATGGTCCATTTAATGGGTTCACCTCACGGTAAGGGTTGGGTGAAAAACCAAAACCTTTTTTTTAAAGAAATTTATTTCAAGTAATAAAAAGAGGTTATTACCCACGAATTGCCGCTTGCATTCGCCGCTTATGAGGCATCCGGCCATAGCGGTCACCCAGGAGTACAATTAGAAAGGCCGGAAGCGCTCTTTTCATCCAGGCTGATTTTAAGCACTTGGAGTTCCTTGGCCTCTTGCTCTTAATTGGAATAGCAAAGTCTCTTACTCCACTTTCTTACCGCAGTTCGGGCAAAATCTGTCAGTTTGCTGTAAGCTGCTGCCGCACTGAACACAGAATTTAGCCCCAAGCCCGGCTGCTGGAGCAGTAAATGAATTGCTATTCTCGCTGGAATGGGCAATTATACTGCGGTCGACGCATTGTAATGCTTCATCGTCCAATTTTGCCTGTTGCACCAGGCCCCAGATCTGGGTCAACAGGACCGGCCAGGCAACGAAGTAGGTTATGACCGTAGGTATCGCCTGAAGGCCAAAAATCCCCACTCCGGCTTTTGTCATAACTCCCGTTCCGGTATTTTCAAGCTCTATATTTAAGGCGGTCTTCATACCAAGGACACTTTTGAAGATACCGCCTTTGTGTAAGCTAATGTTCCAGCCCCTGGTTATATTTTGCTCCCCGCTTACTTCATAGCCTTTCTTCCTAAAGTTGTCCATTACATCATTGGCAATAGGTGTTAAATCTGAGATTTTAACCGGGAAGAACCTTGATGCTTTAAATATATGCATAGATATAACCTCCATTTCGGCTTTTTTTCACATACTACGTCTATATTTTTGAATGTAGTTTTTCCGCATATTTTCGCTCAATAGCGTACAAGACTGCCAACTCGCAAAAAATATCTGTGGTGACATCTTTGGCCTCCGGGGAAAGCATGGCTTCGAGCCTTTTCATTAAGGAAATCACCTTATGGACCTGTTCAGTGATTTCCTGTTCTTCAACTACACCATCGGCTAAAATCTTTTTAAAAGAAGGCATTTCGGCTATATACTCATCCAACAGCAAAATATCAGTTTCTGAATCAAACCAGGGTTTATTCAAAATTTTATCCTCCCTATTCAAGCAATTAATTACTGAATTTTTGTCCCGCAACTCCTGCAAAATTTCCAATTTTCTTTAAGTGCCTTTCCGCACACCGGGCATTTTGGTGCTGTCTCATCTTCTCTTATGCATTTTAAGATTCTTTGCATATGATCACTCTGGGACCACTTCATTATTTCCCGCGTCCTTACCGCTAGAAAGGGATGATCCGCGTTCATGATGGCGACACCTTGCAGAATACGGTCCCAAATGGATTCATCAATTAACTTGTCATAAGCCTCCGCTTGCTTTATATACAGCTCGATATTGACTTTCCCAGTAATGGACTTGGGGCCGCCTGCCAGACGGATCATGGTGTCTACAACCGGCTGGTGATCCTCCATGACAACAACTGCAGCACGGTCGGCAGATAGCTCGCTGCGGCGCTGCCAGTACAGGAGGGCTAAAATAACCGGCTTATAGGCTAATGCCAGCGGGCCAAAGACTTGTGCCCCATAATTAATGAGAATATTGGCCATTGTGTGGTATAGAACATGGTGGCACGCAATATGGCCGCATTCATGGGCCAGGACGGCCCGGATTTCCTCTTTTTCAAGATATTCGATCAGACCTGAGGTAACGGTAAGGAAAATCCTAGTGTCTCCATATGTGTAGGCGTTAGGTACCGGGGACATCTCCAAATAGAATTCAGGCTCTCCTATGCCCAGCGACTCACATATCGGTGGGAGAAATCCATAAATTTCCGTAAGCTGCTCCGGTCCAAGACGAATTTTTTGAGCCATGTTCATTCCATACAAAAAATGCTCGGGGTAGAGCTTGATAAAAGCTTTGACACAAGCTGGAAGAAGCGGGATCGTCATAAGGTTGTCCAATGCAGCTTTATCTTCAGGGTGGATATATTCATTTGGAGATATTTTCATAAAGGGCTATCCTTTCATTTAATCATAAAATAACATAATGAGCTTTCATAAATTTAAAAGTAAATGTTAGATTCTTCTTTCAGGTGTTCATGCTGGGACTGTTAACTTATTTTTGGGAATTCTTTTTGCTTGACTTTAAAAAATAGTTAATTTTAGTACTGAAATAAAACAAAATTAGTTTGATCTTTGATAATAATAGACTAAATTTAAAAGGAATTATCTTTTTGTAGGACACCTGCCCAATTTTTCTTGGGTTGTTGTGCCCTGCGGGCGTGTTAATCGTTAATTGCTGCAACAGGTCTTCTAATGGAGGATCAAGATACATTCCCTGTTCCTTCATATGCAAAAGTGCCTTTTTGCAAAGATCCCAATTTTTTATAGCCTCTAATTCATTTTTCTGTTCTTCGTTTAATGAAGCAATTTTGTAATACGAAACCGACAGGCCCCGCGAGTAATCGGCGCTGTCCGGCACCCGCCGGCGCAGTTCCTCGCGGAGGGCCAAACCTTCCTGGTAGTAGTCCCGCGCCCGCGTCAACTCGCCCAGTTGCTGGTGCAGGTTGCCCAGGTTATTGTAGCTTACCGACAGGTCCCGCGCGTATTCGGCGCTGTCCGGCGCCCGCCGGCGCAGTTCCTCGCGGAGGGCCAAACCTTCCTGGTAGTAGTCCCGCGCCCGCGTCAACTCGCCCAGCTGCAGGTACAAGTCGCCCAGGTTATTGTAGCTTACCGACAGGTCCCGCGCGTATTTGGCGCTGTCCGGCGCCCGCCGGCGCAGTTCCTCGAAGATGGCCAGGACTTCCTGGTAGTAGTCCCGCGCCCGCGTCAGCTCGCCCAGCTGCAGGTACAAGTCGCCCAGTCTCTCGTAGCTTACCGACAGGTCCCGCGCGTATTGAGCGCTGTCGGGTACCCACCGGCGCAGTTCCTCGCAGAGGGCCAGGCTTTCCTGGTAGTAGTCCCGCGCCTGTGTCAACTCGCCCAGCTGCAGTAACAGGTCGCCCAGTTTATCGTAGCTTACCGACAGGTCCCGCGCGTAATTGGCGCTGTCGGGCGCACGCCGGCACAGCTCTTTAATGGCCAGACAGTTCTCCTCTAAGAGGTTTATTCTAACGGTAACGTTTGTGCTGTCTGACAGTGCATCATGTAAATAAAAGTTAAAGTTATTGCATATTATTCTTAACTGGGATTCAGCAAGCCCGTCTATTTTTAAAAGGCTGATTGTCCAGTCCAGCCTGGGGTTCATCTCCGCACCTATTCCTTCGCTAATCGCTTCACTCAAAACACGGGTGGCTCCCGCTAATTCTTCTTCAGTTAGTTCACTGCCGTAATACATGGCAGCGCGCAGCTTTTCATCAGCCTGCAGGTAGTGGTACATCAGTTCCGTCTGCCGCAGAGGGTCTACTGCTGCCAATGTCTCCAGGTGATCCGCCAGCAACCGGTGCGTGCGTTTCTTTTCTTCTTCATTAGCCAGCAGTTTTCTGGTTAAGCAAATGCGCATTTGGGCATGGGTAAAATCCCAAAGTCCGCTTGTACCTCTCTGGATGAGATGGGCGCGCAGGTAACGGCGCAAAGCGGCAAACCGCAGGTCATCCCAGGGGAGGCCGGTAAGTCCGGGCAACAGATTCCGAAGGTCTTCCTCCCGTAACCCGTAGCGGCTGGCAGCCAGGAAATTCAGCACTCCCTGCACCCATTTTATGCCAAACCGTTTTTCTGCTCGCTGCAAAAGATAGCCGTAGATCTCTTCCACTGCAGGTGGAAGCTTTTGCACTGTATCAAGCAGGAGTGCGTACAGCTGCTCTTCGGGCGAGCCGGTGAATTGACCGGCCTGGGTAAAGTCGTCCTCATCCAGCAGCATTAATTCTTCCAGGGCGATACTGAGCCAGAGGGGATTCCCGGCGGCCGCTGTGCCATCCGGCTTATTATTGGATAATAAAGCTGTTACCAGATCCTGCTGCAAAGTCTTATGATAACGAAGGCAGATCGCCTGAATTATATCAACAGCTTCTTTTTCGTCCAACAGTGGCAGAGTATATGTATTAACACCCGAGCGCTTATTCAGGGCATTGGTCTCTTCGCCCGGTATAGCGGTGGCAATAAGCCGGGCGTTTTCCGGCCATATCTCAGGCAGCCAGGTCAGGTGCCTGGCTGCCGGGCTGCGCTCAAACTGGTTCAAGGCATCCATAAGACAAATAACTCGTTGATTAACTGATGCCCGGGACAAAAGTTCGGCAAAGATTTTCTGCAATTCAGTCAGACCGGCTGCCTGGCTGGATTCATCTACTATGCGGAGATGCCGGGACAGCACCTGAATCCACCGCCGTAACAGATTATCCACGCTTCCCGACAGGGGGCTGATCCCGGCGGCATGAGCCAGCACTATGCAGTCTTCTTGTCCTAATTCCCGCGCCAGGCGGGCAAACAGGGCGCTTTTGCCGGTACCAGGCCCGCCGGTCACCACGATGCCCCAGTTCTCGCCTTCTTGTCTGAGAGGGCGAGTCTCCGCAGCTCTGTTAGGATTTCTACCCTGCCGACAAAATCTCTTGAGCGCTCTTCGATGAATTCATCAAGAACAGCCCGTTCCTGTTCCTGCCAGGATGCAGCGGGAGATTCCCCCGGATTACCTGTCTTGGCTTCCAATTCGCCCCAGAGGTCTTCCAGCACCTGCTTGCCCCATTCATCCAGGCCGGTGACTTTTTGCTTGTCCCAGTCCCATGCGGCCTGATAGTGACGGACCCGGTCCGGCCCCATTTCTTCCGTAATGCGTTTTTTTAAGGCCTGGAGCCGTTCCCAGGCAGTTTTGGAATTATACTGGTCGCTGTACTCCCTGGCCTTCTCTGAGGTCATATCTTGATAAGGCAGCGGCTCACGAAAATAAAAGAAACTCCGCTTCTGCTGCTCCGGGCTGTCGAGAACACCGAATTCGATTTCCAAAGCGGTAACGCTTTTGTCCTGAATAGAGGTTGCATACCCCTGCTCATCAATTGCCGCTTGCATTCGCCGCTCAGGAGGCACCCAACCATAGCGGTCACCCAACAGTACAACAAGAAATGGCCGGCAGCGCTCTATTTCATCCAGGCAGACTTTAAGCACCAGGAGTTCCTTGGCCTCCTGCTCAGAAATGCTGACAGTATCCACTCCCCAGCGCAGGTCTACAGGCTCCAGGTGACACCGCCGGGCTCTCAGCCGTTCGGCAAGCTCTGGAAATACTACATCCCGCAGGTGGTCCCGCTCCGCCTGCATATCCCGAAAGGTGCTGGAGACGAAGACCGGGCGTGTTTTCCAAAGGTTGGTATTGGCCATAAAATGTCTCCTTTTCAAACTATGCTTAAGACAAACTATATGTATACTTGCAGTATAAATACCTTAAGCAGTGGCATATTTATTAATTTCTAAATTATGCCGTCCAACTGTGTAAGATACTGATCTTAAGCCTTTTCGATACGGTATCCCAGGGCAATGATCGCCTTGAGAGTCAGCATGGCAGCTATGCGGTCATACTCTTTCTCTGAATCAGGCAACTCTTCATAAGGCACTAAACACGGATGCTTCTTGTTGGCATCATTTCTCTCGGGGCCATGTTGCCAACCTTCAGCTATTCGCTGGAGCGCCCATATGTCATGCGCATTTTTTGCCAGCAACTCTGTTAACTCAAGAATCCCATGGCTTAATTCAATGTTGGAAGTGTCAATTGGTTTTGGTTGGTAGTCCATTAATATCTGCTCCTTTTATAGTTTTACTTTTTAGGAATAGGTGCAGTAAGTGGCCGCTCGCGGTACATCAGTACCCAGTCTCCATTTTCCGAGAGAGCTTCTGTGCCAAGCTCAAAGGCTATCTCGCTTGCATCGGAACAATTCTGTTCAGCCAGGCTTTTTTCAAACTCACGTTTTGCGCCTTCGAAAACATCTTTCATCCGCTCATACTGCTTCGTCTGCTCGGAATAAGCCATTTTTTCATCATAACCCTCCAGCGTAGCCGCTGCCGCCGGGAGTAACCCCATACACACAATTAGCAAATGCCTGAAGAAGCCATCTTCTTGAGAATGGGAAGCATTGTAAGTGATTCCCTTAATCAATTCCACATTAAAAAGGCAATTAACGATATCTATTATGACAACGAAGGAAGCAATGGATACTCCGGCAATAAAAAGAGTCTCTATGATTAGTTTATGTTTTTTTATTTTCAAATGATTTTTTCCCACACGGCTGTTAAAAAACTTATACTGGTCATTAACCCAGTAATTTAAAACCATAGTTATGTAATTATGAAACCGTTGTCCGCTTGTAGAATATTTATTGTTATCTCCTTGTTTATCATCCCCAGCAAGCAAGTTCCAGTTCCGGACAGCTTTGCGGATCCAACGCAGTTCATTTCTTTGTTTGTATAGGTAATGATCCGCAACTTCATTTTTCAATCCGGCAATACGCCAGAATAACTGAACCCTCATACCTTCCGCCAAAGCCCGGTAGTCTAAAAACTTATTTTGGAAATCTCTTTTTTTATTTTTAACCAAGCGGTACAAAAAATAAGCTATAGCTAAAAAAGCAGGGTAGAAGATTAATAACCAGAATATTTCCCTGAACAAATGAGCATAAAACTCAAAGGCAATGATAGCCATCCCGGCCAGGAAAAACAATGAATTAAGTGTCGACTGGCGGCGTTTTTGATAATGAAGGGCAAGTGCGTCGGCTAAAGCGTAACATTCCCGAATGGTCTGACCGGCAGATGAAAGCTTACTTGCATCTTCATCAGGTATTAACTGTTTTTTACTTATATCAATTTGTTCTTTTATTTTTGAATGGTTTACTTTACTGACCCGGTTAAACTCATTTATTTGTTCCAAAATCCGGTCAATCTTTACTTTTGCTTGCTGGTCCGGCTTTATTACTAATTCAAGTGCACCGTTTTGGGGTTCAGGTTGCCCACGGCGTGGCGTTACGATATGATGTACCGGTCCGATATCTGCCGGATACAAGATGCTCTGTTGGGGAATTAAACGCTCAGGTACTCCTTTTAGTTTAAAATTTACTACATCTGAAGTTCCTCCGGGGTTTCCCGTTTCAACACCATTCCATAAAGCTATAAGAATCTGACTATGATGGACGATATATGCTGTAATCTTGCACATAAAATAGTCCCGCCCGGCAGGAATATCTAGCACATTCATTGACCCGAAAAACGATCACCA
>MVRN01000126.1 GCA_002067965.1 Pelotomaculum sp. PtaU1.Bin035
ATATACGCGTTGCCGCGCCGGCCCAGGCACAAAGGCCGGATGCCGTTCGGATCGCGTACTCCAATGAGTTTTTTCTCGGTAAGAATCAATAGAGAATACGCGCCCTTAATGTCAGCCATGCTCTTCATTATGGCGTCAACAAGGCTATCCTGGCTGTATCTGGCGACAAGGTTTACAATAGTTTCGCTGTCAGTGGTGGATTGAAATACCGACCCGGCTGAATATAACAAGGAGCGGAGTTCGGTAGTATTAGTCAGGTTGCCGTTATGAGCCAGCCCGAGCATGCCTCTCGAGGAATGAAAAACGAAAGGCTGGGCATTAAGCGGGTGGTTGGCGCCAGTGGTGGAATAGCGCACGTGTCCAATGGCCAGATGCCCCTGGAAACTGTTTAGCTTCTCATGGTTAAACACTTCGGAAACCAAACCTATGTCTTTCTGAAGATGAACCTTCCCCCCGCTGGCCACGGCAATGCCGGCGCTTTCCTGCCCCCGGTGCTGCAAGGCGTACAGGCCGTAATATGTGAGCCTGGCCACATCAAGACCAGGGCCGTAGATACCGAAGATGCCGCACTCCTCCCTGGGCTTATCACCCTCCGGGGCTTCACCGGGACTATTCTTGTATCCCTCCACCATTTTCCTCTCCCCTATATATAAAATATTTATATCTAGTCTTAAATACCATTCAGCTTGCCGTACTCATCCAGAACACCGTTTGAATCATAATACCGGATTTCTTTTTGGCCTATTTCATTATATTTCTCAATAATACTGTCAAGGTCAGCCTGTCCATAAACATATGCTATTAAAGTATTAAATTTATCTTCTTGAATATCAATAAATCTCTGGTCTACTCGCGGCGTTCCCGGATAATAGCCTTCCGCCTGCCCGGCCTGCAGATGCTCAAGGAAAGATTTGCCGGACTTCAACGCTGACGCTTTTGCGGATCTCGTTGCTTCGAACCATTCAGAGTGCATGATTTTATAATAATCCCTCACCGACTGTTTATTGAAATTAACAAAATAATATTTATTTCTATAATTTGTTTTAGCGGTAACCCTGATTGAATCTGTATCAATTGTGTCGACAAAAACCAGCTTATCTCCGTCACGCGCAATTTCCCACTTCAAATCCCATAAAAACAAGCCGAGTTTCTTAAAAAATTCTGAAACCAAAATTGCTCCCAATATGCTCATTCTAATTATATCTAATAATTTTTCGCCGTTGTTTCCACTGATATGCAAAGCTTCCTGCAGGCTTAAATTCCTGTCCTCAGGCTCATACTTGGTAGTAAAATCGACTATCGGGTTCGTAAATACAGTCCAGGGAACCAGGTCTTGCCGGAGCCCAAGCTCATTTAGATAGTTTTTTCTCTCTTGATCGTCCATGTTCATGTATTTTCTATAGATAGAAGAACCGGAGGTAACCCCGATTCGTACAATATTTTCCAGGGGGATGACAAACTTATCGGCGCCATAGTATTCGCTGTAGTCCCACAAATGATTATTATTGTAAGAAACACGGAACGGCTTGATAATTTTATATTTTTTGACTAAAACATACTGGCTCGGATGCGGGGGAAATGTTTTTCCATACAATTCACCGGTATCCCGATCAATCATGCCCAGGTGGTGGGTATTCGCGCCTTTTACTCTAAAATCCTCCAGCAGACCTTCACATAAAAATGCCAAGAATTCCTTGTCTTGCGCATATTTCCGGCAGATATGATTGTATATATTTTCCCACTCGTCAGGCGTCTCCAGCAGGGAATATATCTTATGTCTCAATGCCGTCCTGCAGATGTCGCTGTTCGGAATGGAAAAAATAGTTCCGACATCAAATACCGACCCGCCCGGCATGGTCTTGCAAACCATCCACTCGGGATGCTCTTCTGAAAAATACAGTTCCTGAACAGAACCGGTATAGTCCGGCTTGCGCAATTTGGATAAATCAATCACTGTCTTCTCACTCATCGAAATTCAATCACCCCAATTTTTATTCTCACAAGCCAAACCGCTGATAGACATCATCCACATGCTTCAAGTGGTAGCTATAGTCAAACAGTTCGTCTATTTCTTTTTCACTGAGCAGGGCGGTTATTTCGCTGTCTTTGAGCAGCAAATCGCGGAAACTATCTCCGGCGCGCCAGGATTGCATGGCGTTGCGCTGCACCAGTTCATAAGCGCGCTCCCGGCTGAGGCCTTTTTCTTCCACCAAGGCCAGCAAGACACGCTGGGAAAAAATCAACCCGTGCGTGCGCTCGACATTGCGCAGCATGTTCTCCGGATAGACCAGCAGGTTGGTGATGATGCCGGTGAATTTCACCAGCATGTAATCCACCGTGATGGTGCTGTCGGGTATAATCACCCGCTCCACTGAAGAGTGGGAGATATCCCGCTCGTTCCAGAGCGGAACGTTTTCCATGGCCACCAGAGCGTTGCCGCGCAGGAGGCGGGCCAGCCCGGAGATACGCTCCCCGGTGATCGGGTTGCGCTTGTGAGGCATGGCCGAGGAACCTTTCTGACCCTTTTTGAAATATTCCTCCACTTCCAGGATGTCAGTGCGCTGGAGGCTGCGCAGTTCAACCGCAAACTTATCCAGGGAGCTGCCGATCACCGCAATAGTGGTCAGGTACTCAGCATGGCGGTCCCTCTGCAACACCTGGGTGGACACCATGGCCGGCTTTAAACCCAACTTGGCGCAGACATGCGCCTCCACTCGCGGGCTGATGTTGGCGTACGTCCCGACCGCGCCGGAGATCTTACCCACGCTGATAGTCTCCACCGCCCGCTCCATCCGCTGGATGTTGCGGTCAGTCTCGGCCACCCAAAGCAGCATCTTCAGGCCAAAAGTGATCGGCTCGGCGTGGATGCCGTGGGTGCGCCCGATCATGATCGTTTTCCGGTGTTCTTTAGCCTTTTCCAGCAGCGCCTCCCGGAGTTGCTTCAGCCTGCCCACGATATGCTGGCCGGCCTCTTTCATCAAAACGGCCATGGACGTGTCCAGCACGTCTGAGGAAGTCAGCCCCAGGTGGATGTATTTGGCGGCCTCGCCGACATATTCACCCACATTGGTAGTAAAAGCAATCACATCGTGGTCGACCACAGCTTCGATCTCCGCGATGCGCCGCACGTTGAAATTAGCCTTATCCTTGATTTCGGCCAGCGCTTCCCCCGGGATCCGCCCCAAATCCGCCATAGCCTCACAGGCGTAAATTTCCACGTCCAGCCACTTGCGGAATTTGTTTTCCTCCGACCAAATCCGCCTCATCTCCGGCAGGGTATAACGATCAATCATTTAACAGCCTCCTATTGAATTTCGCAAAAATATTAAAGTCAAACAATTCTCTACCGTTACCGGACTCACCCACCGTTGCGCCCGAGATATCCCTCTATCCCCAGTTCAGCCAGAAGCGCGTCTTTCTCTTTAACCTGACGGGCAAGTTTTTCTTTATAAGCAGTTATCCTGGCGCGAACTTCAGGACTTGTGGCGCCAATAATTTGGGCCGCCAGGATCCCGGCATTTTTCGCGCTGTTGATACCCACGGTGGCCACCGGCACCCCCGACGGCATCTGCACAATGGCGTATAAGGCATCGACACCGTTTAGGACACCAGATTTTATCGGAACACCGATTACAGGTAGAGCGGTATGGGCGGCAATAACACCAGGCAGGTGGGCAGCCCCTCCGGCGCCGGCGATAATTACCGCCAGTCCCCGTTGCTCGGCCGTCCGGGCGTAATCCGCCGTTTTATCCGGCACCCTGTGGGCGGAAGATATTATTATTTCACTAGAAACCCCCAGCTCGTCCAGGACCGCGGCCGCATCTTTCATAACAGTCAGGTCGGAATCGCTGCCCATAACAATCCCGATTAATATTTTGGACATAGACATTACTCCCTATTTAAAATCTAATTACCCCGATTTTTTAGACGTCAAAAGGCCCGGGCCGAACAGGCTTGCATTTAAGCGCAAAACCTGCCCGCCTGGGCTCTAATCCCTTAGATTAATCTTCAGGAGGGCGGCTGTCTTCCAATGGGCCGGTACCCGCTCGAAATTAGCCGAACAAAAGGATGTGGACTTCAAGCACATTCCCTCCTAATTATGATGCCTCACCTGCAAAAAAAAGCAATAATGCCCGTTTTTTTGACGGGCTAAACGATTACTTAAGCTTATATTAACAAATCACTATGAAAAATGTCAACATCAAAGATAAAGTGTCATAGCACCGACGCTGTTTACCGCCCAAATTATCATACTGCCAAATAACTCCAGGTACTGCATGTGTCCATAAAAGTAATTGCCAACATAAAATAAAGAAACTATGCAAGGAGGTTTTTCTATGGACTTATATCAATATCGCCACCCGTTAAACTATTCCCCCGCCCCGAACATGACAGGACTTCCAATTATACCGCCTTACCCCGGCGGTATAATGCCACCGCTACAATTAGCCCACGCCTACGTTCCCCGGCAACATATGGGGCAGGTCTTCAGCCCGGCGGAAGCTTTAGCCCACGGTACCATTTTCCCCGAACTAGTATCGCCTTACCCAGGTTAAATAGGAGAGGTGAATCAAATGGACAACAAAGAAGAAGCGAAGGTAAAAGCTGAAAACATGTATACTCAACAAATGCAAACGCTTTTGCAAATACAAGAACTGGAGTTTACCGCCATTGAATTAAACTTATATCTGGATACACATCCAGATGACCAGCAAGCCCTGAACTTATACAACTCGGTCGTACCACAGTTAAAAAAAAGTATTACAGACTACGAGCAATGTTATGGCCCGCTATTTAATTTCGGTATGGCCTCCAGTCAGTACCCCTGGCAGTGGATCAACTCCCCCTGGCCTTGGGAAATGTAATCTAGACGAAGGAAGGGATTAATTGATGTGGGTTTATCAAAAAAAATTGGAATACCCGGTAAGAGTTTCCGGCCCCAATCCTAAATTAGCAAAAGTAATTATAACTCAATACGGCGGGCCGGACGGGGAGTTATCAGCCTCTTTACGGTACCTGAACCAAAGATACACCATGCCCACCGATAAGGCGAAAGGGCTGTTAACAGACATTGGCACTGAGGCGTCAAAATGACGGTCATCGCCGGAGACGGCCGCGAACCGCCATTCCGCTGGGAAAAGATTGAGCCGGATATCCAGCTTATTGTCCTCGTAAACCACTATTTTATCGAGGATATGGCGGTAAAAGGTGTCGTCCCATTCTCCGTTTACCGCGATGCCCTCAAGGGCCGATGAGATTTGCGACAGCAAGATGTCTTTGTTTTCACTGAGCGCCGTTTGCTGATTATCGATCTCGGCTTCTTTGAGTAAAGCGGCGGTTTCCGCCTCGTACTTTGCGTTCATCTCCTGGAAATCCTTTTTGGAGATGTCCTTATTCAGATACAGCTCCAGCAGCCGCTGTTTTTTCTCGGAAACCCGGGCGATTTTCGCTTGCAGGTTCTCATTTTTATTATTCCGGCTGCCGGCGCCGATCACCTTTTGGATGATTCCGGTCAGGTTGTCGATAATTTTCCGCTGATCCAGTTTAAGGTTCTTTACAACCTCCTGCATCAACAGTTTTGCGTTTTCATCATTGATGGACATGCAGGAGCAGCCCACCGGATCGCCGGCCTTATCAATATGCGGTGCGCCGTTCTTCGCCCCCTCATAACACCGCCACGCCTTGTAGACGCTGCCGTCCTTGCGCTTTTTGCTGCGGGACACAAAGGAACAGCCGCAGACGCCGCACTTGATTTTGCCTGAGAAGCAGTAGCGGTTGGAGTGTTTTGCCTTCTGCTCCTCACCCGGCGAGCGCCGGGCAAGCTCGGCCTGGGCTTTCTCAAACAGTTCCCGGCTGATAATCGGCTCGTGGTGGTCGCGCAGGATCACAAATTCTTCCTCGCCGCGGTTGTATTTTTTTTCATGATTCAGGTAGTTGGGCGTATAGGTCTTTTTCTGTACCAGGTCGCCACAGTATTTTTCGTTGCGCAGCACCCGCAGGATGACCGTGTTGGACCACTGCTTCATGTAGGTGGACGTCTTGATGCCGGCCTCCCGCAACTCCCGGGCGATAATGTGGGTTCCCTTGCCTTCGTTGACGAATTTATGGAAGATGAACCGGACAATTCTCGCGCCCTCTTCGTTGATAAAGAGCTTGCCGTCCTGGACGCCGTAGCCCAGCATATCCCGGCCAAACACCACGCCCTGCTCCATGCGCCGCTTTTGCCCCCACTTGACCCGGTCGGAGGTCTTGCGGCTTTCCTCCTGCGCGATGGAGGACATGATAGTAAGCCGCAGCTCGGCGTCCGCGTCCAGCGTGTTGATGTTGTCGTTCATAAAGATGACGCCAATGCCGAGTTCTTTCAGCTTGCGGGTATAGAGGATGCTGTCCAGCGTGTTTCGGGCGAAACGGCTGATTTCCTTTGTGACGATCAGATCGAAGACACGTCTTTGGGCGTCGGCCATCATCCGGTTGAAGGCATGGCGCTTTTTGGTGCTGGTGCCGGTGATGCCTTCGTCCACATAGACCTCGGTGAACTCCCAGAAGGGGTTGCGTTCTATGTATCCGCGAAAATACTTTTTCTGACTCTCCAGCGAGTTGACCTGATCGTCCTTGTCGGTGGAAACCCGGCAGTAGGCCGCGACCCGCCGCGGCTTATCCGTATATGGAATCAAACGCATTCTCCTCCCTTCCGCTCAGGTTCGGCATCACCTTCATTCTAAAAAATTTATCATTCCGTTCTATGGATGTTGCACTTTTTCGCTTTGCATAGCCTGTTTTTGCAGTTCTTCTATGCATCGATCAAACTGCCACTGCGTCAGGAGGTCCTTTTCCAACAGCGACAAAAGCAGCGCAGTCTGATAGTTTTGCAGGAATGCCCGGGGGGTGAATTGCTTTTCCAACTGCTCGCCGGCTTCGATTTCCACAAGCTCAAAGTGCCTTTTCGCCATTGAATTGACCTCCCTTCGGCCGATTTTGGGGCAGAAAAAATACCAGACAATTTTTCATCTGGTATCATTTTATGTGGCACGGGTTGTACCGTATGAAGAACAATAAATTGTTGCCCCCTGAGATTGCTTCATTTTAAGTTTTATAATTGTGTTTGATGGCAAAATATGCCCGCTTTGTGCTCAATGATGAAATTAAAATCACCAACGAATACAACCTTTCATGGTGTGATTGAGTTGAAGCGCAGCACAGTCTCCATGTCGGAAGGAATACGTCAAAACCTTACCAACCAGCGCAAAGAGTTTATTATGCCGTTCTTTGCAACGGTGGGCCTTATCATGGCAGGCAATGATTCAGAAGGGCTGCGGTATGGCGTAACCGGCACACCAGAAAAGTATTTTCTCTCTTGACTTTTGGTCATCTTTACATTCTCATTCTGGTGCCGTTTGTCGTGCTGTATTGTTTTATATCAGCCATCTCGGTTTTTCTCCTTAGTACCCTAACCACATTTGATTTTCCGCTGACCACGCTTTCAACAGTTCCTTTTCATTGACCACCGCGTCAAAGACCGGAGCAAGGAAGGCTTGCAATGTACTCATTACTTCTGTAAACACCAGCCCCGGCAGTTGCATCCGGCGTATAGCCTGACGCCAACGTGTCTGCATATCACTGTCGTCTACCAGTGCAATAACAGCCTTCAGGCTGTCACGGTTATAAGCGGTACCGCGGTTTTGAAGCGTCTCAAAAATTGCTTCCTGCAGTTTCCTGCCGTCAAAATCAAACATATGCGCCAGAAAATAGATGTCGTAAAAATCTTTCATCCGGCTATTCAGTTCCAGACGCTGCAGCATAGCATCAAATTTTTCGGCGATCGTGCTCTCAAGGGAATAGGTGCTGACCAGCGGACATTCAAAACCATCAAGCTGCACCGGAATAGTACGTTTTTCCGCTTTGGGTACAATCACGTCACCGATACCGATGTCAACATTGAAAGGAGTGCGGGTGTTCTTGATATGGCCGATGATTTGAAACTCAACGCCTTTATATTTCCGCTCCAAGGCAATCGGGGCAAACCCTTTTGCCTCAAAGGTAATAAAATCGTTTCCGGTATCGACAGCCAAAATTGTCTGAATGATGGATTCGATTTCTTCCACCGTTCCCGGAAGTTGACGCAGGAGAAAATCTATATCAACTGTGGCACGGCTTTCAAAGTTTGTCAGCGTATAAATGAACAAACCGCCTTTCAGAATCAGGTTATCCGCATATTCTGACATGGACAGCCTGCGCAGGAATTCTTCCTGGCAAAACAGCTGCATATGTACTTGCAACGGTTTGCCTGATCCCTTAGCTTTATTTTTTAGTTTGGCAAGGACGGATGTGCCTCTATCTTCCATTACAGCCACACCCCGATCCTTTCTTTCACTTTCACGGCAATATTCCGTTTCTTTGCATACGAAAGCAGATTGACAATGGATTTCTTCGAATCTGCGACGTATCCCTGAATTGCCTTGTTGTAGCTCTCCCGATCCATTTTGTTCTCGTTCTTAATACACTCGCAAATCAAACGATCGCGGTCAAAAATCTTTATTTCGCAGTCCTCATATTCCGCGGTCGTAATGCCATATATCAGGTGCTCCGGCTTCATATAATACGGCTGCACATAAGGGTAGTCTATGTTGAATCTGGCCTTTGATGTATTCCGATCAACCGCAATATCCCAGCATAGCGGGGTACGGTCACTGTAGCCATAATAAAACAATGCCGTATACATACACAGGACACCGTCCGGATAGAGGGAGACAATGACAGAGGCTTCGGTCGGTCCGGAACTCTCTTTTGAAATAACGACTCTGTAATACCCCTGCTTGACCTTTTCCAGATAGCCGTCATCCATCAGCGCTGCAATATCCCGGTAGTAGATTTTGAGCGCGGAAAGCTCCGCCGTTTTGATCAGCAGCGCGGCTGAATTGCTCTCCGCAGCTTGCTCACGGCTCTGAATGTATTTGGTTATGTTATGAAATTTATCCGTGAGGATGTCCGTTTGGGCCATTTACAAAAGCTCCTCATTTATTTTAGCAATGCGGTAACTCAATGAGTTTATTATAAAATACAATGGCAATTGCTGTCAATATATAATTTTACCTCAGAAAGCAATACAAATTTTTGCAATCTCCATATTGGTGCCCCTTAATACTTGAAATTTATTTCTCTATAAGCTTTATTATCTTACAGAAAGAATCGACAGCAATTTCAAAAACCGCCTGAGAACCTAAATCTAATTGTTAGATTGCCCCTTCTTCAATGTAAATTACGTCAATCAGTTCAGAAAGGATATCGCGGTTTATTTAGTGCAGCAAATGCTGAGATTTCTGATACGACCAAATTCCGCGAACTCTTGAAAAAACGGTGTCCTTGGGTTTGTCCTCACGAACTTCTTGCGTGAAAACATGTACTTGCCCCCTAAAATAAATATAGATACATAACACTTTAGGGGTAAGCAGGCATCATTACACGTTTATCAACACGCTCACATCGTAAATTCTTCCTCCTTTCGGCACCGGCTTGTCCGCTTCCGCTTCATAAGGCGCTTCCGGTTCGCCGGCAAAACGGCGAACTGGAAGCGCCATTTTGATGCCTCGCAAGGTACTGAGGAAATGGCCCATATGGAAATAGTAGCTACTATCTTTTATAAACTAACCAGGGGAGTCAGCCCCCAGCAAATGCAGGCTGCCGGACTGGGCGGGCATTACGCCCAGCATGACACCGCCCTGTTCTGGAGCGACCCCAACGGTGTGCCTTGGGTAGCTTCCTATATTGCCGCCACCGGAGACCCGATTACTGACCTAACCGAAGATATGGATGCAGAGCAAAAGGCACGGTCTACTTACGAGCACCTAATCCATTTAAGCGACGATCCCCTGGTGACTGATGTGCTAAAATTCCTCCGGGAACGGGAAATAGTGCACTTCCAGCGCTTTGGTGAGACACTGGACGATGTCCAAAATCACATGCGCGGTAGAAAGGTGTTTTTAAGTACAGAAAAGGATATTATGGAACCATAAGGTAAGTTATAGACCCCTTAAGTAAAAATTCTTAAGGGGTCCTTAGCAGCCTCCAAGTCTTCTCCCTACTCCCACTCGGCAAATCTGTCCAAATACTAAACTGCAACATGAAAAATATTACTATCCACAGTAATACGCACAATATCAGAGATTTCTGTTGATAATTAAGCCTATATTCCTATAAATAGGTCTTTGGTCCTATTGACAAATAGGACTGTCGAAAAATAAGATATTTGCAAGAAAGGGAAAACCCATCGAAAGGTGGGGGCTCAAAGCTACGGGTCTAAAGCAATAGCTATGACAGCCGGGCTGCCGTGAATATCTCTAACAGCGCTACCTTTCTTACGAGGTAGTTTTTTATTTATGAAAGCGGGTGTTCAAATGTCTGTAAATGCAAAAGTAATAAACATTTCTGAATACCTTTCCAAAAAGGAAACTACCCAAGAGATAAAAATGCAACATTTACAAAAACTCATTTCAGATCATAAGGATCTGCTTGGGCTTGTATCCTGGGCATTTCTTATATATATATTATACAGAAATATATTTTTGGAGAATCGGGTGGTAATTCAACTCCGTAAATAAATATTCAAGTTGATAAAGTCATGACCACCCCAAAATGGGGTGGCTTGCACGAGCCCTATAAGGGCTTATTACAAGCCAGCGCCTAAAGGA
>MVRN01000127.1 GCA_002067965.1 Pelotomaculum sp. PtaU1.Bin035
GCGTAAAGGCCGCAACCCCTTTATTTGCAAGGTTTGCGGCCTCTTTTTGTCCTCTTATGCTGTCAAAGTCAGGATTTTACCATTTGCAGGCGTCCGGTTCAACGTTTATTTTGATAAAATATGTTGAAACATTATTATCTTACATAGCAACACAGAATATTTGTTCTGTCGTGATTGTTGTCAATCACCAGTTGCTGTGCTATAATATCACTACTGCAGCTAGCAGGATAGATATTAAGGTTATAGAAGGAGCAGGTACTGGTGGATCACGCCGGGTACATGCGTAAAGCCCTGGCGGAAGCGGAAAAAGCTTATGCCTTGGGGGAAGTGCCGGTCGGTGCCATTGTAGTGGTGGGCGGCGAGATTATCGGGCGAGGCCATAACTTGCGCGAGACCTTAAAGGACAGTACCGCCCATGCGGAAATACTGGCGCTCAGAGAGGCGGCGGGACGTCTTGGGGACTGGCGGTTGAATGGTTCCACTGTTTACTCCACTATCGAGCCATGTCCCATGTGTGCCGGAGCCTTGGTGCAGTTCAGGGTAAAGGCGCTGGTTTACGGCGTTGCTGATCCAAAGGCTGGCGCGGTTGATTCAGTTATTGACGTAGTTAGGCAGCCTTGTTTCAATCACCAGGTTGAAGTTGTCGCCGGAGTTCTGGAAGAAGATTGCCGGGCGATTATCCGGAGTTTCTTTAGAAAATTGAGGGAGAAAAAAGTTGCTGGAGAGATGGCCGAGTTGGTCGAAGGCGCTCGACTCGAAATCGAGTAAACCGTGATGAGCGGTCTCCAGGGTTCGAATCCCTGTCTCTCCGCCAAAAGCCTTATAAATCAAGGGGTTACCGCCTTTCAGGGTGGTAGCCCCTTGAACATTTTCGCGCCAAAAACGGGATGCAGCCGACGGGCCAGCCGACGGGAGTCGCCATTGGGCCGCCGTAATAGGCGAAAATCGTTGGCACTATTGAGAATTACAGAAAATATCATATCGGTGTTCATTTTTTTGGGTAATATTGGCTACTGAAGACTCAGGCCTTTCTTATCCCATTAAGCCTGCCCTCGACGTACTCGGCGGTCCTCTCCGCGTTGAGGGACCTGAGTTCGTCGATGCAGAACCATATGAGGCGCAGGTATTCCTTATTCCTCTTCAACAGGGGTTCCTCCCGGCCCTTCCGGCCGCGGATCAAAGCCGAGCTCCTTTCTGAGGGCTCATTTTCACAGAGGGGCGCTGCCAGCTTTTCTTCCATTTCATAGAAGTTCATTCGCTATTCACTCCGCTTTCTTTCCTTCTGTAAATTATTCCGGTTCGGTATTCCCGACACCACAGCCCGTTCCAACTTCACCATGCACTCCCCGCCATTTCTGTGCTGCGGCCAGATCCGGGGTGCACACCGGCGGGCCGCCGAATTCAGCGTCACCAGCGTCAACCGTCACCGCCATGAGCCGTCAAGACCGCTGTCCAACGCCGTGGGCGGCGCGTTCAGGCGGACCAATTCATTATAATGGTGACAGCCACTCAGTGGGCCGAACCATGCCGCAGCGCTCCTTCTTTCTTGGCGGGCTGACGGCGGGGGGCAAGACGCCGGCTTTCCCTGGCCGGCATTTTTATTGAGTGATGGCAAAATCAAGGCCGTCAGAATGCCGAATTCAGCGCCATCAGCGTCAACCGCCACGGGTCATTGGCCCATACTCAATGATGACGCTGGTGACGCTGCGGACGGCCAATTGACGGCCCCTCACCGGGAGTCGGCGCACGGTGCAGGAAGGTATGCTTTGCGCTGCCGCACCTGTCAGCACTTCGCGCCCGGATGCGGGGCGGCTGGGAACAGGCTGAAAGCGTGGATTTCCCGACGGGAATCTCTTTTTTCACCTACATCACAAACCGTGGCCAAGATGTAGACATCAAAACAAAATCTTGTGCGGGCTAATGAGGGTTGACACCGATGACACTGCTGGCTTCAGTTTGCTGGTATCAGGGGCAGGTGAAAAGAGTGGTCCCTTCGGAACAGACGGGACCACTCTTTGCCTAGGTGGAGAAATTATGCTCGGACCGGGGGTAGCGGTTAGTTGTGGTTTATTGTTTGTAAGTGAAAAGTGATGTCACATTTGACGAAGGCGGCGATGGAGGATTCAATCTCCGCTTTTATTGTCTTCATCGTATCAATCAGTTGCTTTGTCGTGTAAACGGGGATCGGGTATTCTTCTTTGTAGCAATGCATAATGGCTTTACCGCCATCCTCATAAGTGTCACCGATCTTCCAATCGTCCGGCAAGAGCTTGCTCAAGCTATGCTGCCTTGCTTTAAGCTCTTTTAATGTCAACCCGGGGAAAGACAAGAACATGTTTTCGAGCAGCGGCGCGTCGTAATCGGGTGTCTCGATTTCAAATCTCACGTTAAAGTCCATGTTTTCCATCTGTACTATTTCTCCTTTTTAATATAATAATCAAGCCTTGGAAAAATATTTTACCGATTTTTTGAGTCTGTTTTGACACAGACGTTGGTCCTGGTTCAGGTGGTATTGACGTGGTGAACATTATGAGCGTTCTCAATTTGACCTTAATTGTTTTGTGCATTCAACTTCTGGAATATCCCGGTGTCGATCTTTTCAGCCACCTCCTTCTGCATGTCCGAAAGGACGTGGGAATACAGGTCCAGTGTTATCGCTATGGATGAGTGCCCAAGCCTGGTGGAGGCGACCTTCGCCGGGACGCCGTACTTAAGCATCAATGTCGCGTTGGCATGGCGCAGGTCGTGCAGGCGTATGTGGCTAAAGCCTTTTTCTTTCAGGAATCTCTTGAACTTCTTGGAGTAGTAGCCCGGGCAGTACGGCGAACCATCCGGCTTGCAGCAGACGTGGCCGCCGTTGTTGTAGGCGCGCCCCAGCAAGAGCCTGTACTCCGCCTGGATCTTTTTGTGTTTCTTCAACAAGATGATCAGGCTTTCCGGCAGGTCGATTGTCCGATTGCTGGACTCGGACTTCGGGTCTTTGCTGATCGACCCCTTCCTGGTCTGGACCAGGTTGTTATTAACAGTTATACACTTTTGATCAAAATCGACGTCACCCCACCTGAGCCCCAGCAATTCGCCGCGGCGCAGGCCCAGGGCCACGGCCAGCGATATCGGCAGCTCCATGTCGGTTCCCTGGGCGGCCCTCATCAGGTAGATCAACTCCTGTTCCCCGTAGACTTTGGCCTTATACGGCCTGGCCTTCGGCAGGGTCACCAGTTCGGCCACGTTTCGCGTAACCAGCTGCATCCTGACCGCGTGGTCCAGAGCCTCGTGGATGTTGCGGTGGACGTAGCGGACCGACCTAGCGGAGAGGCCGCCCTTGCCGTCGGCCCGGCCGCTTTCCAGCAGAGACCGGTATAACTTCTGCAACTGCATGGGCTTTAGCTCCTGTAGCGGTACCCTGCCGATGTACGGGATGATGTGCTTTTCCACGTTGATGCGGTAGCTGTCCACGGTGGTGGGTGACAGGTTTGCCTCGACATATGTCTTCATCCAGTCGCGCAGGTAATCACCAAGCGTGATCTTGTCGGGTTCGATATAAGTCCCGTTGTCCAGTTCAGTCAACAGCTTTGCCAGGAGCTTCTGGGCGTCCGCCTTTGTGCCCCGGACGTTTTTGTAGATGCGCCTGCGCCTGCCGTCGGCCCCGGTGCCGGCCTCGACGATGATTTGCCAGACGTGGCCGTCCTTGACCTTTTTCTTCCTGATGTGACCAGCCATTGAAATACCTCCCTTTGCAGTTTCTTGTTGCCGCGACGGGTCTCTCCGTACCCGGCCGGTGTGGCAACAATCATGATGGTGTTTAAGCGATAATATAGGTCTCAGGGGGGTGTTAAGAACGCCCGCACACGTAGTTGCATGCGGCCGATCGTCCCGACTGCGGGAGAAGCCTTTGCCCGGCGGGGCACCGAAAACAGCGTCACCAGCGTCAACCGTCACTGCTGGTTTGACTTGAAACACAGCGGTGACGCTGGTGATGCTACCCCCGGCTCCTTGCGGGTCCCCATGGAAACCATTTTCCGGGGGCTGAAGTGTGGGTTTTGCCACCATCAATGGACGAAAGCTTCCACGGAACCTATGATTGGCTCACAGTCCATTAATGAGCAAAATCCCTAACCCAGCAAGGCAGTTAGATTGTGCTACTGAATGCGCCCGGGTGCAACACCCGGGCGTCATGGGATGTTAGAGCACCTTCCGGAATCCCGGTTCGTTGAGCCAGGCTCGGAACAGCTCCTTTGGCACCTTATAGGCGTTACCGATCTTAATGCACGGGACGGCCCCGCTCTTGACCATGGCAAGGGCCTTGACGTAGCCGATGCCCAAATAGGCTGATATCATCCTGGGGCTTAGGATATCCGGAAGATCCGTCATCTTCGGTTGGTTTTTGCTCATATTTTTAATAACCCCCTTTGATTAATTAAAAAACAATAGCACTATTTTTCTGGTACTCAGTCCACCGGGGTGTGTCAGTTCCCGTTTGTCGGTAGGGATTTGTCTTTGTCTTTTTTCTTCGCCTTCGCGAGCCTCTTGTTCTTCAAGGTGATAGTGGTCCCGTTCTTGCCATGCTGTGATGCGAATGTGATCCCTTTGCTCTTCAGGTCCGCCTTGATTTCCCTTAGCCGCCTGGAAAGTATATGTGGGGCTTTGGGCCAGTTCTTTGCCCGGATGTCCATTTTTTCACTCAAAGCTATACTTTCCAGCTGCTCATGAAGCTCGGTTACCATACCCTTCCAGTGCTTTTGTTTTTGCATAAAGGCCATGACGGCGGTGCCGACAGGGTTGGCGTTCAGGCATTCTTCCGCGGCCTTTTTGATGTTGGCGTTGTAAGCGTCCATAAACTCTTCTGATGTGTGACCAATGGCTTTAGCAACGGCGCAGCCCCATTTGGCGAACTCCGCCATCCGGGGCAGTTCCTTCAGCTCCAGCTTCGGGTAGAGCGCCATGGCCTTCGAAAGCGTTTCCAGCATGGCCCCGAATATCTTTGGACGGTCCTTCTCAAAATCTTCCCACACCTGGTTTTCTGTTTTCATGTCTTTTGGCTTGATTCGTTTCATTTCAATCAGAATGCTGCGGTCAAGTATGTCGCTCCGATGGACGACCACGTTGATGCCGTTTAAGGCAACGACTCTTTTAAAAGAAAGGATTGTCTCGTCGTCGTCGCTGAACAGCGTGCGCTTGGACATGCCGCCGCCAGTCACGGCTGTACACAGCAAGTCACTTTGTGCCGCGGTTAGGTGATCCAGGTTGTCGTAGGTGGGCATCTGGTTATTGGCCAACTGAAGCGCCAATTCCTGGATGCTCCTGGGCATCGTGTAGAGGTCCTTTCTTGCCGGGTCCACCAGCGCCCTGATCATCCTGAGCATGGTTGACTTGGCAGCACCCTTTTCACCGTGGACCACCAGTATCGGTCTCGATATGTCCGGGACCAGGCTGACCACCAGGTAGACCTTGACAATCAGGCGCTGGCCTTTGTTCTTGAGCTTGATGTGCCTAAAAATCAGGTCCAGTTCATTACCTAACGCGGGTAAGACCTGGGCCTTCTGGTTCTTTGTGCGGTAAAATATCGTTGGTGGTTTTTCTAATACTTTTACGCCTTTCGCCGTAACCCTAACAGCACGCCAATCCTCATCGGCCAAGTCGTAATAGATTGCACCGCCCAGCCTGGCCAACCGAGTCGACAGCTGCGTTTCCTCGCCGTCGAATGTGGCTTTGCTCTCGAAGAACCCTATAACCTGGTTAATACTGTCCTTGCAGGGAGTTTTATTCTTTTTTTTGAAAAACTCATAAATTAGCCAGTTTTTAAACCGCTTGTCCTTGAGCCTGCAGACTTCCTTGTGGCCGTTGACATTAAAAGCCCCGTAAGCTTCGTCTAGCTCGCTCCTGAAGAATGTGGCGTCACCGGCTATGCTCAATAGCACGTCCGCCTGGGTTTCATCGTCCTTCCCGTCGCTTTTTTCGTTGTATTCCGGCTCGTATTTTTTGCGCAGGGAGTGCCAGTCTTCCTGTGAGCAGCTATTGTGATGGCATTTGGCGAATATTCCGCCGTTGTCGAATTGAATGATTACGGCGCTGCCGTTGGTGTGCTCTGGGTTCCATGGGCACTGCTTGAGAACGTATTTCAGGTTGTTTCCTTTCCAGGTCCCCTTGGTCTTCCACTCGATGCCGTGTTTTACCATCCATGCCTCAAGGTCAAAGGGCTGGGCCTTGATGTCCACCTTTTTCTTCCTTGGGTTTTCAACCTCCATGCCCATGGCGGCGACTTCTTCAAGCTTTTCTGCGGGGACCTTTTTCAGGCGCTTTGGGCAACTTACCAACCTGGAGAGCCGGTGTGGGCGGTCGTCTGTCGACTCGCCTTTGCGGTTGTAGGTGCCGAATAACCTCGTGAGCCTGGACGGGTTGTAGGTGCTGGTGTCGACCTGCGCTTTTTCGTTGGAAAAGCGCAGGTCAAGTGCCTTCAAAATCCTGGCCAACAGGGCAACGCTGGCCTTGTTGTTGGGGAGATCAACCCGGTAGAAGATCTGGTAACCGTTGCCGGTGTCGCAAAATATAGGTTCTCCCCAGCCAAGCCCGGACAAAAACTTCATGATTTCAACCGCGAGCTTTTTTGCGCTCATTTTTTCCGCGTCAGAGGACGAGATCTGCGCCGGCCGAACGGCGTCGATGTCGATCATGAGATAACGGCAAGAGGCAACCTCATCGTCGCTGGTCGTCTTTTCCGGATAAGCCCGGATCTTGTTCTTGCCCCGCGCCAGGAGGGCCGGCACGACGGGGTTCATCGTAATGTAGATGCCAGAGAATTCTTTATCATCGACAAACCTTCTCTTTACTGATCTGATCAATTCCTTTCGATTGTCGAAATAACCGCTGGCGTAGGACTTCCCGTTCTTGAACACCCTTACTTCGACGACATCGCCGGGACGCAAGAAGTGCTTCAGGGCTGCATACCGTTTCTTCTTTTTCGCCAAGCATTAAAACCCCCTTTATGATTAGCTAAGTCGCCTCCTAATGTCTGCTACATAGTTTTGGAGCTTTTTTGTCTTCGGGTTGTACCAGGTTCTGACATCGACCCAGACATCCAGGGAGGGAAAGTCATTGATGTTCAAATTTTTCACGCCCTTGTTACGGACGCCAGCATTGGCGAGCATTCGCCTCAGACGGCGCTCGTCGCTGCTTGTATCATAGAAAGTCGGCTTGAATGTAACAAAACGCGGACCATTCTCAACCAGTATCGTTATTCTCACGGAGTTGAGTTCCCACGGTAGGTCCGGGTAGCAGTTTTTGTAGACGTTCTGAATCCGTCCCTTGTGCCATCGGTCAGGTAGAATTTCACACTTTTTGGTTTTGGCCATCTTCTTTCACCTCCGTCGGTAAAGATAAATGCCGCATTCAGCTGTAATGAGGTGAATGCGGCACCCAGTTTATGAGATGGTGTATTTGATTTCTGCCGGCGGATCTTTATTTTTGTTTTTAGACATATACTACCTCCTGTGGTATGAACAGTTTACCTTCTGTTTCTGCCACAAAACGCGGGAACTTTTCTACCAATCGTTAGCTAATATTTGCTGGTGTAATGTTGAGTAATCAAAGCTACGGCCAAGTGCCGTCTCGAATCTGGCCAGTTGCTTTAGCTTCGTTTTGATCCCACCGCAACCCGGTCTTTCAGCCGCCGGGCGTTGGCCGACCTTTTTGGGTCTGCCTTTTATCCGGGCGGCCAAGGCTTGTTTGATCACCTCTGCACTGGCGATGCCAATGGCAACAGCCGGATTGTTTTCAAGCGCCTTGATGATGCGGCGTACTTTTTCTTCCTCAACTTTAGTGATTACCGAGCCGTGCCAGGCAATTTCAGCCAACTCTTTATTTGTAGCCACTGGATATTTGATGAATAGCGGAACTACTCGTTCCATGGATTCACGCCTATCCCGCCTCACTCCTTTTCCTTTTCCGCGTTTGCCCCTCCCCCGTTTCGCCTCGTCAAGGTTTGATTGTTCTGGCTTTTGGTTATTTTTTTTGAGGGCTGTTGCAATTGTAGGCATAGCTAATCGCCTCCTAAGTAGTGGTAGGGGGTGTTTGGTATGCATATGTTGAATAATTAATTGCTTCTACACTATACAAGAAATCCAAGATTAATTCAATATATAAGGATTGACTGGACTTTCTAGGTGGTGTACAATTATTCATACATGCATCAATATATTACATATTTCAGTTTTATAAGGCCAATTGAAAACATTTTTAGGGTAAAATCCTCTAAATCTTTTGCACATAAACGGAAAACGATTTATGCGTCAAGCCGTTTTGATGAAAAGGCTCAAACAGGCTGAAAAGGGACCAGCAAGTGCATGAAAAAAATTTCTTATAAATTTTAGAAACGACCCTTTGTCAGGCTAATATCCTGGGATGGAGGTTTAAACTTGGGCAACAGTGACCAAAATTCGGATGAAATACAAATTTCCGGGACTGAAGAAGATTTAATGGAGTATGGTTCTGCTGATAAGTTATTAAGGCAAAGTGTCCTTGTCGGGCTTGTTGCTAAAGGCAAGTTCAGGGATCAGGATGAGCTTCTAAATGCCTTGAAAGAAAAGGGCTTTGCGGTAAAACAACCCACTTTGTCGCGCGATCTCAAAGCTCTGGGCATATTTAAAGTGAGAGGGAAGTATGAACTTTCACCTGAGGCTAAGCGTAGGCAAGACATGGAAAGGCTACGCCACCGGCTTTCGGAGTTCGGCGCGGAGAAGCCGCTTCCTGTGTCGACGGTTGCGATAAAGACAGGCCCGGGTTTTGCCCGGTCGGCGGGGAAGATGTTGGAGGATTTCTTTGGGGAAGATATTATCGGCAGCATCGCCGGGGATGACATTGTAATACTCGCCGTGAGACGGGGCAAGCGGGAAAAGGGTAAGAGTTTTGCCTCTGATGTGGTTGAAAAGATCACGGGTTTGTTGGAAGGGGAAAGTTAGGGTGTTGTCTGTACAGGTGTTCGGGGCTGGGAACTTGACGATGCTGCTTTTCCGGCGACACCGCGCCCGATGGTGCGGTGCGCCCAGTCAAGTGGCCAACTGAAGCGTCACCAGCGTCACCCGCGACGGTGACGCTGGTGACGCCACTCCCGGCGCTTTGCGGGTGGATGTGGGGCAGGGCCACGCCCGCACCCATCCGGCCGGTTTCTCCCGCATCATGGCCTGTAGGGGAAGTCAAAGTGCTTGGATAGGTAGTATCCTACCGCCTCGTCCAGCAGGTTGGTGATCGAATTGATCAAGTTTTCCTTTTTCAACTCACGAACTTTGGAAAGCAGGTCACTACGCAGGTAGGTGGTGACGCGGGTGTGGCTGTCACCGAACTTTGGCTTTCTCTTCAGCGGCTGGGGCACGGCCTCTTGCCGCCTCTTCTCCCGGTAGGCCTTTACCTGCTGCTCCATCCGGGCGGCATCGTCGGGCGGTGGCGTGATCACCCTTCCGTCCTTGGGGTAGGAGCCCTTCCTGATCTGCAGCCGGCCTGTTCCCTTCTTTTTCATGCTTGATAAACCTCCTTGCCGTATAGAGTATAAACAGGGAACAACTGTATGCGTGAGCGTGTACGCTTATGTATCTGTTTACGTCTACGTTTTTCATGCGCAAAAAAAGGAGGGCGCAGAGCACACTCCCTTCTGGCCAGGCCGATACGGATTACCGTATCCCGAATATGATATATTCTTGAAAACTTTTTTTGATTCAGAACTTAGATTATTAGAAATTTTCACGGGCATAAATTGCGCTAAAGTCATTATCATATCCAGCTGTTCCGATGAAAATTCACTAATATTCGTGTGGCAACAACATCGTACAGTATGCGCCGCTGTCGATGACCCAAACACTCACGTTCAGGGTCTCCGACACGCGGCAAAGGCGTACCACGAGGTGGGGCGGGAGTTCCTGGGTGTTTACGATCCTGACGATGCTAGGGCAGTCGGATGCCCCAGTGAGGGAAACTACATCGAAAACCTGCAGGTAGTCCAGCGGCGGGTGCGGATTGGCCTTTCGATTGTCGACAATGTTCCAGATGGCGGCGATCAGGTCGGGTGGCAGAGATTCAGCCACTCCACGGGTCAGGTAGCGATGCCCTTCAAACATTATTAAACCTCCATTTCCTTGGTGTTTTTTCTAAATGGTTTATGTCTCCCGCTTGCAGGGAGAGCTTGATCACCTGAATAGGCCGGCCTCCTTAAAGCTGGTGAACCTGCCGCCGGACCCGATCACGACATGGTCCAGTACGCTGATCCCCAGGAGTTCGCCGGCTTCTGACAGGCGTTTTGTTATGCTTTTATCTTCGGAACTGGGCGAAGGATCTCCACTTGGATGATTATGGAAAATTATTACAGAAGCGGCGTTCGCCAGCAGCGCCACCTTAAAGACCTCTCGCGGATGAACTGTTGTACTCGATAAGGTTCCTAAACTTACCACAGAAACACATAAAGGCTCGTTTTTGGTGTTGAGGCAGGCAATGGCGAACACCTCGCGGTCAATATCCTCCAGAAACCGGCGCATTATCTCCACTGCGTCCACAGGTGTGCACACACGCCTGCCCCCGTAGAGGAAAGATCCCTCCCGGACCATCTTCAGCGAAACCACGTCTACACGCTTTGCTGGCAAGGTGTTGTTAGCGTTCTTCTTCAAGTTGGTCACCCCTCTCTTTATCTTTATCATCTAGCGGCACAACCCTGACGATCTCGCCAGGGTTGTGTCCATGCCTCATTCGGTATTCCTTTTTCACCTGGCCCCACGAACGGTTGGTCGACAGTTCCCTGATAGTCGTCCCGTCCACCTTGAACAGGCCGAAGTAGGCCGGGCCGCCCAGGCTGAAAACGTAAACCTTTAGCACTGTGCCCTTCTTATGCATACTGATAATTTGCCGGGTGGGTATCATATTGGTCGGCAGGCGCGTGAACGTCCTGCCGGCACCTCCTTCGCGTTTTGAGTAGAGTTAATCAAGGTGTCTGCACCGTCTGTCGGGCAGGTGTAAACATGTTGGGGTAGCCGGAGTTCAAATCGATTCCCGCGTTCTCAGCCAGAAACTCCTCTGTTTCTTGGTCGAATTGGCCCACCGCGCTGTAGAAAATCATCATAAACTCATTGTCATACAGTACGGCCGCCTGGTAGTACCTCAGCCCCCCGTGCAGGTTCTTGACCTCCACCCATTCCGGCCCTGTGCCCAGCAGGCCGCCGTCTTGCGGGTTCAGGCCGACCTCCGACAGGTCGCGGGCGTCGTCGCCCGGCTCCAATATCACGAAGTAGCCGTGCTCTTCCAAGGAGAATTCCTGCAACGGCTCACCGTCACCCAGCGCGGAGTGCAACTCGCCGAAATACTCTTCCAGGTGGTCAAGGAGCGGCTCAGTAAGTGCCTGGGAGGATCGCAACATTTGAATGTCGGCCAAGACTTTAACGGTTTTCATCTCTTTACCCCCTTCGTAAATATTGACCCAGCGGGCTATACTCTCCGCCGGGTCTGGTTATGGGATTGGTTAAATTTTTTCAACCTGCAAGCGCTGGAGTGCATCTCACCATATAGGGCGGGACCATGGTACGCAGGCTGTTTGCGTCGGCAGTCAGACGGCCGGCCGTAGCGTCACAGCGTCACCTCCCGGTGACGCTGTGACGGTGATGACGCTACGCCCAGCGTTCTGACGGGGTGCCTTCACAGTACTTGGACAGGTGCTGCCCCCTTCTCTTAGACATTCAAAAAAGGACTGGTCTCTTCCGAGCCCGGTATTTGCTTACAAACGGCATTGGGTGACTTCAAAAACCGAGGGCTGACGGGTATCCCCTTGTTGACCGTAAACCAATCGAAAAAGTTTTTTTAGTGACAGTAGTTGACATGTTTTAGTCCGTCCCCTGTGCTAGGATCTTGGTATCAATCGATCCCGAGCGGGGCCTGAGGTTGGGGAAACCGGAGGAGGTGTAGTAACTAGATTTTTGCCCGTGCCGATAAAATGGCACGATCCAGCGCTCCGCCGGCGAAGTGAGAGGGGAGAGGAGATTTTGAGAAGGCATATTGTATACCTGACGGCAATCGTTCTGGTGCTACTGGCCCTGGCACCCGTGCCTGCGCTGGCAGTTGAAGGCAATGTCGTTTTCACCGTGGGCAGCGACACCTACTACATCAACGGCCTGGCCGGGAAGATGGACGCCGTGCCCTTCGTCGAATCGGGCCGGACGTTCGTGCCGGTCAGGTACCTGTCCGCCGGGCTGGGTGTCCCCATCAGATGGGACGAGGCGAAGGAGAGGGTTGAGATGCCCATTCCCTACAGCGAGGACGCCACCATATTCGTCCTCATGGAGGGCGACAAAAACATCTACGTCGAGAGCCCCATCGGCACCGGCGGGGTGCCCAGCCCGCACAAGGAGATGGACGTCGCGCCGGTCATCAGGGACGGCCGCATGTACCTGCCGGCCAGGTATATCGCCGAACTGTACCGCTACCAGGTGGGGTGGGACGATGCCACCCAGTCAGTGCTCATAGGGCCGCCGGGCAAGCTGCTACAGCCGCCGCGGGCCAAGGTGCCGGTAGCCTCGGCTGAGGACCGAGCCGTTCAGATCGTCGCCGACGCCTACTACAACGGCTCCACGGACAGGCTCAGGCGCTTCGGTCAGATTTACCCGGGCCGTGATGTCTACCTAATTGAGCATCTCGTGTACGCGGGTAGCGATATGCCGTCGATCGAGGATGCCTTCCTCGTGGACACTAACAGTGGTAAGATTATCAAAAGGCTCTACGGAGGTGGAAGTGTGGATGAGTTTTGGCTTTGGGTAGATGCCTTTAAAAAGACCGGGAATCCTCCCGAGTAGGGCTGCGGGAGGGGTAACACCTGTTATTACCTGGAATTTGAATTTCTAAATTCCACTGAAGATTTTTTCCTGCATTCCCTGGTACACCTGGTAAAGTTCAAGTGTTAAAATAGGCGGGAGGCATCTTGGTGCTTTCCCGCCGTTTTTTCTGATAATCCAATTTCCATCTGACTTTGAGACATGCTTTGCTCACCACCATGGTCCACCAGGTTCTAATCTATTTTGTTATCTTTCTTTTCTTCTACAGTAGGAGCTATTTCAGCCTTATCGTTTAGAGCTATGTGATCCGGGTTGGCTTGGTGGGCGGTGATCTCCAAGTCTGGTAAGATGCGCCCGCAATAAGGACATCCCCTGTTCACCAGTTTAGATACCGGGCTGGCAGAAACACTAATCTTTTGGCAGTTCGAACATTTATACCAATAAGCCAATCAACTACATCTCCTTAAATCTGAATTTTTACAACAGATTATAATCCTTTTTAGAACGAGAAACCCGTCATAAGGTGACAGGTTTCTCGTATTTCTTGGTAATCTCCTCGGCTATTGACTTTAGCCTCTGCCGCAGGTCCTCCGGCTCCAGCACCTCCACCAGGGTGCCCCAGCGCAGCAGCCACCCGACCATGCCCTCCCACGTCTCCAGTTGGAACGTTGCCAGAACGCTGCCGTCCTCCCGTGCCTCCAACTGCTGGGAGGGGTGGAAGGTCATGTTTTGCAGGTCCTCGGCGGCCATGCCCGTGGCCAGGAGCCTGATGGTGAGCAGGCCGCCTTTCTTGTCCAGGTGGGTCGACCAGGCGTTTTTGACGTGATCCCTCAGGGAGAAGTCCTCCGGGTAGTCAAACCGCTCGCCGGTGGTTGTGAGGCTTTCGATCCTGTCCAGGCGGAACATGCGCTCGTCCCAGGCCTCGCAGCAGAAGGCTGCCAGGTACCACCGCTCTTCCTTGCAAATAAGCCCCAGCGGCCTGACCCTGCGGACCTTTCCCTTATATTTGATCCGCAGCACCGCCTCCCTGGCCAGGGCGTCCATGCAGCGGTCTATCTTCT
Organism: Pelotomaculum sp. PtaU1.Bin035; assembly: GCA_002067965.1. Lineage (GTDB taxonomy): Bacteria > Bacillota > Desulfotomaculia > Desulfotomaculales > Pelotomaculaceae > MVRN01. The sequence continues at coordinate 13,856 of MVRN01000127.1, forward strand.
CGGCCATCCCCTCGCTGTCCCGGGCCTCCGGCTCCATAAAGATCACCCGCTCGCTCATCTTCTGCATGTACCGGGCGAGTTTCTGGTAGCGCAGCAGCTGGTACATCAACTGACCCTGGTCGCCGGGCTGTGCTTGCACCCTGGCCCAGGGCTTGCTCCCCAGGCGCTCCAGCATCAGGCTCATGATGAAAACCCTCTTGTCGTCGGCCGTTTCGAACAGCGGGATGTCCATGGAGTACCTGCCCTTCGCCCGGCCTGGTCCGGGTGTCTGGAAGAAGATACCCATCTCTTCGGCGATCTTTTTCAGGTCTGCCAGGTCGCGCTGGATGGTCCTGACGTCCACTTCCTCATCGTCGAAGAAGTCGTCAAAGCTCAAGCCCCCGGTGGGCATGCTCTGCATCAGCTTGATCACGTGCCGCACCATCCTGGCGGTCTTGGATCTCTTGAACTCTTCATTTATCACTGATTGGCCCTCCTGCTTTTAGTTCTCTGCAACGCACTCTTTATTGCCGGAATTATATCATTGACCAGGGGAAAAAACCTGTCAGATTTAGACAGGTTTACAGTTTTCCTCAAGGCACGAATCAAAGGGGCGATCAGCATCTGCTTCCCCCTGGTTTTCTGTTGGTGCCGTTGTGGGACACATCGCTAAATCACCGTTCTTGCGTCTGTGTCTGCGCTTCCTTTTGCTGCTATGGCTGTCTTCCAGGGTTGGTACTGTCACACCCGCTTTTGTCACTTCCTCATGGATGCCTTCAATGGCTGTTGTGTCGTCTGCTGGGCTGAACTCCGTAATCGTTTTGGGTCCTACGCAGCCGCCGCCTACACCGCTGCCCATGGCGGCAGGGGGGCCGCTGCCGGGCGTTTTGCTTAAATTAACGGCCAACCGCTCCTTCAGTTTCTTCCCGGCCCTGAACGCCGGGTGCCTTCCCGCCGGCACCACCAGTTCCTCGCCGGTCCTCGGGTTGCGCCCGGGCCGCTCGCCCCAACTCCTGACCTCGAACGTGCCGAAACCGGCCAGTTGGACCTTCTCGCCCCTCTCCAGGGCGACGCCCACGGCCTCGACGAACGCTTCCAGGAATCTGTCGGCGGTCTTTAGCGTCGTGCCCGTCTTCTGCGCCATGGCGCGGGCCAGGTCGATCTTGATCATCTTTGTCATCGCCTCCATCTCCGCCAGTCGTGGCGGCCGTTCCTGCCGGTGCCTCTTTCGTAGACCCTTTGACCATTCTCTTTAACCCAATTCTCGTCCATCAGTTCCGGCGGCAGACAGTACGCCCATATGTTTCCGTCCTTGTCTACGTCGCCCTGGTTAGGGTAGCAGGGGCTGCATCGGGCGCACCTGGTGGCGTACCTGGACGCCACTACCTGTACGGTGTGTTGGTCGGGGTTGAAGATGGCGGAGTACTCGCCGCCGTGTTCAGGCGTGTAGCCGGTGTCCCGGTGATCCCAGTTACCGTAGAGTGTGGTGTCCGCCTCCTCCGGGCCGCACCCGTCGAGGTATTCCTCTGCGCATGCCGCCAGGTGCCTCTCCCGGAGAAGATCGATTGCGTCCCCGTCCCACATCCACAGGATGCTGCCGGCGTTGTGTACGCCTGTGGTGATGCGGCAGGGCAGGTCTCCTCGATGTCTACTCAATATAGACCACCTCACCAATTGAAATTGACCCTGCCATGGCAAAACCAATCCAGGCCCGGATCATAGTAATTATATATAGTCAAAAAATGACATTGTTTCAATTTAATGTATCTGTATACTTAGTGGATTATCGACGTTGACTCGGTGGGTTAGTCCATGTGATAAAATAAATTCCCGCCACCAACCGTAACTTCGCTGTTAGTCGTACTCACAGGGGATTTCTGGCATGGAGAAAGGCTCAGACGGACGTCTGTTAGGCAAGAAGGTTGTCCCGGCAACGCCGAGCGCAGCCGTAGAACCGACAAGGACAATCTCCAGGAGGGCTAAAGCCACACATGAAGGGGTTTGCTGGCAGCGGCACCACGAGCCCTTGCCCCGCCAGAACGCCGGGCGTAGCGTCACCATCGTCACAGCGTCAACAGGATGACGCTGTGACGCTACGGTCGGCCGATTGACTGGCGGCCAGGGCAAGACCGCATGTTGCCACTAAGTTCGCATCGGACCAGCCTTTGTGAAACACTCATGTACTTGCGGAGCAGTTCTGCACAATGTGGAATATGTCAAAATATATGTAACTTCTGAGAAATATTTCCAAGAAAAGAGAAGGTAAGACAAGAACCATGTCGAATAAGCATTTAGATAAAATTTACAAATTACAAACCAAGAAAAGCTAAAGCAATTATTCGTATGAGGTAAATAACACCCGAAAATTTAAACCTGTCAATAGCTGACATGATTTATAACGTGCCTCGGTGCTAAAATTAGGCTAGCTAGAGAAAAAAAGGGGAAATCAAAGGAGGAATGTTTTTCATGAAGAGGTGGGCGCTCATCGTAGCGGTGCTGCTCGTCCTCTTTGCCGCTTTGCCGGGGGCGGCGGGCGCGGAGGTGGGGCAGACGGTCAAGCTGTGGGAGCTCGACACGAGCACTTGGGCGTGGGTCCAGGTGGACGCCCAACTGGCGTCCGAGACCGCGCGTGTCAAGGCGTTCGTCAAAGCAGGTGAGCAGTTCGACCAGGCCAAGCTCGACAGGGTCATGCAGGCCTTCGACTCCGCCGCCGTCATGGACAAGGCGATGGAGCTCGGGAGCCCGCCGGACAACGACGGGGACGGCAAGGTCGCCGTTTTCTTCCACAATCTCGGCGGGACCAGCGGCCTCGTCAGGGACCAGAACTTTACTCCGGGAGACCCGAACAGCAACGGCATGGACATGTTCGACGTCAACACGCTGTACATCAGGGAGAACAACGGCTACCCCGACACCTACTCCGTCGGGGTCATGGCCCACGAGTTCACCCACGTGATCAACCACCGCTACGCCCAGATGGTGTTCGGCCCGGTCTCCGAGGGCCTGGCCATGTACAACGAGAACGAGGTCTACCCGGGCTACGGCAGGGTGGCCGACTCCGTCCAGCAGTATGTCTCGTTCTTCAAGGACACCGCCCTCGACGTCATCCGGTATGGCGAGAACTTCCTGATGATGCGATACATCGAGGACAGGTACGGCGGCAAGCAGACCGTCAGGGACGTCATGCAGAGCGGCGCGGTTACAATGGACGGCGTGATCGGCGTCCTGAACGGTAAGGGGTACAACGTCACTCTCAAGGACTTCTACGAGGACTTCGCGATCTCCGTCATGGCCGACTCCGGGCAGTACGACATACCGTCGTATGACATCATCCACAGCTACGGCGGGGCGATGCCCTTTGAGAACGCCCCTTTGAGCTTCCAGGGGGCCGTCAAGGGCCTGACCCCGAAGTGGAAGTACATCAACCCCAACGGGAAGCAGCAGCTCAGGCTGGCCCTGACGGCCGACCAGACGATGGACGCCGCTGTTGTCAGGGCCGACATGACCTTCGGCGTTGCCAACGTCCCGGCCTCGATGAGCAACGTTTCGGTCCAAAAGATCCAGATCGGGTCGACACCCACCAGCGTCGACCTGAGCAACCTGGGGGCCAACACCTACGTCTTCATGACCCCGCTCTACGCCCCGAGCCCGAGCGGTGGGACGGCGACGCACGACATGCAGGCCAACTGGACGCTAGACGTCAGCGACCCGGGCGTTCCCCAGTCGATAGCCCTGAGCGCCAGCCCGGCCTCCATGAGCCTCCAGGCGGGGCAGACCGGGCAAGTGACCCCCACCGTGAACCCGGCGGACGCCGTCGTGTCCTACTCCTCCAGCGACACCTCCGTGGCGACCGTGAGCCAGGCCGGCCTCGTGACGGCGGTGTCGGCCGGTAGCGCGACCATAACGGTGAACGCCACCAAGGCGGGCTTCACGGCGGCCAGCGCCACGGTGTCAGTGTCGGTGACCGATCCTACCCCGCAGGCCATAGCCCTCTCCGTGTCCCCGGCCTCCGCGTCCCTGCAGGTAGGACAGACGAGGCAGATCACGGCGACCGTCAACCCGGCCGACGCGGCGGTGGCGTACTCCTCAAGCGATAGCACAGTAGCGACCGTTAGTCAGGCCGGCTTGGTCACCGCCATGGCCTCCGGGAGCGCGACCATAACGGTCAACGCCAGCAAGGCGGGGTACACTGCGGCCAGCTCCACCGTCCAGGTCAGCGTGGCGACCCCATCGATCGTGATCACCTCGGCCCAGCAGAGCATTTCGATCAAGACCGGGGAGACCGCGCAGATATCGCTCACTGTGGCCCCGGCGGATGCTGCGGTGACCTACTCGTCCAATAATACATCCGTGGCGACGGTTAGCCAGACGGGCTTGGTGACAGCGGTGGGCGTCGGGAGCGCGACGGTGACCGCCAACGCCAGCAAGGCGGGGTACAACAGCGCGTCCAAGGACTTCCCCGTGGCGGTCTCCGCCAAAGACATAAGCCTGGGCGTAACCCCGGCCTCCATGAACCTCCAGACCGGTCAGTCGGGGCAAATCGCGGTGACGGTGAGCCCGGGCGACGCGACGTTGTCTTACTCCTCGGACAACACCTCCGTGGCCACCGTCAGCCAGGGCGGCCTGGTGAGCGCCGTGTCCGCCGGGAGCGCAACCATAACGGTGAACGCCGGCAAGGCGGGCTACAATAGCGCTTCGAAATCCGTTATCATAAACGTGTCTTCACCCGGTGGTGGGGGCGGCGGCGGTGGAGGCGGAGGCGGCGGAACCCCCTCCACTACCCTCAGCGTCTCCCCTTCCTCGGTGTCGATGCAAGTCGGGGAGACCAAACAGCTGACCGCCTCGGCGAGCCCTGCGGACGTGGACGTGACGTACTCCAGCAGCAACCCGTCGGTGGCGACGGTGAGCGCGGGCGGCCTGGTGACTGCGGCCTCAGCCGGGAGCGCGACCATAACGGTGAACGCCAGCAAGCAGGGATACAACCCTTCCACGGCAACGGTCCCCGTGAGCGTCGCCCCGGCCGCGATCAACCCGCCGCCCCAAAACCTGTTGCTCACGACCGACCCGACGAAGATCAACATGACCATGGCCGTCATAAACGGCTACCAGCACCTCCCCCAGAACCCGGTCTCCAAGACCACGGCGAACTTCTGGCTCAAGGTGACGTTCGGTGGACCCGTCGACCACTCCAAGGTCAAGAACGACACGTTCGTGCTCCACAGCGTCTCGGGCGACAGGCCGCTGGCGCTCTACGTGGCCGAGGACAAGGGGGACCCGAGGGTGTTCACGATCTACACGGTCCACCCGATCCAGGCGGGGGACTACTACCTCGTGATCGACAAGGGCATAGGGCTGTCCCAGACCTGGAAGTGCAAGGTGGTCGTCAGCCAGCAGGCAGCAGCCGCCAGGGCGCTCCGCAGCCTCGCCGGGACAACGGCGGCAAGGTCCTTCCCGGACATCTCCCTCGGTGCCATCCCCACCAGCGGGGGTGGGGGGAGGTGAAGAAGCTCTCTTAGTGTTTGCAAACTTTTTTTGGGGGGTGACAACCGTCACCTTCACTTCCGCGACGGCGACCAACGGTGCCCGTCAAGCAGCCAACCGTAGCGTCACAGCGTCATCCCAGATTGACGCTGTGACGCTGGTGACGCTGCTCCCGGTGTCCTGGCGGGACCTGTGTCACTCGACTGAGCCGGGCTGTCTCATCATGTATAGGTTTGAGCCGCATGGAGAGCGTCCTTGTTTCGCCATACGTTTTCCTTGACATTTCTGGATAATCCCATGGGGGATGCGTGCTAATTTGGTGCGGAGAAGAAAAGATGCTTGTCGAAGTATGTAGAAAAATGTAGGTAGATCCTTCCAAGGGAAAAGAAGGAAAAACAAAAACTCCGTCGAATAAAAGCAGTCAAGGCAAACCTATAAATGATGTATTAAAATAAGTTAAAAAAATTGCCTTGATGGGACAGAAATCCGATACTTTTAACGCGTCAAGAATGACATTTTTTTTCTTTGTGACTGGAAGAGGGTGGTGCCAGAATTGAGATATTGATATAAAAATAACGCTAGGGGGGGGAATTTTGGCAAATCTAAAGCCGGGTCGAATGAGACAAAGCAATGAAGTTAAGGGAAAAGATTGTCAAATACCTTCTGAACCGGGGATTTACCGACACATTGATAGAGAAAATGGTGATATAGGTTATGTAGGCCAAAGTAAGAACCTTCGCGCTCGGCAACAACAGCACGTTCGAGAAGGCAAGCTAAACCTTGAGAAACAATATGTATCTTATTCCGTAAATTCTGAACTAAATAAAACAGACTTGCAAAGAATTGAAAAAGAACATATTGCTCGGCATAACCCTCAAGGCAATACTTATCGAGGTGGAAACGGGAGGTAACTTCATAATAAAAGTCGTGCGTGTTGTGTCCCCAAAATAACATACTTAATATTTTGCAATGGGAGGAAGATAATTTGTTTGCTAATATGTTATTGAAGGAAGAGAAGGAAAGTCTCTTAAAATTATTATTATATTTATCAATGATTGATGGAAAACTTACCAAGGAAGAAATTGATTTTATTAATAGCATAGCATCCGAAATTGGGTTGAGCTCGCAAAATATTTCTGATAATATTGACGATCTGGAAATAGACGGAATACTATCAGAAATAAAGAGCGATTCCTCGAAGAAAATTTTATTAATAGAATTAGTGAACATTGCAGTGTCCGATGGTGAATATTCGGATACAGAAAAAAGAGGATTAGAAATTATTTGTAACAAGCTAGGTATTAGTAGCGAAATACTAAATCGAATTGAGAAGTGGGTAAGTGAAGGTAAAGCATGGATGAAAAATGGGTTAAACTTGATCGGCGAATAAAAGACTTGGAGGGATTAAAATGTCCAAAGGGGATCATCTGTATGTCGATAGAGGGCTATACACCCATCATGGTATAGATGATGGGGAAGGGAACGTTATTCAGTATTCTGGTTTGCAGGATGGGTTTGAAAGCGGCCCTATAAACGTTGTACCTTTACATGAGTTTACAAGCGGTTCTGAATTGAAGATTAAAAAATATGCTGATGCAGAAAGAAAATATTCTAGGGATGAAATAGTCGCGAGGGCAAGAAGCCGTGTTGGTGAAGATGGATATTCGGTTTGGGGTAATAACTGTGAACATTTTGCAGAATGGTGTGTAACTGGAAACCATGAGAGTAAACAAGTCGAAAAGGCTGTTGCAGGAGGGGCAGTTGTTAGTGGTGTTGGGACAGGCGTTGGTGCTGTTGCAGTTGTTTCCTCTGCTGGAGCTGTGGCAGGATTGTCAGGTTCGGGTATAATGTCAGGGCTGGCTGCCGTTGGGGGGGCTGTCGGTGGTGGTGCTGTAGCTGGAGCAGCGGCTTTAGCCGGAAGTGCAGGAGCAGGCGTAGCTACAATATTAAATAACACAGTTTTTAAAGATGATCAAAACTTAGATCAGGATGAGAGGGATGCAAGAAATGTAGGACGCAAGGCTTCTGTTGTAGGTGCCGGTGCAGCAACAGCAGGAGGAATTGCAGCTATCGCTGCGAGTGGTACCGCTGGTTTATCAGCTGCCGGAATTACGAGTGGCTTAGCTGCTATAGGAGCTACTACTGGGGCGGCAACCGGGATCGCGGCGGTTACAGGAGCCAGTGCTATGGCAATTGGAACTGCTACTGTTGTTGCTGCCCCTGCTGTTGCTGCGGTTGCAGTTGGAATGGGGATATACAAAGCTTTTAAATGGTTAAGACGTTAATTCCATTGCAAAAAGTCAATTTTTGCTCTATATTTCCTTTTAAATCTAGAAAAAACTAAACGGAGCATTTGGATTATTTTACACCTTATACAAGTAGGCAGCATGGCATAAAGATTAACTTCGTGTGGTTATAACCTACAACACAAATGCCGCCGAACAGTCGCCGTAACATTATAGATTAGATAAAACGAATCTTTTTTTTGGAAAGGTGCTGTTGGTTTAATGATAAATATTTTAGAAATACTAGACAGTGAAAGAGCCAGAATTAATTTTATTAAAGGACTCATTTACCTTTCTAAGGCAACAGAAAAAAAAGAAGGTTTGGGCGGAATCGATGAAAGTGAATTAGTTTTTTTAAGAAATTCCATGAGAGCCTTGTGTTTAGAGCAAGAAATTCAAAATAAACTTGAAGAATTTATTATGCTTAAGGAAATTAGAATTGATCTGTCCTTTGATTCCAAAAAGCAAACTTTATTTTTCTTCAGGGAAGCTATACAGCTTTGTTATATTGATGGTATGTACCAACAAGCTGAAAAAGATATGGTATTAGAAATGGCGAAAATGCTAGGAGTAGAGCTAAATATTATTGATAAGATTGAAAAGTGGGTTTTGGAAGGCATCGAATGGTTACAACGTGGAGATAAGTTACTAGAATTGGAGGGCTAGAGGATGGGCTTTTGGAAGTTTGTTGCATGTGTTGCCGGTGGTGCAGCCGCAATTGCTGCTGCCCCTTTGATTCTACCGGCAGCAGCAGCGGTAGGAGCAGTAGCAGCAACTGCGGGAACAGCGGCAGTTGCTGCAGGAACAGCAGTGGTAGGGACAGCAGCCGCCGCAGCGGGAACAACTACAACTGCTGCAGTTGTGGCTGGAGCAGCCGCCGCGGCGAAGGCGAATTTGAGTTCTAAAGCACAGCCACGAAAAACGCATGCCGAATATGGAGATGTTATAGGTGTAAAGCGATATTACAAAAAATTACTACCTTTTTATCACTATGCAATTTACGTAAACGATATAAGTGTTATTCATTACACATCACTAAACTCAGATGTTAGTGGTGAAAACAAAATCATGGAAACAGATATGAAACACTTTTTGCGAGGTGAAAAATCTTATTTTGTTATCAAATTTGGAAAAACATCTAATGATAGAACAGTGTATAATGTGAATGCTGGCGCATGCGTGTCAAGTTTTAATCTGCATAAGAAATTGTTGGACTCACTTCATGAACTAAAATATAATCTTTATTCACCTTCAGAAACAGTGCAAAGAGCTAGAAATAGATTGGGTGAGGCCGATTATGACTTATTTGGTAATAATTGTGAACACTTTGCAATTTGGTGTAAGACAGGAATGCATCGATCTTATCAGGTTGAACGTAGGCCTATTGATAGTAAACTTGATGAGTTTATAAATATTTTGGAGAGGGTTAATATATATACATAGTTTTTATTCTAGTGGCTTACGTGGATAAACCTTCTTGATTAGGTAGCTATGTAAATAAATCGCCAAACAGTCGCCGTAACGTCAGAAAGTAGACGCAAAAAGCTGTAGATAGTTGCAAAGCGAGGACGGCAAGGTTTGCTAAAGACCGATGATGATGAACAACACTAGTAAACATCCGAAATCACACAAAATGTGCTCCGCAAAACTCGAAATCGAGTAAACCGTGATGAGCGGTTTCTAGGGTTCGAATCCCTATCTCTCCGCCAATTTAATAATATCAAGGGGTTTCGTGATCGAACGCGAAGCCCCTTTTTGATCGACTACTTGGGAAAGAAGTTTTTCCTAACATTTTTCTAACATCAATTTCATTGAAAGACACTATAAGATAATGCCCTTATTTAAAGAAGATTGTCTCGAACCAGTCTAAGAGAAAAAGAGGTCTGCTGGAAAATATTTGGGGGCTAATCGGGATTTTATCACGATCCAATATTTATTAAATCTTTGAAATGCGTATTAACAATAGTCTCACTGACATTAATTATATTTGTTGTATATTTTGCGATTTCATATATTCTAAACCTTCTTTGAACACATTCCCCACAGCCTGACCTAAATCAAAGTAACTGGTGCCCATCATAATCATCGGATTGATTTTTAGTGGGTCAGGCTTGTCGTCTGTCAAGCATTGCTTATTTAGGTATGTAGAAACTATCTCCCCAAAGAACACTTCAAAGCCGCAAATAGGAACGTTTTGAATGATCTTACAGAGAAAATTCAACGGGCATTCGCTAATCATGGGAGCTTTTTCAAGTTCATCGTAAAACGGAGTAAACACAACTGACTTGTCTGTTATTTTTCCCGATATTATACCGCAATAATCTGTTATTTGAACCATATCTGCCGAGGGTACATTGATACTAAAATATCCATTTTCCTTAACCCCAATAGTTGTATAATGAGTGCTTTTTAATGAGATGTAAAACACTGGTTCCAGGCACACCACACCAAACGCCCCAACGGTGGCATAATTAGGCTTGCCATTTACATCGGCTCCGACAAGAACAGTTGGAGCAGGACTCACCATAGGATAATTTTTGATTTTTACTTTTTCCACATAAAAACCTCCCAAATTTTATTTTGCTTGGAAACCAGCATTTCAATATATTCATAAATAAAGTGGAAATAGCCATTTAGGAACGTCTTGTCATAATCGTTAGGCAGACGCGGCTTGAAGTTATCCGGAATTACCAGTTTCCTTGAGTGTGTCAGTTTCGGCTTTCTCATACTCTGATCGTTTCCTCAGCATCTTATCATATTTCGGGCAGAAATGGCATGCCTTAGAATGAATTCATGTGCATAGCACAAATTCATTCTGAGGAGGTTATCTCATGACGCCATACCGGGAGATCCTGAGGCTTCAAAGCAGGGATTCAGCCGCGGAGCATTGCGGCAAGCTGCAACTGCTCCAGAAACACCGTGGCAAAGACCATTGAGAAAACCAATGAGCATAACCTCACTGTCCCTTTGCCAAAAGAATTTACGTTTCTTAATACTCGCCGGCCGGATAGCGGGCGCAGATCGGCGAGGGGGCCGTTGTCGAGGCCATGCTGGACAGGATAATCCATAATTCCCATACAAGTACTTGCTGCTGAATGACCGGCTCACTCGGGACGAAATATGCAAAAAATGAAAAAACGCATTTTTTATCAGGATTATGATATAATTATGATATTAATTAACCGGGAGGTGTTTGAATGCCAATAATTCGTCCCGTTTCCGATTTGCGGAACAAAACCCCAGAGATTGAGGAGATTTGCATAAAAGAGCAGAAGCCGGTTTTTATCACCAAGAACGGCAACGGCCATTTAGTCATTATGAGCCAACAGCTTTTTGAACAACAGCAAGCCCTATTAGACCTTTATGATAAGCTGGACGAGGCCGAAGAACAAAGCCGCGCCGGAAAAAGCCGCCCGTTCCGTGATGTTATGGCAAGCTTAAGGAGCCGTGTCCATGCCAAAACATCTGATTAGTATCACTGAGGCAGCAGAGCAGGATCTGGCAGATAACCCTGCCGCCGCACTTAAACTGGCTGAAAATATCGAGCAGAGCATTTTACAGCTTGAAAACTTCCCACTGATCGGTACGATACCCAAAAATCGAAGACTAAACCGGCAAGGATATCGTATTCTGATAGTCGATAGTTACTTGATGTTCTACGTTCTGCTGGACAACGAGACAGTGGAAATCCGGCGCATTATTAGCGGAAAAAGAGACTATAAGTTTTTGCTTTAGCGGAAGCATTCCTTTGGCGAAGTAGCGAAGCGGGAAGTATAAGCGTTGCCGCCTGACGAGTTTAAGAGAAGGAATTATTAAAATCGCCAAATAGCCGCCGGAATGGTAAAAAATATATACGAATAACAGTCAACAGTTAAAAATCTTTAGTGTAGGGGTTAGCCCTGGAATCGTTAATAGACAAGCATTTCCGAAAACAGTAGAAGCCAACGGAGAGGTCTTCCGCAAAACTCGAAATAGATAGGCCGTGATAAGCGGCCTCTAGCATGACTTTACGAAATATTAGTTTTCAACAGGTAGCCGCCGCTTACGGCGGTCAGTTGTAATTAACTCTTTTGGTAATTTAACAAAATATTAAGATATTCCATTAAAAATGAAAAAAGTCTTTCACTTCGAAAAATTTACGCCTGCTTTACTCATCTTCACAACTTCTTTCATAATTTTCTTTAATCGTAAATATAATGTTTGCATTAGCTGAAATATTTTCTGGAATATGTGATTTTATGTTGGAAAACACTATGCTTTTTTGTATAATAAAACCAACTTACCTGAAGGGATTGGAACTATGGCCATCAGCTACATTAAGCTATGGAAGCTTTTACTTGACAATAAAATGAAAAAGACCGATTTGCTCAGTCTTGCCGATATCAGCACGACTACCCTGGCAAAGCTGTCGAAAGACCTGCCCGTCAGCATGGAAGTAATGAGCCGGATTTGCCGTGCGCTTTCCTGTGATATTGGCGACGTGATGGAAATAATCCCCGATAAAAAAGGCGATTAGGAGGATGCTGTCATGGGTTTGGAACTGCCTTACACGTCCTCTATAAAGGATATGCCCTTTCTATTTTCCGATATGCGCAGGACTGCGCAGTTGTGTGCGGCATTTAATTGTGATCGATGGTTTGAAAATGAAATGTATATTCACACTTGCTTAAGGCAATCAATTTTTGGTTGTGTAGATTGGAAGCAATGCGGGACACTTTGCCGCTACGGTTATTTAACTTAATAGGAATTTGTTAAATTTGAACTTCCTGTCCCGGCTTAATTGCTTCAACTTTTACCTCGGGTGCCTTTTTCGAGGATAAATCAATGAATTCTGCCGCATCTTGTGTCAGTACGGGAAATGTTCGGTAATGGATGGGGATGGCAACTTTAGGTTTAATTAAAGAAAGACTCACCGCCGCCTGGAGCGGGTTCATGGTAAAGACGCTCCCAATCGGTACAAGGGCGAGGTCTATGTTGTATATATCGCCAAAAAGCCTCATACTATCGAAAACACCGGTGTCCCCGGTGTGGTATATGGTTTTTCCGTCGTCCAGAATAATGATGTAACCTGCCGGGGTTCCGGCGGCGCAGGAGTGAAACGCCTGAACCATGATCACTTTGACGCCCGCTATTTCCGCTTCGGCACCGATATTCATTCCCATGCCGTAATGTACAATATTATCGGAGCTGACTCCGGCTTTCCGGAGTGTATCCGCCAACTCGGGCTGTACTATCACTGTGGCGCCGGTGGATTTTACCAGATCCGGCACATCGGTTCCAAGATGATCAAAATGGTCATGGGTAATCAGTATTAGATCGGCCTGCTTGATATCATCTTTTTTAATTGGACAGCTAGGATTACCGGAAATCCAGGGGTCAATTAATATAACGGCTCCTTTTTCCGTGGTGATTTGACAGGCGGCATGTCCCAGCCACCTTACCCTGTGGGCCATTTTTTTCCCTCCTTTAATGTATGAAAATTTATATCTATGATGAAGTGTTCTATAGCATGGATTTTTTTCCTGCTTATTTAATGGAAATTCTTAAATACTATAAACAAGCATATCTAAGTACCGGTGTTCAGTTTCAAACGGGGAGATATATTAAAATTAGTTCGGGAAAGTATTTAAGAAACAATGCACCGTGGGTCGTTTAATTAAATGTGCTTAAAGAAGAATAATAATTTCAGGGAGGTTTAATTATGGGATTTTCATCTAGGTTTTCACGTTCATCAAGTAAGGGACATTATCGTCATGGAAACCATGGTAGTAACTATTACAAAAGACGTGGGAAATCCGGTATCTTGGGAAAAATTATTGATGCCATAACCGGTTCAAAAAGCCGCTCTCATTCTCACTCTCATTCAAATGGTTACCGGCGCCGCCGTCGTAGCTCATGGTCATAAAGATAAAATAGGCAAGCTTTTGGCATGGCAGTATGTTAAATAGTATGTTAATAAATAGAAGAAGATGGTAAAATCTGAGATCGAAATGAGCGGTTTCCCTTGCAAACCAAGGAGTTAACGTTTTTATACGGCAGCTCCTTGTTTTTTTTTGTCTAAAAGATTGAGCAAAATTGATAATTGCCATGCTAAAGGGGAATATTTAATTGTGTTCAAATTCCGCAACAGCTTATGGTAATGATTCCCATGTCACACTTCTGATTTTCTTCAGGGGGACTATGATTCTAAATACTGAACAACTTCGACAAAAAGCTCATGAACTTGCACTGACACACGACCCTTATGTGAGACGCGGGCCATCAAAGCGCCTGTGGCGGGAGTTTTATGCGGACGTCGAGAAATTACGCGCGTTTATCCGCTACCTGCGGGACGGCTATGCAAGCTGTTCGCAACCAGCGGAAGAATGGCTGCTCGATCATGCTGAGTTCGTCGAAGAACAGGTATTGGTCATCCGCCACCAGCTTTCCGAAGTTATTTTGCGGGATTTGCCGCGCCTGCGCAAGACCGGCAAGACTAGGGTACTGTCCATCTGCGCTGATTACCTCGAGCATGTGGACGGAAACCTTGACGAGGATTCGCTCGTTTCATACATTAATTTTTACCAGGAAGTGTCGGTATTGACCATTGCCGAGGCTTGGGCGGTCCCGGTTATCCTGCGCATTGCCTTGATCGGGCGCCTGGCCGAAGTCATGGAACTGGTCCGCGAACGGCGGGAGGTGTGTGCGTTAGCCGAACGGTTGCTTGCACGGATAGAGCCATCGAAGTTAAGTCCGGAGGTTCTGAAGGCCGCCCTGGAAGAAGCGGGGCAAGATATGCCGCTCTCCGGGCCGCTGATCGTCCACTTGGTCAGGCACCTGCGCGAGTGGTCCGACGACTCGGCAACCGTGCGTGAATGGCTGATGTGCAAGCTGGAAAACGGCTCTGACTGCCTTGATCGAATCGTCTCATACGAGTATCAAATGCAGGCTGCCTATCAAGTAACCACAGGCAACCTCATCGGGAGTCTGCGCAAAATTTCTCGCTGGGACTGGCACGATCCCTTCGAGCAAATTTCTATGGTTGAGCACAATCTCCGCGAAGAAAGATCAGGCATCTACCCGCTTCTTGATTTTTCAAGCCGCGACGCGTTGCGAAAGCGTGTTGAACAATTGGCCCGCCGCTTGCGCCTGCCGGAAAATCTGGTTGCGAAGCAAGCCGTCGAGCTTGCGGCTAAGGAATACGAGCAGGCTTGCGGGAGGCGGGCACTGGCGGAAAAGGCCGCCGGCAATTCAAAGGAAAGTGGACGCACCTCCCCCGGAGGAATGTCCCCGAAGCATGAATGTCCCCAACGTATAATGTCCCCAGTTGAGGAACTGCCGCGCGAAGCATTTGCCGCATACTACCTGCTTGAGCCGGACGGCGTCAAAGAGTTGCGGCACGCGCTGAAAATGTGCGGCACTCCCCGGTATTTGCCGGAATTGGGGATTTTGCGTCGCGCAACCGCAATGTATTTTACCATCCTGACGGGATTGTTTACGGCCATCCTTCTCGGGTTCACTGTTTGGATTGGAGGCGGCGCGAACTTAACGGCCGCCCAGTGGCCGGTGATTCTGATCGCGCTGACGCTTCCCGCAAGCCAGTGGGCAGTCACGGCGGCACACTGGCTTATAGAGTGCGCTATGCGGCCACGGCTGCTGTTGAGATACGATTTCTCGCGCGGGATCCCGGATGAAGCGGCCACTATGGTCGTGATTCCCGTAATCTGGCCGACAGTCAAAGATGTGCTGGAATTGGCGGACCGTCTGGAAATGCATTACTTGGCCAACCGCGATTCGAATATCCACTTCGCTCTCCTGGGTGACTTTGTTGACGCCGGCGCGGAGAGGCTGCCGGAGGATAATGCCGTCATTGCAGCCGCGCGGGCAAGCATTGAGGGGTTAAATTGTTCGTACTCCCACCCGGGCGGGAGTACATTTCACCTTTTTCAGCGCCGCAGGTTGTGGAACCCGTCAGAGGGCGCGTGGATGGGTTGGGAGCGCAAGCGGGGAAAATTAGTGGAATTTGTAGAACTGCTAAAAGGGCGGACAGATACGACTTACGACTGCGTTGTTGGGGACGCGTCTATCCTGCCGCGCATCCGTTACATCATCACCCTTGACGCGGATACGCAGCTGCCGGTGGGAAGCGCCCAGCGGATGATCGGCACTATGCATCTCCCTTACAACCGGCCGCGCTTAAACAGTATGCGGACACGGGTCGTTGAGGGATATGGCGTATTGCAGCCGCGTATCGGTATTAGCCACGAGGCTGCTTTGCGCTCGCGATTTGCTTATTTATGGTCGGCGAATCCGGGAATCGACCCGTATGCCTTTGCCGCTTCCGATCCGTACCAGGATGGGTTGGGACAGGGTATTTTTACGGGAAAAGGGATATTTGATGTCGACGCGTTTGCGAAAGTTTTGTGTGAACGTATTCCAGAAAACCGGGTGCTCAGTCACGACTTGTTGGAAGGTGGATTTTTACGCGCCGGCCTGCTGTCGGACATCGAATTAATCGATGAGCACCCGTCTACGTTCAGTGCTTATCAGAAGAGAATGCACCGTTGGGTGCGTGGCGATTGGCAATTGCTCATTTGGTTGTTTCACCGTGTCCGCGACCGGTGGGGAAAGTTTTTGCCGGTTGATCTATCCCCCCTCACTCGCTGGCAGGTGATCGACAATCTGCGCCGCAGTTTGCTGCCGCCGGCGCTTTTTGCGGTGCTGTTGTTAGGCTTTTCCGTCTTACCAGGCTCTCCCGGGCGCTGGCTTGCTTTTGTATTCGCTACATTATCTTTGCCGTTGATTTGCCAATTGGCGGCGATTGGGAGGACGATTTGGCGGCCACAGGGCTTGCTGGCTACAGCCGGCCAAATACTGGTAACCGTTGTGACACTTCCGTTTCAAAGCGTGCTGTTGTTTGACGCGATAACTAGGACCCTGTATCGCTTGTTCGTATCAAAACGTCATTTGCTGGAATGGGTCAGCGCCGCGGAAATTGAACGCCGCAGCCATGGCGGGCGCCAACCGGCACTGCCTGGTATGTATGGAGGTTATGCGCTGTTGTTTCTCTTTGCGCCGGCAGCGGTGGCCAGTACCGTTCCGGCGCTGCGGTGGGCAGGATTGGCGCTTTGCGCTGTTTGGGCTTTTGCGCCGCTTGCTATCCGCTGGCTGGACCGGCCCCTGCGGCGGCCCGAGCGCCCGCT
Organism: Pelotomaculum sp. PtaU1.Bin035; assembly: GCA_002067965.1. GTDB lineage: Bacteria > Bacillota > Desulfotomaculia > Desulfotomaculales > Pelotomaculaceae > MVRN01. The sequence continues at coordinate 30,783 of MVRN01000127.1, forward strand.
TGCGGCGGCTGAGGAGGCGGAATTGCGAAAGTTGTCGGAACAGATTTGGATGTTTTTTGAGGATTATGTTACTGAGGCGGAGCATTGGCTGCCGCCTGATAACGTTCAAATCGACCCGCCTATCGGGGTAGTCCACCGTACTTCGCCCACCAACACCGGGCTTTATCTCGCCTGCGCGCTGGCGGCGCGGGATTTCGGGTTCATCGATACACCCGGGTTGATCGAGCGTTTGGAACGCACGGTCAGTACAATTGAGCAAATGGATAAATGGAAAGGCCATCTTTATAACTGGTATGACACAGTCACTCTCAAACCATTACCCCCGCAGTACGTGTCAACGGTGGATTCCGGCAATTTTATCGGCTGTTTAATTACAGTTAAAGAGGGGCTGGCGGAGTGGCTCAATTCGATTATCGGCGGGGATGTACAGCCAGGTTCTGACCGGGTTCGCGGTAAGGCGGCGGAAGCCTTGAATGTCGCCTTTGCCGGGGAGTTGACGCCTGCCCTGAAAGATGAAGACGCAGGCAAACGCAAAAAATCGTCCAGTAGTCTCCGGGAAGATTGGGTGGTACGCGGGCAAAACCTGATTGCCCGTTTAGATACGCTGATAAACGGGACGGATTTTCGCCCGCTTTACGACCATAAAGCCAAATTATTCAACCTGGGCTACCACTCCGGGCTGCGTAAACCTGATCAGATCCTGTATGACCTGTTGGCGTCAGAGGCAAGGCAGACAAGCTTTATTGCCATCGCCCTCGGTCATGTGCCGGTGTCGCACTGGCATGCGCTGGGGCGGACAATGGCCAAGGTAGGGCGGCGGGTAACGCTGCTCTCGTGGTCCGGGACCATGTTTGAATTTTTAATGCCTTTGCTTTTTATGCGCACCTACCGGAGCACCATCTGGGACAGCACCTGCCGTGCGGTGGTCAAGCGGCAAATCGAGTATGCGCACCGGCGGGGAGTACCGTTCGGCATCTCCGAATCCGGCTACTACGCCTTTGATTATCAAATGAACTATCAATACAGGGCGTTTGGTGTTCCCGGTCTCGGATTCAAGCGCGGCCTGGAACAAGATTTAGTCGTGGCGCCCTACGCGGCGATCCTTGCCTTACCCTTCGCCAAGCGTCAAGGGCTGGAGGATTTATGTAAAATGAAGGAGTTGGGCGCCTGTGGAAAATACGGCTTCTACGAAGCCATAGATTTCACGTCCGAGCGGCTGCCGAAGGATAAGAAAAACATGATCATCCGAAGTTATATGGCCCATCACCAGGGGATGAGTCTGCTTGCCCTGGCCAACTTGCTGGCGCCGAAAAAAATATACGAGCGCTTTCATCGTGACAAGCGTGTGCGGTCAACGGAACTGCTTTTACAAGAGCGAATTCCCGCGCGGCCTAAAATCATAAAACATTCCGCCATGGCACGTGCGCGTGTGCCTGATATCAGGCTGGCGGAGACTGGCGCCCGGCGCGAATACCTCAGCGCGGACACGCCTGTACCCGAGGTTTGCGTCCTTTCCAACGGGACCTTTATGACCATAGTAACCAACAGCGGCAGCGGGCTAATCCGGTATGAAGGGCTGGCTGTCTCGCGCTGGCGGGAGGATCCGGTGCTGGACGATTGGGGGATCTACATATATATCCGTGACGTTGCCCGCGATATGATATGGTCTCCGGCGTTTCAGCCTTGCCGTGTGCCGTCTTCTGAGCAGCGGGTGCAATTTTCCCTTGACCGGGCCACCTTTATGCGTGTTGACGGGGATATGCGGACGAGTTTGGAAATCTGCGTGTCTCCGGAATGGAATGCGGAAGTCCGCAGGCTGACGCTTACTAACACGGGGAATGAAGCACGGATCATCGAGGTCACAACGTTTCTTGAACTGGCCCTGGCGCCTCCCATGGCCGACGACGCGCACCCGGCTTTCAGCAAATTGTTCATTAAAACGGAATATGCGGAGGATGCCCGGTGCCTGCTGGCCTGGCGCAGGCCTCGCCAGGAAGATGAGAAGCCGTTATGGGTGGCGCATGCGCTAATAGCCGGGTGCCAGGCCATAGGGCCGGTGGAATACGAGTCCGACCGGGCCTGTTTTATCGGCCGGGGCCATACGGTCTCCCAGCCGCAAGGAATCCGTTCCCGCCTGCGCGGAACGGTGGGCTCCGTGACTGACCCCGCCATGATCATGCGGAAGCGGTTAAGCATCAAGTCCGGTGAGCAGGCGCAGTTGTTCGCTGTTACTGCCGTGGCGGGTACGAAAGAAGAGGTGCTCGACATAGTCAGCCGTTTTCCGGGGGGGCTGATGGTGGAGCGAACATTTCAACTGGCCTGGAACCGCAGTCAAATCGAGCTCCGGCATCTGCGCCTTACTGCCGCCCGGGCGATGACTTTCCAGGCTTTTGCGGGCCGGGTGCTGTATACTCCGCCGCTGCGGCAGGAGCGGCAGCAAAGTATCGCTGTGAATGTAAAAGGACAGTCCGGCCTCTGGACATACGGAGTTTCCGGAGACGTGCCGGTGATCCTGGTACGGATCGAGAACAGGGCTGATATTCAGTTTATCGTTAAGCTGTTGGCCGGACACGAGTATTTGCGCTGCCTGGGATTGATTTTCGACTTGGTTGTTCTGAATGAATCGGCGGGAGGATATCAGCAGGATCTGAGTGAAGCGCTGCGGCGGGCGGTGGAACAAGTCGTCCACCGGAAAGGTGCGGAGCCGGGCGGCGTTTTTATTATAAATGCCAGTCAATTGCCGGTTTCGGACAGGACGCTGCTGCTCGCCGCGGCCCGTGTTGTATTGCGGGCAGGCGGTCCCAGCCTCAAGGCGCAAACCAAACCGCCCCGGCGGGATGCCGTCTTGCCGGCGCCCTTCAAGCCGGCGGCGTCGTTAAACAGGTTCACCTCGCTTGTGCCTGACGACATGCGCGAGTTGATGTTCTTCAACGGTTGGGGTGGATTTTCACCGGATGGCCGTGAGTATCAGATTATTATTAAAAACGGCAATCACCTGCCGGCGCCGTGGATCAATGTAATCGCCAATCCACACTTCGGCTGCCTTGTCTCCGAACTCGGCACGGGTTACACCTGGTGGCGCAACAGCCGTGAGTACAAGCTGACCCCGTGGTCTAACGATCCTGTGCTCGACCCGCCGGGTGAAGTTTGTTACCTGCGGGACGAAGAGAGCGGCGAAATATGGCCTGTCACGCCGTCCGCCGGACAAGCGGGCCAGCCTTACAACGTTGCCCATGGCCGGGGGTTCACCTGTTTTCGCCACGAGAGACATGGTGTCAAGCAGGAAATGACCGTTTTTGTCCCGCTCGACGATCCGGTCAAGGTGATCAAATTGCGGCTGCAGAACCGGAGTGCCGGGAGGCGGCGCCTTTCCGTCACATATTACGCGGAATGGGTACTGGGTGTGCAGCGCCAGGCGAACGCCCCGTTCATTGTCACGGAGTGGGATGAGTCGGCCAGGATCATGCTGGCACGCAACACGTATCAGGAGGCGTTTCGAGATGCTGCAGCCTTTTTGGGCGTGTACCCGCAGCCGGAAACGTCTGTGGAGCCATCGTCTTCAGAAAAATTCGAAGCGAGGGGGAACTCCGCCATTGCGGGAGATCTGTCTTGGACGGCAGACCGCGGCGAATTTCTCGGCCGCAACGGCACAATGGAAAATCCCGCCGCCATGAGCCGGGAGTGCCTGTCAAGAAAAACAGGACCCCTTTATGACCCTTGCGGCGCGGTGCAGGCCAAGTTTACACTGGAGCCCGGGGCTGAACGGACAGTCTGCGTCCTGCTCGGCTGCGAACATTCCCGGGACGCTGCCGTGAAACTGGCGCAAAAATACCGCCAAACCCATGTCTGCGACCAGGCATTTGAACTGGTGCGGGAATTCTGGGAGGGCGTTTTGGGCCAGATTTCGGTTTCCACGCCCTGCCCGGAGGTGGATTTACTATTAAACGGCTGGTTGATTTACCAGACCCTCGGTTGCAGAATGTGGGCGCGAGCCGCTTTTTATCAGGCGGGAGGCGCGTACGGCTTCCGTGATCAATTGCAAGACGCTTTGGCGCTCCTGCACACCCGCCCCGACTATACGCGGGCGCAGATTTTGCTGCACGCCGCGCACCAGTACGAGGAGGGCGATGTGCAGCATTGGTGGCATGAAGAGACGCAGCGCGGCATCCGATCGCGTTTCTCCGACGATTTGCTGTGGCTGCCATATGCCGTGGGACGGTATGTCGGCCATACGGGGGACGACAGCGTACTTGACGAGGCGGCGCCGTTTCTGCAAAGCGAACCTTTACGGGAAGGCGAACATGAACGATACGAGCCGGCCCGGGTCTCTGCCCGGAACGGCACTGTTCTCGAACACTGCTTGCGTGCCATCGACAGGAGTTTACAACGCTTTGGCGGGCACGGGCTGCCGCTGATCGGGGCCGGCGACTGGAACGACGGTATGAACCGTGTTGGTGCTGAAGGCCACGGTGAGAGTGTGTGGCTCGGCTGGTTTCTCTGTGAAGTGCTGGATCTGTTTACGGATCTGTGCCGGCGGCGCGGCGATGAAGAGCGGGCGGGACGCTACCGGGATGTACGTGAAAAACTTGTCTCCTCTCTTGATGAGCACGCCTGGGATGGGCTGTGGTACCGGCGGGCTTTCACTGACGCCGGGCAATGGCTGGGTTCTATTTGCAATGAAGAATGCAGGATCGACGCTATTGCCCAGTCGTGGTCGGTCATCTCCGGAGCGGCTCCGAAAGAGAAAGCATTGCGGGCGATGCAGTCATTCGACCACGAACTTGTGGACCGGGATCTTTTCATCGCGCGTCTTTTGACTCCGCCTTTCAACCGCACGGATCCCAGTCCCGGCTATATACAGGGCTATCCGCCCGGAATTCGGGAGAACGGATCTCAATATACGCATGGTGTCATATGGAGCGTTATTGCCTGGTGCCGGCTTGGAATTGCAGATAAGGCTTTCGAATTGTTTCAAATGTTAAATCCTCTGTACCACACTCGTACTCCTATTGAAGTACGGCAGTATGCCGGAGAACCATACGTCATGGCGGCGGACGTTTACATGGCGGAGGCGCGCCAAAGACGCGCCGGATGGACGTGGTACAGCGGCGCCGCGGGATGGATGTATCAGGCGGGAGTTGAATGGATCCTTGGCCTTCGCCGCCGTGGAAAACGGCTGTACGTTCGCCCGTGCATCCCTTGTGAATGGCGGGAGTTTTCCGTCAACTACCGTTTTGGCGGCGCGCGCTACCTTATTACTGTCAGTAATCCGCTGAGCAAGTCCGGCGGAGCGGCCGCTTTTCGAATTGATGGGCGGGAAGTTGCTCATATGGAGCAGGACGTGCGGGAGGGTCCTTACGTTGATTTGTGTGACGACGGGCAGGTCCATCATGTCGTCCTGATGTTATAGGTAAAAATAAACGCGTCAGGCATAAAATAGTTCAATGGCGACGGTATCTGGTTGAGATAACCTACCAGTTATTGTCGCCCTTTTTTTGTCTTTACCCATGTGGCTAAAAAAATCGAAATAAGCAAGGGCAATGTGACCGTCCAGGCAATGCCCATTTTCCGCCATCGTACAAGCCTGTGGGTGTAAGACTTGGGCACCCAGTTTCTTGCCGCGCAGTTGACAATTGGCAAACAATTAAATAAAATGTTTATAATTACACAATCAATTTAAGGAAGTGTTTGTAGGTGAGTATGTTGAATCTTTTCTGGAATGCTTCACCGGAAGAATTCAAAAACGGATATATCGAGGAAGAGAATTATTATATTTGCTTGCTTTGCGGCAAAAAAATTGAGAAAGGGATTGTCTACCCCGAGGGAGGCATTCTCTATGAAGCCGGAAGGTATATACGCGTCCATATTGAGAAGGAGCATCAATCGGTGTTTGAGTGCCTGATCCGGCTGGATAAACGCCTCACAGGTCTTACAGAACATCAGAAAAACATCCTTCAACTATTTTACCAGGGTAAAAGTGATGAAGAAGTGCAAAAGGAAATGGGCATCGGCAGCGCTTCCACCATCCGGAACCATCGTTTTGTATTAAAAGAGAAAGAACGTCAGGCCAAAGTGTTTCTGGCGCTGATGGATCTCTTGAAGGATAAGAATAAGCGTTTGTCAGGCTGTTTGCCTCCATATAAAACGGCCGGGACGATAGATGATCGATACAGTATTACTCAGGAAGAAAGTGAGAAAATACTTAAGAAATATTTCCCTGAAGGTACGGATGGGCCATTAACCACTTTTGATATGAAAGAAAAAAATAGGCTGGTTGTATTAAGGGAACTGGCGAAGAAATTTGAAGCAAAAAAGTTCTATAAAGAGAAGGAAGTAAACGAAATATTGAAAACCGCTTATGATGATTTTACTACTTTGCGAAGATATTTGATTGAATACGGATTTTTAGGCAGAAAGCCTGACGGCAGCCGGTATTGGCTGAAAGGGGATCCAAACGGGAAGGAGGAAGGAAATATGGACCGTAAAAAAGAAATGAAGCAACAGTATAAAGATATGAAAACTGAGGGCGGGGTTTACCAGATTAAAAACACGAAAAATCAGAAGGTGTTTGTGGTTGCGACTCCAAATTTTAAGACTATAAATGGAAAACTGGGCATGTTGAAATGGGGTTCGCATAAAAACAGGCAGCTTCAAGAGGAATGGAATCAATTTGGCGAAGACGCTTTTGTATTTGAAGTCCTTGAGGTTTTGGAAGAAAAGGAAGAGGGCTTTTTTGACAAAAAGGACGTGTTGAAAAAAATGGAGAAAAAATGGCTGGATAAGCTGCAGCCATTCGGAGAGCGCGGCTATAATCAACCTAAAAAAAGAGAGGAAGACGGCAATGAAAATCGTGGCGATTGGTGAAAGCCCTTACTGGATTTCAGCCATGAAGTTGTTTAAAGTCCACGTGACGGGTTGATGTTAATGGTTAACAAACTAAAAAATGTGTTGACTTTGGAAATTATTTTTGTATAATGTAATTATTGGTTTTTCCTCTCTAGAGCGGGTTAAGCTGCAAAAATAGAGATAAAAAACGGGCCCGGGAATTGGCCGTCCCCGGACCTGACGCTGAAATCAGCACAAGTACATGCAAATACATAATATCATAAATAGTTCCGCTGAAGCAATGATATTTGTGGTTTTGCTGACAGAAGCTCTTTGTCTCGGAAAGGAGAGACTATGGCAATTCAACAAAATCGCGCGCTTTTGAATTTGTCTTATGACCGGGGGACGATATTAGCCGTATGGAAAAAGGCGACTGTCGATTCAGAATATAACCCGGACGAGTACAGGCGAGACTGCTGTGGCGCGTGGATTAAGTTTGCTGATTACGGCAACGACAAGTCCGATTTCGGCTGGGAAATCGACCATGTGATGCCGATAGCCAAGGGTGGCACGGATGATCTGAGCAATCTTCAGCCGCTGCATTGGCTCAACAACCGGGGCAAGGGCAACGACTGGCCGGACTGGACGTGTTCCTACCGGGCAATAACATAGAGGGCTGTTATTCGTGGCGCGGACGGACCCGTTCCCTCCAGAATGTTTTTTAAATGCCAGAGCCAACTTTCCGCAGTGAAAGTGGCTCTGGCATCGATTTATAAAGACAACCTTTTGTTCTGCCGGGAGCCTGTTAATAAGGGGGTTTGAAAGTGACGGCGCGAAAAAATGTTAAACTGGGTGAAATCGCCATTATATTAAATGGTTTGCCCGATGCGAAGCAACACGAACTAGTGTACAAGGCAAGTTTAATAACATATAATTTTATTCAGCCGAACCATTTGGGATTTTTCAACGATATGCATATTACTGCGGAAATAAAGAGGCAAACCCCCGTTGACGACAGCTATTTCATCAGGGAAAATGATATTTTACTTAAACGGCTTAATCCGGATATTGCGACGTTAATAAGCAAGGACATGCCGGATACAACTTTTTCGAGTAATCTCTTCGTTATCCGTCTGTTTGAAGAATATCACCCGGCCTATATAGCCTGCTTGCTGGAAAACCAGGGCATGGCATGGCTAAACAGTAATATTACCGGTGCGGTCGCGGCAATAAAGTCTATATCAACAAAAGCGTTAAAGGCGTTGGATATACCCGCCATAGAATATGGGAAGCAGAAAGCAATTGGCCGGATGTGGCTGCTGCACAAGAAACGGATACAGCTGTTGAACTCTTTGGCTGTAGAAGATCAAAGGCTTATGGCGGCAGTAATAAAAAGCGTCACGGCAAATACCGGGGAGGAACTATGATGGCGACTACCAGAAAAGACATTGAGGCCGCGCTTTGGAGGGGCGCGAATACATTTAGGGGGGCTATCGACGCGGCCAACTACAAAGATTATATCCTGCCCATGCTTTTCGTTAAATACCTAAGCGACACCTATCTGGAAAACGTTGAAGAATTAAGGAAAAAGTACGATAATCCGATCAGGTTGGAAAGAGCGATAAACAGGCTCCCCTTTGTGATCAATAAAGAACAGAGCTTCTCCTGGCTTTATGAAAAAAGATATAAAGATAACCTGGGGGAACTTATTAATACGGCTTTGTGCGGCATAGAAGACGACAACCCTTCCCTGTTTACGGGGATCTTCAGAAACATAGACTTTAACAGTGAAGCCATGCTGGGCAATCAAAGGCAAAGAAACACCCGCTTGCGGGAACTGCTGGAAGATTTCGAGTCCCTTGACCTGCGCCCCTCTTCCATCAGGCCCGAGGAAGGCAAGGTGGCCGCCGATACCATTGGCGAAGCGTACGAATATATGATCGGCGAGTTCGCCAGCCAGGCCGGCAAAAAAGCCGGTTCCTTCTTTACTCCCTCCGAAGTGTCGGAACTGATGGCGCGCATCGTCGACCCAAAAATAAGCGACACCATGTACGACCCAACCTGCGGCTCCGGCTCCCTGCTTATAAAAACCGGAAAAACGGCCCAGGCCAAGGAAAACAACGCGATAAAAAAGCTTGCCCTGTACGGCCAGGAAATGAACGGCTCCTCCTGGTCCATGGCCAAAATGAACATGTTTCTCCACGAGATTATGGACGCCAGGATACTCTGGGGCGATACCCTGGCCAACCCCCTGCACATTGACCCGGACGGCAATCTCATGCAGTTCGACGTCATAGTGGCCAACATGCCTTTTTCCCAGGATAAATGGGCGGCGGGATTTAACACCGGCGGCGAGATGACCGGCAGGGGCAAAGAATTCAAAATGCAAGCCTCTCTTGACAGGTACCATCGCTTTGAATGGGGGGTGCCCCCCGCCAGCAAGGGGGACTGGGCGTTTTTGCTGCATATGATTGCCAGCCTCAAGAGCGGGGGCAGGATTGCCGCTGTCGCTCCCCACGGCGTTTTGTTCAGGGGCGCGTCGGAAGGGAGGATCAGGCAGGCTGTAGTCGAGAAGAACCTGTTGGACGCGGTTATCGGCCTGCCCGCCAATCTGTTTTACGGGACAAGCATCCCGGCCTGCATTTTAGTTTTTAAGAAAAACCGCAACCGTGACGACGTATTGTTTATTGACGCTTCCGCCAAGGATGAAAACGGCAGGCTTCGCTTTAAAAAGGACAAGAACCAGAATAAGCTTGAAACAAAACATATCGAGGACATTATAAATACCTACAAAAGCAGGGTGGATGTCAAAAGATTTGCCCATGTGGCCGGTGTTTATGAAATCAGGGCCAACGAATACAACCTGAATATCCCCCGCTATGTTGATACCTTTGAAGAGGAAGTATTGGTGGATATTGAAGAGGTTAAAAACAATATCGCCAATATCCAAAAGGATCTTGCCGAAGTAGAAGCGCAGATGGCCAGGTATTTAAAGGAGCTGGGACTATGAGCGATATCTAAAAAAATAGCTGAGGATATAACCTGCCTACTTCTGGTGATGGCGTCCTTCGGCAGTTAGATTAAAAGTTATTAATATTTAACGTGGATATAAGTGGGCGTCGTTTTATGACATCTATACGGGCCTGGATTAATAGGAGAGAGTGATGCAAAAAGATAGTGAATACTCTGTAGCAAAAGGGCCTTACAAAGGCTACCCGGGTGACTGGATAGTTATTGAATTAGGTATTTTGCTAAATAAAGTTAGAAGACCAGTAGAAGTCATCCCTGATCATGAATACCGGGAAATTGGCATCCGTTCTCATGGAAAAGGACTGTTTCATAAAGAGCCGGTTAAAGGAAGCGACCTGGGAAGTAAATCCGTTTTTTGGGTTGAGGTGGACTGCTTAATCATTAATATTGTTTTTGCATGGGAGCAAGCCGTCGGAATTACCACCGCTCAGGAAAAAGGAATGATTGCTTCGCACAGGTTCCCGATGTGGCAGCCAAAAGGAAACATAGACTTAAATTACCTTTTGAGGATTTTTTTGACACCTTACGGCAGGTATCTCCTTGAATTGGCCTCGCCTGGCGGAGCGGGGAGAAATAGGACGCTCGGGCGGGATAACTTTGATAAAACCCCGGTCTGCATACCTTCAAGTATTAAAGAGCAGCAAAGAATAGTTCAAATCCTCTCAGCTTGGGACAAGGCCATCGGACTAAAAGAGCAGCTGATTAACGAGAAAAAAAGACAGAAAAAATGGCTGATGCAAAACCTGCTCACAGGAGTAAGGCGTCTTCCCGGTTTTACAGGAGAGTGGCAAAAGGTTCGTTTGGGGGACGTTTGCACTGTAAATGATAATTTGTTAAGCGAAAATACCCAATCGGATTTAAAATTTTGGTATGTGGATTTGTCTAGTATTAATGGAGGGAGGATTACAGAACCAGCAAAGGCGGTTAAATTTGATGAATTACCTTTGAGAGCGAGGCGATTGTTTAAAAAGGGCGACATTCTTATGTCTACATTAAGGCCGTATTTACTTGGCTTCGCTTATATAGATAAGGAATATGACTATTATGTTTGTTCTACCGGTTTTGCCGTAGTCCGGGCAAAAGAAGGTGTTTGTTCGAAATTTGTTTACTACGCTCTGTTTTCTGAAGGTGTTGTTCGTCAAATGAATCAATGTTTAATGGGTACAAATTATCCTGCGTTGAGCAATAATGATATTAATCAACTGTATTTTGAACTCCCTCTCCTCCCGGAGCAAGCTGCCATCGCCGATATCATATCCACGGCGGACCGGGAAATTGACTTGCACAAAAAGCAGCTTGGTGAGCTGATAAAGCAGAAAAATACCCTGACGCAACTATTGCTGACAGGTGCTGTCAGAGTCAATTCGCAGGAGGTTTCTTGATGCTTAACGACACAATGCCCGGCGAACGCCCGGAGAGTCAGGACCGGGCGATAAAAGTTTTAGAGAGATTAGGATACCAGTACATACCGCGTTCCCAGGCGGAGATTTTGCGCGGACGGCTTTCCAATGTGCTGTTCATTGATGTTTTGCGCGAGTTTCTGCACCGGCAGTCCTTTGTGTACAGGGGCAAGCGGACGCCCTTTTCCGACCGGTCGATCGGAAAGGCGATAAACGATATCGACGCGCCGCTTGTTGCCGGCCTGATGTCCGCGAGCAAGATGATCTACGACCTGCTAATTTCCGGCAACAGCTACGAAGAAGAGTTGTTTGACGGCGGACGCCAGTCCTTCGACTTAAAGTTTATCGACTGGGAGCAGCCGGAAAACAATATCTGGCAGGTGACGGACGAATTCCCGGTGGAATGTCTGAACGGCAAATATGCGCGGCCGGATATCGTGCTGCTCGTCAACGGCATTCCCCTGGTTGTGATCGAATGCAAAAAATCCAGCGTGGATGTGGAGCAGGGTGTCTCGCAAAACATACTCAACTGGCAGCCTGAATATATCCCTCATCTGTTAAAATTCTCCCAAATTGTCATGGCCATGAGCCCCAACACCGTTAAATACGGCACCTGCGGCACCCTTTCCGAATACTTTTGCATATGGCGGGAAAGAGACTATCAATGGCAGCAGGAAAAATGCAGTAATATCAGCCCCGACGGACGGGTTGGTGAACAGGACAGGGCGATTGTTTCCTTGCTCTCCCGGGATAGGCTGCTGGAATTGATTCGTTATTTCATCCTATATGACAACAATGTAAAAAAAATAGCTCGTTATCAGCAGTTTTTCGGCATCCAGGCAGCTATGAAACGTATAAAAGGTGAAGACAACAAGAATACCAAAAGCGGTGTGATCTGGCATACGCAAGGCAGTGGCAAATCTTTGACCATGGTGATGCTGGTTAAAAAAATTCTGACTGACCCGGAAATCAAAAATCCCCGTTTTGTGCTGGTCAACGACCGGATCAACCTGGATAAACAGCTTAGAGATAATTTCGCTAAAACACAGCTTAGCCCGGCCCGCGCCAAAACCGGTAAAGGCCTGATCGAGCTGTTAAATGACAAAAGCGTGACTATCATTACCACCCTGGTACATAAATTTGACACGGCGGCCAAAAGCAGGATCAGGATTGAAGACAATAATATTTTTTTACTGGTGGACGAGAGTCACCGCACCCACTACGGCCAGCTTCATAGTTTAATGATTGACGTGCTGCCCAACGCGATAAAGATAGGATTTACCGGCACGCCTCTGCTCAAGAAAGACAAGTTCAACACCTATAAAAGATTCGGGCCGCTTATTGACAGTTACCCGATTGACCGGGCTGTGGAAGACGGTGTCATTGTTCCTCTTGTCTATGAGGGCAGGATTATCCCCCAGGACGTGGCCGGCGGGAAGATAGACGAATACCTCAAATATATCATCGCGCCGTTAAACCCTGAGCGGCAGAAAGATATGAAGCGCAAGTGGAGCCGGTTTTTGCCCCTGGCGCAGACCCGCCAGCGTATCGATATGGTGGCCTTTGATATTCACGAGCACTATATCGTTTACGCCAAACCAAAGGGGTTTAAGGCCTTGGTCGCGGCCTCATCCCGCCCGTCCGCTATCGACCTGCATAAATCTATCAAAAGGCTTGGCGGGGTGAAAACGGCGGTAGTGATATCGCCCGAAAATATTAATGAGGGCGAGGAGCTTACCGGAGAAAACAAGAAGAAAATTAAGGCCTTTTTCAAAGAAGAGGTGGAGCCGCTCTTTGGCAACAACTATGAGGAATATGAGGACTGGGCAAAAAACAGCTTTATTGGCGGTGAAGACGTGGATATGCTGATTGTCAAAGATATGCTGCTGACCGGCTTTGACGCGCCGTCCGCCGCCGTGCTTTATGTGGATAAGCCCATGAAGGAACACTCGCTGCTGCAGGCCATCGCCCGGGTCAACCGCGTGTGCCCCGGCAAAGATTTCGGGCTCATCGTGGATTATTGGGGTATTTTCAGCAAGCTTAATACTGCCATGGATATGTATTCAGATGAAAAATCGGGCATGGACGGATATGACCAGGCTGATATAGAAAAGGCTATTCTTGGCGCCGGTGATCAGAAGCTCAAACTGGAAAAGGCCCATCAAGGATTGTGGGCGGTATTTGAGGGGAGGGAATTTGATCGAAGCAATTCCGAAGGCTGGCAGAGCGTACTGGCGGATATTGATTTTAGAAAGATTTTTTATGAACGGCTTTCAAAATTTTCACGTTTATTAGATTTGGTCATGGGAAGCTATGCTTTATATAACGCTGTCGGATATGACAATGTTCAAAAATACAAGCAAGATTTACTTCATTTTCAAAAACTTCGCGGGGCAATTTTGCTCCGTTACAATGAAAAAGTGGACTTTAGCAGATATGAAGACGGTATTCGCAGCCTTCTAAATAAATTTGTGCTTTCCGAACCCGGCCAAATTATTGCTGAACCTGTTTCCATCCATGATCCCGAGGGGATGAAGGAGCAGCTTGAAAAGCTGGACAGCAAAGCCGCTAAAGGTGACGCCATTCGTACGCGCATGGACAGAGAACTGGAAACCTGCCGTTATGATGATCCTTTACTGCATAAGAAGTTTTCCGAGCAAATCAGAGAAACCTTTGAAGAGTACAAAGCATCAAGGAATGACGATTCTTATCTTTATAAAATGGAAAAAATCGCAGATGATTTTAAAAGAGGCTATACCAGCCGCCATTACCCCTCCTGTATAGACAATGACAGTGACGCGAAAGCTTTTTATGGATCGATTCAAAATATCATTGCCGGTGAAATTAAGAATGTTTCGCCGGAAATAGATGAAGCTATGGGGCATATGGCTATTGAGGTCAAAAAGGCTATATCCAACCGGGCAAAGGTGGACTGGCGTTTTAACGTATCGGTGCAAAGAGATATGACACAAGTGCTTGACGATCTTATTTGGGATTTTATCGAAGAACACGGGATAGAACTGCCGGTTGAGAAAATTGATTTAATATTAGAAGGACTTATGAAAACAGCAATTAGCAGGTATTAGACTATGAGTATGAAGAAGCTTTATTTTACGAAGCTATTGGGCAATATTGAAGTAATTATTGAGCGCAAGAGCATAAAAAACATCCGGCTTAAGGTGTTCCCAAGCGGTATCGTGAAGTTATCAGCGCCAACTGGAGTATCGGACAAATACCTTGAAGATTTTCTTAAAAGTAAAACGGCATGGATTGAAAAGTCTTTGAATTTCTTCAAAGACACGAAAGCCGGTGAGTCTGAAACAATAATACAAAGCGGAGCTACTACCCGTATTTTAGGCAGGCAAATCAGAATCATTGTCAATGAAGCTAAATTCCACAGGATTGAACAAAAGGAGGATTGTGTTTATATTCAGTCTCCCGCCCCTAAAGATACGCAAGCCTTACAAAAGCAATTTGGGCGGTGGTGGCAAAAACAGAGCAAGTCATATTTTTTAGCGGCTATTGACAGGTTGTATCCAATTATTGCTAAACATGGTTTTGGTAAACCGGAACTCCAGGTCAGGAGGATGAAAACTATTTGGGGCAGCTGCTCCAGAAGGTATGGCAAAATCAACCTGAATTACTATTTGTACAAAGCTCCGCCGCCCTGTATCGATTATGTTGTATTACATGAACTGGCGCACTTTCTTTATCCCAAACATAATAAAGTATTTTATGATTTTCTGACTGTCCATATGCCGGATTGGAAAGAGCGAAAAAGAATACTTGATCATGAGATTGCAAAAGAACTGGGTAATTAATCGGGCTTTATCGGCTTTATATTATTGCCTCTATTTTCTGCCTTTGCTCGGCGTTACCAATAATGATTATCTTCATCCCGGGCTTCAGTTTCATTTTCGGAGACGGATTATAAACCCACTTGGACTCGGGGGTCTGGACAGCCACAGGGAATAGACCGGCTATATTAAGAAAATCGACTTCACCGATAGTCTTGTCAATAGCATTGGAGTTATCCGGAATATTTATTTCCTCTACTCTTAGGTTCTCGTCCTTGTCCCTCAACATAATGTCCATAAAGCCCACGGCGGAAGGGCGGACCATTTCCGAGGCAATTCTCATTCCGCCGATATAGTTTGGGGATACCACCGAGTCGGCGCCGGATTTTATAAACTTCCCAATCAGTTTGTTGTCTTTGCATCTGGAAACAATACGTATATTATCGTTTAGTTGTCTTGCAGACAGGGTTATAAGCAGGTTATCCTTGTCCTCCGCCACGCATGCCATGATCCCCTTTGCCCTTTTAATACCGGCTTTAATCAGCACTTCGTCGTTGGTCGAATCCCCTTCGATCCAGAGCATGTTATCCAGCGTTTCGCTCTCAATTTCTTGGATGCGTGCGGAGTTTTTTTCCACGACTACCATCTTCCGCTTCGTTTCAATAAACTCGCGAATAATGTGAATGCCGGTTTCACCGATGCCGCAAAGGATATAGTGTCCATTTAGTTCCCGAATGATTTTGTCCATCTTTTTTCTCCAGAAATTCCTTAAAAGATCTCCCTCCACGAGGAAGGCTGTTATAGTTGATAGAAAATAAAGAAATACGCTGATTCCGCATACTATCAAGAACATTGTGAATACCCTGCCGCCGGTTGTGTCGGAATGGGCGGTAATCTCCCCATATCCCACCGAAGCGAGGGTGATTAAGGTCATATAAGCGCAGTCAATCCAACTGGATTCTCCATTGCTTATGATCCGGTAACCTATCGTCCCAATTATAAAAATGGCTGTGACAATAGGTATAGCCTGGATCACTCTCTTTTTGAAATCGTCTATAATTCACCACCCCCTCCGGTGAAAATGAACTCCCCAAAACGATATGATTTTATCGTTAATGATAACATATGTTATGTTGTGCATCAAACAAAAAAGACACCTATAATCGCGGCAGCAATTATTAATTGATATAAGCTTAGGCAACGAGGAAACTAAGACTTGTCTAAATATGGGTGCTGGCAAAGCCAATTGGAACCACTCGCATGAATCATGCCAAATAAGATTTTTTTCACAAATTTAATAAACTTGAATAATATGGAATTAGATGGCTAATAAGAAGGAAGGTGCTGCTTGTGAATCTATTTCATTTTATCCATAGAAGCAAAGACATATTGCTGACAATAGTAATAGCCCTTTTTGCTTTAGCTGCAGAAAATTTTTTGCTTTTTCATATAGCGGCTGAGGGAATTACTATTGTCATAGGTATAATATTTATTATTAAGGTTTATAAGATAAGGGAAACTTATAGTAATTCTTTAATGATATTATTAGGTTGTGCTTTATTAGCTGTTGGTCTAATTGATTTTTTGCATGTGATAACATATTTCGGAATGGAAGTTCCAATAAGAGATAGCGCTAACAAATCCACACAACTGTGGATTGCCGGACGATATGTGTTATCTATCTCTTTTCTGTTGGCACCGTTTTTTCTAAAACGTAAATATCCGGGATATTATTTTTACTTGGTTTATGCATTGGTATCATCGATTATTTTAGGAGCCATATTCTTATCTGAGACAATACCAGCTTGTTTAACAGAAGATAAGGGTCTCACCAATTTTAAAATATATAATGAATATATCATTATTGCAATATTCTTTTTTGCATTGGCGCATTTCTATGGGAATAGAAAACTAATTGACCGGAACTGTTTTGTTGGAACACAAGTTGCTCTGATTATTTTCATTGTATCTGAAATTTGTTTTATTTTATATATGCAAGTATATTCAGTTGTTAATATTCTTGGCCATATGTTAAAAGTCCTAGCTTATGTTTATGTCTATTATGGTTTAGTATTACATGAACCAAATATTTTCAGGCGAAAACATTTTTTATCAAAACCTTTGCTAAAGAAACCAAGCACTAAACAAAATTATCATAGGATTTATAAGATTAAAAGAAGATAGCAATTCCTGGTGCTTTCCGTACTTCTGTGTCCCAATACTTCGGAAATTACTGGTACTGGTGTCTTCTTTTCGAGCAGGACTCCTGCCAAACTATGGCGGAAAGATTTCTGTGCCTGACTATGGTGTGTAAAAACCCAGTTGATTAGCGTAGTTCATCAATAGCTGCTGGCTTATTAAACACACATCCGCTTACATTATTGTTTTTCAGATAGCTGAGAAAGTGCTGGAAACGGTGCTTATAATCCCCAACGGTTTCACGGGAAATTCCATAGGATTTTCTGTATGCGAAATAGTTTTGCATCGTTTGGCCAATAGCACCCGGCAAATCGCGGTATTTCTGGTTAGCTTTAGTTTATACTGCATTTATTTTCCTTTTGCGTAGCTTTTCCTCCATGCAATAGATGATATAAAAAGGCGCATGCGAACGCAACAATCACCATACCTATATAGATACCCCTGTAGCCCCCAAAAGGAATAAATACTCCTAATATAACTGGTCCAATTCCAACCCCCAAGTCTAAGAATATATAAAAGGTGGAGTTCGCCAAGCCCAGCCGTTGCTGTGGTGTGACCTTAACGGCAATTGCCAGTCCACAAGACTGTACGATTCCCACGCCGAAGCCGAGAAAAGCACCGGCTAATAATAAGGTAACATTATGGTGAGCTTGGCTAAGAAGCGCCATTCCGATCATGAAGATAAGAAAAGCTGGATACATGGTTATATTTTCACCTTTGGAATCAAACAATCGGCCGGTAAACGGTCTCGAAATTAAGATGGCGACAGAATATATCATAAAAAAGAAACTGGCGGCGTCCACTAAATGAATTTCATTGGCATACGGTGTGAGGAAGGAAAGGATACTTGAATAGCAAAAGTAAATAATAGCGCAAACAATGCAAATTGGAATGGTCTTAGATTCAAAGAAATTGCTCCATTTAAATACTTTCATCTCCTCTAATTGTTCATTTGTCAACTTAACTTCAGGCACAGATAAAAAGAATACGTTTGCCAAAGTCAATACTGCAGATATTGTGCAAACAATAAAAATCAACCTATGGAAATACAAAAACAACTTATGAATGGCGAAATCGATCTCTGTATTTCTTCCCTGCCTATTGACCAGTTGGAAATTCATTGTGTGCCCTTGATAAATGAAGAAATTTTTTTGGCTGTACCACAAGAGCATCGTTTGGCAAAGCGGAATTTACTCCAAATATTACATTTGAATGCTCTACTCCTGAAGTAATATGCCGACTGGTTAAAGCCGGATTTGGTAACGCCTTTATTCCAGCTTATTGGTGGGATATAATTAATACGGAATCATTAGTAAAATTGCATATTGAAAATCCTACTTGTCAGCGAACCATTTGGTTATCTTGGGTCAAAGGGCATTACTTGTCAATGGCAGCTCGCAATTTCAGTCAATTTGTGATTAAATATTTTCACGAGCTTAATGGAAACGAACACTCAATTTAGGTTTTGTCAGTATAGACATCGTCCGTAGATTAATTCTTTATTAGGATGAAAACATATTAGGTCTAAAGGGACATTCTTCTGAACTAAAATAGTGTAAATTTTCCAGTAAGATCAATGAGAACCGTCCCCACATTGGCACATTGGTCACCCATTGGTCACCGATGGTGGGCCTGACCTTAATTCCGGCAAAATCAGTATTATCCCTGTTAATTAAGTGCTAGTATATTAAAATAAGACCCGTCAAGGGTCTTATTGTTTTCGCTACCCTATAAGGTCCACACATAACTATACGTACGGTAGATTGTGAAGCAGCCTCTATAATGTTTCACCAGAATATAGACAATGTTTAAAAACCTTTTTATTACCGAAAATCGTAATATAAATCATCAAAAGCGTGGTTTTATGACCGGTGGGTTGGAGGGGAACCTTATCGGCTATATACTTGTAGGAGCATGTATTTGACGGCGCTGTTTCTGAGCTTAATAGCAGAAAGGTTTTTTTGTTATGGCGATGTAATTGCCGGGCCGCTAACCCGGCTATGTTTTTGAACCATAGCCGCCGGGGTGTTTTTTCTTTCTATCATGTTGTTATCATAAATATATCTAGCGGCAAAGGGGGGGACAAATAAACAGTTAGAACTGGATTTAAGGTCGTAATTTGTTTGATTTTTTTGATTTGGATGAGAGACGGAGTGATTTGAGATATGTCTATATGTCCGGTTTGCAATGATAATATTCAAGACTCTTCGGCCAGGTTTTGTCCATCGTGCGGCACGCCGGTCAGTTCTAAAAATATGCGCAAAGCCCCTTGGATTATTGCGGGTGCGGTAATCTGTCTGGTATTAATCACCGGAGTTGTTTTCCGGGATAAGCTTGGCCTCATCTTTCCGTTTTTAAGGTCCGGCACCGCTTTTGCAGCTACCCTTGCTCCCGAAAATACGGAGCTCTTTTTTGTAATTGATCCCGATATGACGCAGCTGAAAAACTACGAGCGGATTAAAGATATTTATCTGGCAGTACCGGAAGTGAAAGAAGCATTTGACGATTTACAGGATAACGTGAAAGGTGATTCTTATGCCGACATTGATTTTGGGCAGGATGTCAAACCTTGGCTTGGAAGCGAGGCGGCTTTGATTATGCCGGACGCGTTTTCATCCGGGAGTGAGCCGGAATATCTTCTTGCAGTGGCTGTGAAGGACAAAAAAAAGGCAAAAGAATTTGTTGTCAAGCTGCGTCAAAAAGAAGAGAATTCGGGCGGTATTTTTAAAGAAGAAAATTATAAGGAAGTATTGATCACTACAGAGGATAGAAGCAGTATGAGTAACAAAAAGTTTGTTTACGCCCTGGTCAAGGACCACTTAATTCTTTCCAACAGTAAGGCTCTTGTTGCTCAGGCAATCGATAAATACAAGGACAAGGGCGAAAGCCTCGCCAGGAATGAAAGCTACGAAGAAATTATGAGTAAGCTGCCGAAAAGCAGGTCCGGCGCTTTTTATATGGATTTTGACGCAATCATGGGAGCGGCGGAAAAAGCCGGCCTTGAGAATTTTGACCAACTGAGGGCATATAAAGGGATCGGTATGTCCTTGTCCTTTGTGGAAGAAGGTGTGCGTATCGATTACTCTGTGGCATATGACCGGAATAAAGTGAGCCAAAGCAGCGGGGATAACGCTAAAGGTGCGGTCGGCCTCAAGAACGCGACAGAAATAATACCTGCTGACGCCATGGCCTACGTTGGTATTTCCAACCTCAAGCAAGGACTGGAGGATTTTGTCTCGAGCGTAAAAACCCAACCGGGTTATAGGGGAGAATTATCCGATTTCAAAAGGGAAACAGGTCTTGACCCTGAAAGTGATATTCTGTCCTGGATGGATGGGGTGCTCGCCATTGGATTTTTGCCCGACAGGAGCGGTCTTTTTGGTGAGAAAAACGCTCCCTTCGGGATAATTGCCCTGATTGGAACGAATGATCTCAAAACAACCGCCAACAGTATGAAAACCCTTGCAAATTCCTTAGTCAGGCTAGGTGCCGGAAAAAACGATAAAACATATAACAACCAGGAAGTCCATTATCTTTTTGAGCGACGTACGGGTAAAGTTGTGGCAGGTTACGGCATCCGGGATAATTTTCTCGTCATTGGTTCCTCAATTGATATGCTGGAAAAAGGCATGGGCACAAACAATGACAGAATAGGCAGAAACGCAAGCTTCAAAAAAGCTACCGCCGGCTTGCCGTCAATACAGGATGGCTGTATTTACGTGGATGTCGAAGAAATGACAAATTCGATATATAACTCCTTGGACAGTTATAACCGGCAGGAGTTTAACCGCAGTGTTTATCCTTACTTGAAACCTGTAAAAACTGTCAGCCTGGGAGTGGAGGGCGCAAATGGCGGGGATCATTTTAATACCGGCGCGGTTCTTATCCGTATAGACAGGTAACCAAGGAATCTTTATTATCGACCGCATTTATGATTAGAGGTGACTGATTTGGCCAAAGCCGAGCGAAAAAAACATTTGTGGCTAGGTATAATGCTGCTTCTTCTCTCTATTGCCGTCTATGCGGGCTGCGGCCAATCCGGAGCCAAAGTGGATACGCAGCTTGAAACAGCCGTTAAATATTTGAGCGAGGGGAAATACGAGGAAGCCGTGTTGGCCTATAACGGGGTTTTTAAAATAGAGCCCAATAATCTGGCGGCCTATAAGGGCCTCGGCAAAACATACGCTTTGCTGGGCAACAGCGACGAAGCGGAAAAAACATACCGGCAAGGTATATATTTCGTGGACGACAAAGAACAGTTGAAGCTTTGCCTGGCGGGTCTCTATATTGATAAAAAAAGCTATGGCCAGGCCGGAGAAGCCTACTATGAGCTGATCAGGGCAAATCCGGGGTGCATTCCCGCCTATGAGGGCCTGGCCAGGCTCCTGATTGCTCAGGGCAGGATTGAAGAAGCTATCAGCCGGCTGCTGGAGTGCGCTTCCAAAAACGCTGACAAAGAGCGCAGTTTCAGCCTCTTGGCGGAAGTGTATATTAAGGCGGGCGATAGAGACAACGCCCTAAAAGCGATAAATAAATCCCTGGAAATAAGCTTAAACCAGCAGGCGGCTTACGAACTGATTGAAAAATTGTTTAATAAAGACTGGCAGAGGGTCATAGAGCAGGGAACGCGGTCGCAGGCGGAAAATCAAAAAGTAGGCGGGATGATTAAAATATATGGTTATTACAACTCCGGGCGCTACCAAGACGCTATTAATGAATTTGAAGCCTTGCCCGGGCAGGATGCACAATATTACAAGGCTATGATTTATGCCGCTTTCTCCCAACTTAAGAACAATAACTTAAAAACGGCGGATAAAATCATCGAAAGCATCAACCTCCAGGCAGAAAAGAATCCCTGCCTCTTTGCGGACGTTGCCAGGTACTATCTGGAAAAAGGCGATTTCGGAAAGGCTCAAAGCATAGCATTCCAAGGTATAGAGCTTGATGATACCCGTATAGAGAATTACCGTGTCCTTTATGATCTGGCCATTAGGAAAAACGACCCGAAAGCCAAGTACTACCCTTACCTGGTGCTGAGCAGGTGTACGGAACCGGCGGGTTGGCTGGAAGAAAAACTGAGAGAGCAAGGAATACAGGTTGATTTTTTAAGCAATCAGCCGGCCCCCGCTGGATCAACGGTTTCTCCCTGGAGCAGCGCCAAGGGGAAAACCGGCGGCTCCGTTCCGGATACTGCAAGTGATCCTATCCTTACCAGCACGGCAATAGTTATGGATGTCTCGGACAGCATGAATGAAAGCTGGCAGGGAGGCAAAAAAATCAGTTCCGCTAAAACAGCGGCAGCGCAAATGCTGGGATTGATCGAGTGGGAGAGCGAAAAATTGGGGCCGGAACACGAGGTCTGCGTTGTTTCCTTTGCTGACAACGCGAGCCTGAAGTTGCCGGCCACGCCGGATATCGGGCGGGCAAAACAAACAGTGGCAGGTCTGAGTACGGGAAACAGCACCAATATCGGTGAAGCTCTGGATTTAGCCAACTCCCAATTGAAAAACACACCGGCCAGAAAGAAGATAATTGTCTTGCTTTCTGACGGCCAGACAAACAGGGGATTGTCACGGGACGATATTATTAAAGGGCCTGTTAACATGGCCCGGGAAGCGGGGATTGTCATTTATACCATTGGTTTCGGCAGTCCCGGCGCCTTGGATGAAGACCTTCTCAGAAGAATAGCAAGCAGCACCGGGGGAAGCTACAGCAACGCTGCGGGGAGCTTTGATCTGCAGAATGTTTACCTGAAGGTGCGCCATGAGGCTGCGGGAAACATTTTGTCCGAACTGAAGGGGGATATAAGCCAGGGAGAGACCAGAGAAATCGGCAAGGTCCAGGTGTCCAAAGATTTGGGCCAGTTGCATTCAACCCTTAATTGGGGTGGCAGCGCCCTTGACCTGATGCTGAAGGACCCGCGCGGCAAGACTGTGGATGAAAACTACCCCGGCGCCAAAGTCTTTAGGGAAAAACCGGCCTATGTGATTGTGGAGGATCCTGTGCCTGGAGAATGGACGGCGATTGCCTACGGAAAGGAGGTGCCGGAAAAGAGGCTGGCTTATGATTTTCTTGCTTCGGGCAGGGAAAAAGAGAAAAAAGATATGTCGTTCATAGGTGGGATTGCTTTACCGGCGGGGGTGTTGTTCGTATTGGCAGTGTTGCTGCTTGCATATAAAAGAGCATTTAAGGGATGCTGCCCCGCCTGTGGCTTAAAACTGCAGCCAAGCGTCCCGTATTGCCCGTCTTGCGGCCATGAAATGCAAAAATTAAGCAGATAGAGGGAGGAACTATTAATGGATTATGACAAGCTGGAAGTAAATTACTTAGTACGGCGGTTGGCCGGTTTCTTTGTTACCTTAATAATACTGATTATCATAAAAGCTGTTATTACCAGCCTTCCTTCGATGGATACCCTGGTATTCAAGCAGTATGGCATCACTATCGCAAACATTGCTTCTGCGGTTATATCCTCTATTATTATTGGCTTAATCTTGATTTTTGGGCAGGATATCGCCTTTCGGGTTGTCCGGATTGTTCCCTCTTATCCGGAGGCAAACCCTTTAATAAACACAGTGTCCATACTTATTTCAATCGTTATAGCTTATATGGCCTTTAACAAGATATTGTCGCCTCTCTTCGCCAAAATCAATCTAGCCTGGCTTTATCCGGTTCTTTTCCTGTGCATAGCCATCTTCCCTGTTTATAGAATAACCGCCTTGCTTTTTACCAGTTCGGGTAAGATCACGGACCTTTTCATCGGGGAAAGGCGGGCCGCGGCTTCGGCTAATACGGTCGTATGCCCCAATTGCGGGGATATCGTGCCTGAAAGTAAATTTTGCAGCCGGTGCGGAAAGGAAATGATTAGAGAAAAAGCAGATAGCGTATTTTGTCAAAAATGCGGCAGCGTACTCAAACCGGGAGTAAAATTTTGCGCCAAATGTGGAACCGGCACGGCAAGCGTGGAGAGTCCCATTGAGGAGAGCCCGCCGGTAGAAGAGGCGGTTAGATGCGCCTGCGCCCAATGCAATACTCCCCTTGAGCCCGGTGACGAGTTTTGTATGAATTGCGGGGCGAAGGCGAGTGTATCGTAAGCCGGCTTTTATTGTATCTTGCCGGGGTCTGAGAAGCTTATGAAGGTAGGGTGTTTGGTATGTTCTGCCCAAGATGCAATAATGAAGTTAAAACGCCGGGGGCAAGGTTTTGCCCTGATTGCGGGGGTGTGCTGGCAATACCCGCGGTGACGGCATGCCCGCGATGCGGGTTTGCCGCCCGGCAGGGGAGCAAGTTCTGTGGAAAATGCGGCCTCTCTTTAGAGGCCTCTTCAGATATCAGCCGCTCCGCAATGCAAGATGAAGCACGAGAGATATATGCAGCCGGCTGCCAGCCCGGACTAAAAGGTAGTGCGAAAAGAAGCGGGGCCGCTCAAACGTCAGGGTTCTTTTCTTCCAAAAGAGTAATACTGCTGGTCATGGTGCTAGTAGCCGCTGCCGCCCTGGGCGGGATCGCTTATGCTTTCCTGTGGGGGTATGTGATGGATCGGGAATCTCCGGAGGTAACCATAACCTCGCCTGCGGGAGACAAGGCCATAACCCTGGGCACATCCGGCGGAACTGCCGGGGATGTTATCGAAATCAAGGCCAAAGACCGCAAATTAGAAAAGGTCGACCTCCTTGTTAATGGGGTGCCGGTTAAATCTTATAATCATTTCGACAGCATGATTTTCAATTGGGAAGCTGATAAGGAAGGAAAATACACATTCTACGCGGTGGCGCGGGACTATTGCGGCAATATGGGCAAATCCCCGCCCCTGGTGATCGAAGTCAAGAACCCTGTTGCCCCGCCGGCGGTAATGACGGCTAACTATCCGAACCAGGAAAAGCAAGTAATAGAAGCGTTTTCTTATAATTGGATCAAAACAATAACAGAGAGAAAGATTAACGAGCACATGGACTGTTACGCCGACAATCTGGATATCTACTACAAGGCAAGCAATGTGCCGAAGAGCGATATTCTCAAAAGCAGGCAAGAAATGTTTAATACTTATAGCAAAATAAACATGAGTATTTACAACTTGCAGGTAAACCTGGAAAGCAATAATTCTGCCACTGCGATATTTAACAAGAAGTGGGACTGCTCAGGAAAAGAAACCTTTTCAGGTGAAGTGCTTCAAAAACTTAGCCTGAAGAATTTCAACGGAAAATGGCAGATTATCGGCGAAGAAGAAATTAAGGTCCTATGGGCTGTGAAAAATGGCAAAACGATAGAATAATAGCATATTGGGGAAAAAACAGTGGTAAGGAGGAACACCGATGTCCTTTTGTTCTGACTGCGGGGCAAAAGTTGAAGCCGGAGCCAAGTTTTGCGAGAATTGCGGATATGTCCTGGATGCCCGGCCTGCCGCACCTTTATCATCTTTTAAAATTAGTAAATTTTACGTCAAAATAGCTATTGCCGCAGTATTGGTCCTGATATTGGTTGTATTTTTATCTTCAACATTGGGAAAAAGCAACATTGTATCGGCATATTATCCCGAATCAGTCGCGAAAGCTTTTGTTGAAGGCGCTGTTAAAGGGGACAAAAGCGTTGAAAGGTTGTGCGCGGGTGACGATACTGACAGGGTATTCAACATGGGTGTGATGGCGCTTGGGCTCAGTATGACCAAGGACAGGAATTTCACCTATAAAACCACTAAAAAAACCGAGAGTAAAGCTATGGTGCAGGTTTCAGGCTCATCCGGCCACCTTTGCGACATTGAGCTGGAATACAGCAAAGGGAAGTGGCTTGTCAGCTGTGTTTATTAATGACAGGACACCCGGCCGGGTCCTGTTTCGAAAGCGGCTAAAGTAATTAATAAGTAATCAAACAAATGTGGGGAGATTGAAAATGATACAGTCACCTGGGATGAACAGACCCAGACCGTCAAAGCCGCCAAAGGGAACACCACCATTCAATTGAAGATAGGCGACTCGACAGCCTACAAGAACGGCCGGCCCGTCAGCCTTGACCCGCCTCCCCAAATCCTAAACGGCAGCACCATGGTCCCGGTGCGCTTCGTCAGCGAGGCCCTGGGCGCGGAAGTGAAGTGGGATGAGGCAACTCAAACTGTAAAAATTAACATATAAACAAGGAAAAAAGGGAGTGAATAAATTGAAATCTTGTCCGGATTGTGGGGGACAAATACTGGATAACGCCGGCTTATGCGGCAATTGCGGGAACACAAAGACACAGCCGGAAGCGGCGGCAGGATCCCCTGGTAGCCGGAGTGCGGGATTGGGAATGAAATATAAAATTATCATAGGTTCTGTACTGGCCGTCCTGCTGGTGCTCGGCGGCTTCTGGAGTTTGAATACCTATGGAACAGAAGCCCGGGTGCAGGCCAAATTAGAACTGGCTGTAAAATACCTGAGTGAAAACAAATATGAAGAAGCTATCCTGGCCTTTAACGAAGCCATCAGGATTGACCCCCGCAATATGGAAGCCCGGGTGGGATTGGCCCAGGCCTATATAGGGATCGGCGATTATCAAAAAGCGGAAGAAGCCGTTTCCACAGCCAGGGGCATTGGTACGATTATGCCTGAACAATACCAGAAATTAATAGCGGCTTATATAAAACAGGGGAGGCTTACAGAAGCCGAAAGACTGTTGGCCGAAGCCCGGGAAAAATATGCGGCAAATGCCTTCATAGCTGACGCCGAAAAACTATTGGGCCAGGAAAAAGCAGCCGCCGCGGCACTTAACAATCCGCCTCCGGCGGAACCACCTCCCGCTCCGGTAATTGAGGAACCACCGAAGCAGGCCCCCGCCCCGGCAGTCACAACACCACCCGGGCAGAACCCGAAGCCGGTAGTAAATCAACCGGATTCCGGCTCGGTATCAAACATCTATTAATTATTGTAATATTCTTTTCGTGAGCGGCATGACAAAAACTTGACAGGTCCTCTATGATGCTGATTAATGCTTTAATGGTTTTTTTAAATAATTGGTTTAGGCGGAAGTTAATAAAGTAAGGTTCGTTTATTGGAGGTGGCTGGTTGGGAAAAAGTATATAGTTGGGCTTGCGATTTAGAAAATAATTTGTTATAGGGAGGCATTTTTATGAGTCAAAGAGGCACATCAAACGCGCCACTGATTTTAGGGATTATTGGCGCTATAGTTTCACTGCCGAATGTTTTATGCGCGAGCACTTGTGGTGCGATAGTTGGGATGGGCGCGACCAATTCACACAGCGGGGCAGGCTTTGGTGTGATTTTTGGATTTGCGCCGGTGATTATCGGATTCATTTCCGCTTTCCTGGGGAAATCCAATCCTGTTATTTCAGGCGCCGGTTTACTTATTGCGGCTGTTTGTACATTTATCTTTCTTGTTATTACGTTATTTACAAATATTTTTGCGTGGGCTGCGTTAATATTGTTTTTAATAGGCGGGATTATGGCTTTTGTTCAGAAGAAAGAAGCATCTTAAACATACAAGATAACTGGCGCGGATCCAATTGGAGAGGTCTATTTTATTCAGTTAATGGATTGCCGCGTCAGCCTTGTTTTATTTTAGCCCCACTACTAATGAGGAGATGAGCATGGATAGATATCCCATCATCGATTTTGGCAACTTCCCAATATATAACATCATGGGTGGTTTGGGATTTATCGCCGGCTTGCTGCTGTTCATGAAAAACCTGAATGGTATTGATGAGCCGGAGAGGGAAAAGGACAAGATACTGACATTATTGGCCGTGTCTTTTTTGTCAGCTATGTTTTTTGCAAACTTTATTAACTGGTTTGTTATTCCGGGAGTGCTCAATTACAGCTTAATCGATAGGTTCAGAGTTGCAGGCTTTACTTTTTATTTTGGCCTTATAGCTTTCTTTTTTACATCATATGTATTACTCAAGATATATAAATTCCAGGTTGGAAAAATAATAAATTTTGTAATACCTTCCGCATTGATCTTTCATTCATTCGGCAGAATTGGATGTTCATTCGGCGGTTGTTGCTATGGCAAAGAAATTAATTACAATCTGTTCAACCATTTCCTTATAGAGAGATTTCCGGCAAGAGAAATTGAAGCTTTTTTATTATTCGTTTTGTTTGTTACCGCGTATTTTTTTATAAAGAAAGACAGGCTGGTTTTTTATTTATATACATATCCTGTTATTAGATTTTTTTTAGAATATGGCCGTGGCGATGTTAGAGGGAAATTATTTACCGATATACTGTCCCCAGCGCAAATGGTGTCAATATTTATAGTCGTTCTTACAACGATCGTGTTGGTTATTAAGAAGTGACCCGAAGGATACTGTCAATTTATATTGAATCCATACAAAAGCGATTCCAACTGACATATGTCAATGGAGGGGACTTGGATTGACCGTATTTGAAATATTATCAGATTTTATTAAAGAAACTCCGGGGCCCTGGTTGTTAACTTTCGGAGCGGCGCAGATCGGTAAAACTTTAGCAGAACCAAACTATGGTTTTATGCAGTTTCTGGCCAATGAAGCTGAATTCTTTGAAGATAACAGTAGTGTCTTATTTTCAAATTATAACAACACTTGCAGAATGAATTTTATAGTTGCGGCACTTGTGAATCCGAGGAGTCCGGGCTCCGGGCAATTGATTTTTGACTATTATAACGCGTTTATCCCAATTGAGGATTCTGAAGAAACGGGTGTCTGGTTTTTAGCCGTAGAAAAGTTTAATCCACTATTAGAATATGGTGTTGCCGGTAAATAGCTTGTGTATCTGTCGAGGTGCTTTATGTTTCGAGTTGAAGAGCTGCTTTTTGAATATTTTTTTGAATATATTGATGAACTCCGCCGGAAGGGACAAATTGAAAGTGCCATTGATGGTGTGAAAAAATTTTTATCCGTTATGGAAGGCATTTGGGGTGACATAAACCCTTATTATCTTAAGATTGTCAATGGCCTGGCAATGACTTATCATTCCATTGGGCGGATGAAAGAAGCTGAACCGCTTTATCTTAAGGCAGTAAACCAAGCTCAAATTAATGGGGAAGAAAAAGAGGATTACCTTTTTTACCTCAACAACCTCGCCTTACTGTACCAGGAATCGGGCCGTCTGAAAGAAGCGGAGCCATTATTTAAGAAATTAGTTGAGCTTACTCTTAAAACAGTAGGCCGCAAGCATATTAAATATGCGGATTGCCTTCATAACCTGGGTTATTTGTATTATTCTTTGGGACAATTTAAAACAGCGAAGAATATGCTGTTAAAATCTTTGGAGATAACCCGTGAAATACTTGGAGATAAAAATTCCAGCTATGCTAATGGGCTGGAGAGTTTATTAGAATTTTATATTTCCACGGGTGACCTGGCGGAGGCAAAAAAGATATGCAGGAAGGCGCTGAAATTAAGAAGGATAATTAAAGGCAAAAGGACTCCGGAATATGCCCGCTGTTTGAACAAATTAGCTGCAATATGTCAAATCAAGGGGAAATATAAAACAGCGGAGCTAATATACCGCCGGGTAATAAAAATAGATATTGAGAATAAAAAAGAAGGGCATCCGAACTTTGGCGTAACCTTACAAAGTTTGGCTGAATTGTACAAGGCATTAGGAAGATATGAAAAGTCCGAGGCGATGTATATTGAATCCTTAAAGATAAATCGCGCTGTCCTGGGTGATCTGCATATGAATGTTGCCAGGTGCATTTATGATCTTGCCGCGCTATATATGACAGCCGGGCGCTACCAGGAATCCGAAGCCCTTTTTTCCCAAGCGATTGATATAAAAAGCAAAATTGTGGGGGAAAAAAATTATGAGTACGCGTCAAGTCTTAACGGGTTGGCTGAACTTTACACTGTAATGGGCCGCTACAGAGAAGCAGAGCAGTTAATTCAAAGAGCAATAACAATTAATGAAGAGGCTCTTGGGGACAGGAGCCTTGAATACGCGGTGAATAT
Source organism: Pelotomaculum sp. PtaU1.Bin035 (assembly GCA_002067965.1). Lineage (GTDB taxonomy): Bacteria > Bacillota > Desulfotomaculia > Desulfotomaculales > Pelotomaculaceae > MVRN01. The sequence continues at coordinate 60,956 of MVRN01000127.1, forward strand.
TAACGATCTTGCCAACTTGTATGCCTTTACCGGCCGGTTTAATGAGGCCGAAGAACTGCATAAAATAGTCGCCGGGATCAGGTATGATATCTTGGGCGGGATGAGCAAGGGCTACGCCATCGCCATGAACAATTTAGCTTACTTATATTTTTTAATGGGCAGATATGAGGAATCCGGCGAGTTATATAAAGAGGCTTTGTTAATTATATGTAAAATATTGGGGCGGGACAACTCTGATTATGCAACCTGCCTTAATGGGCAGGCCATGGTAGGATACGCCCTGGGGCAATATGAGGAAGCTGAAGCGCTATATGTGAAAGCGCTGGAGATCAAACGGAGCATAGCCGGTGAGATGCATCCTGAATACGCCACGAATTTATGCAACCTGGCAATGTTGTATCATAATACGGAACGGTACTATGAGGCAGAGCAGAAATACCTGCGGGTACTGGTGATAAGGCGCATGGTTTTAGGTGACAGGCATCCTGACTTGGCCGTCAGCCTGAATAATCTCGCTGTGCTGTATATAGATATGGGAAAGTACTCTGAATCCGAATTATTGCTCAATGCCGCAGGGAAAATAATATTTAATGTTTTGGGTGAAGAGCACTCGCTTTATGCTTTCAACCTCAATAATTTGGCCTGGCTTTGCCAGAATACGGGCCAATATAGAAAAGCCGAGGGGCTGTACTTAAAGTCGGCACAAAAAATGCTTCACGCCCTGGGTGACAAACATCCGGATTATGCTGCCGTGTTAAGCAGCCTTGGCTGGATAAAAGCTGCAACCGGACAATATGGTGAAGCGTTGCGGTACTTAAGTGAGAGCGTTAAAATCAATGATATGCTGCTGGAAAGGCTGGCGGCCTATCTTCCGGAGCAGCAGCTGCTTTCATTTGCAAGCAAGCTGGAAGGAGAGACGTTTTTATTATTATCTTTTGTCTGGCGCTGTCTGAAAGATAATAATGACGCTGTCAAGATAGCTTCGGATACTGTGATAAAACGTAAAGCTATAGTATACGAGGCAACGGCGGTCCAGCACCAAGCTGCAATAACCCGCAAGTACCCGCGCCTGGAAGGAATCTTCATTGAAATGAAACAAGTACATAATGAGTTGGCCGGAAGAATGCTCAGCGGGCCGGCAGATGATGAAGATATTGAAACATTTAAAACAAATTTGGAATGTCTGGATAACCGGTTAAAAGAATTGCAGAGTCAAATTGCCAAACAAGTGCCTCAAATAGATATCCAAATGCGTTTGCAGGGCGCGGACAGGCGGGCGATTTCCAATTCGCTTCCTCCAAATGCTATTCTAATAGAGTTTATAAGGTTTATACCTGTTACTTTTGCAGCAACAGAAAACGAGGAGTACGAACCTGCCCGTTACATTGCCTTTATCGTAGCCTCAGAGCAGCCGGAAAAAACAATTCTTTTGGATTTTGGAACTGCGGAAGAGATTGATTTTAAAATTAATAATTTCAGGAAAATAATTATGGACGGCGCGGATAACCGGGGCCACGGTGATTTGGGGTTGGCAACAGGCTTAATAAAGGATGAGTGCCGCATTCTGTATGATATGTTATTTATGCCTGTTGCAGAGGTATTACATGAAAATAACTTGAAAAAGACGGACCATATAATTATCGCGCCTGATGGAGAAATCTGTCAAGTTCCCTTCGAGGCGTTTGTTTCCCCCCGGGATAGGTTCATTATTGAGGATTATAACATAAGCTATGTAACTGTTGGACGTGATATAGTGCGGTTTGGGGTTGGATACGATGGTGCTGATGAGGCGGTTATTATTGCAGACCCGGACTATAACTTAACTAAGCCTGAAGAAGGTACAGAAAATATACAATGGCAGCGAGGCGGGCTGCTTAGTAAATTAAGAGGCCGGGGAAAATATTTCCCCCCCTTGCCGCTGACCCGCAGGGAGGGAAAAAAGGTGGCGGAACGGGTTAGCGGCATGGGGCTGAAAGTTAGAGAGTTCTATGGAAAAAAGGCTTCAAAAAAACAAGTTAAAGAAGTGGCGGCACCAAAGATTTTACATATAGCCACACATGGCTTCTTTCTTCCGGATAAGGAAAGGCCTGTTAAAATGCAGCTTAGAGGAATTATTGACAAAAGAAATATGCCGGAGTATATAAAATCGTCTATTTTTAAACATAACCTTGAAAATCCTTTACTACGGTCCGGTTTGGTTTTTGCGGGAGTAAACATAGTATTGAGCGGGGGAAAACCTCCGGAAGAGGCAGAGGACGGTATTTTAACCGCCCTTGAGGTTATGACAATGGATTTAACAGGGACTGAGCTGGTCGCATTATCAGCATGTCAATCCGGTATGGGCGAAGTGCGTTGCGGAGAGGGCGTAGCCGGCCTGCGCAAGTCATTCATCCTTGGCGGAGCCAGGACCATATTAATCAGCTTGTGGGAAGTACCTGATTTTGAGACTTTGATGCTGATGGAATCATTTTATACTAGTGTATTTAGGGGTGAGGACAAATCAGCAGCGCTTCGGATGGCAAAGTTGGAACTTATTAATAGGTTGCGCAAGGGTAATGAATTTGTAAACCCCTGGTATTGGGCGGGATTTATTTGCCAAGGGGATACATTGCCAATTCAACAGTAGAGATTTTGTAAGAAAGTCCATATTTGCTTATTAATATATGTTCAAGCAAAGTAAGGGGTTGAATTAGCTTGAGTTCAACAGTTTATTCCGGGTACCGTATTTCCGAGCGGGAACGGCGGAGGTTGGAAGAAGAGAGAAAACGCAAGCTGGAAGAGGAGCGCAAGCGGCTGGAGGAAGAAAAACGAAAAAGAAAAATTAAAGAGGGAAAAGAACATATTGAAATAATAAAACGCTTTCGTGAGGTGGCTTCAAGCATACAATCAACGAGTTATAAAATTAGTAAGAATAACGGGGCTCCGGTACAAGCCAGTCCTTATGGCAGTGAAAAAAAAGATCCGGCCAGGTTTATGGAGGAGACTGTGCAGTCAATTAAAGAACAATTGGAGAATATCCCAACGGAATTGTCGAATATATTGCGCAAAGAACTTGATCAGATCAAGCAAGCAATAGCAGATATTGAGCGGCACGGTTACGATCCGTATTTTTTTCATCAGCTAAAATGGGTGCAGCGGAATCTCCTTATGATTATTTCCGAAGCTCATAAAAAATTTGAGATTTTGGAAGTTGCTTTACAAAAAATCGAGGATTTGATTATTCATATGGAAATTGTGGAGAATAACTCTATTATTGATGAAAATAAGCAAAATGCTAAAAATATGATTTGTGCGCTTAATGACCTTAAACGATTTGAAGACACTGATTATGTTTTAGAACATCTGCCGGAGTTAAAGAATAAGGCTAAACAATTATATGAGGATTTTGAAAAAGTGCAAAAAAGGGATAAGACAAGAAGGTTTGTACTTCAGAATATCCGGGAAGTATTAACGGAAATGGGCTACGAGGTCATAAGCGAAAATGTGCCCACAGGAGATGCCCGGCCGGCATTTTTGATGTTAACAACACCTGGCCGGGAAACCACAAAAATTGAACTAGGCCTGGATAATTCAATTCTTGCCCAATTCGCACATCTTGCCGGTCAAAATAACAACTATAGTACGTCTTCGCGTGAAGTTTTGCTCTCGAAGTGTTACCAATGGTGTGAAGATTATAATATTTTGCAAAAAAAATTGATGGACAAGGATATTAATATAACCGATAAATGGCGCATTGACCCGGAAGAAGGACGTTTCTGCTCCGATGAAGACGAATCGGAAGAATTAGTTATGATCAGATCAGGCCAAGGAGATCTAATGTATGCAAAGAAGTGAGAGCTTACCAAGATGGCTGCGGGAACTTGAACGTTATTTGCCGATTAAAACTTTATTTCTGCTATACGGGAACTGCTTTGACAAACTTCTTTACCCGATTAAAGATCGGGAAAAGACCCGGTGGGTATACCTGAACTTGCGGGAGCTTCTGCACAGGTTTTTTTTAGACCGCAAGTATTATTTACTCGGGGTTTATGATATTGTGGATGGGCTGACCTTCCTTTCCGAACAGGAAGGTCAGAGGTTTAAAACAATCGCTCGCGGTAAAAGCGTTGACTGGCTGCAGAAAGGGCGTGAGCCGGCGAGTAATGACAGGGAAGACGGCTGCAATTTCGGGGGAGGTTCCCCACATCAGGCCCTAGCCCAGCATTACCCGGCCCGGGGCGTTTTTCTTCAAGATTTTGACGCCGCCCTTGACTCTATTAGAAACGTTATGGCCAATAGAGATGTGCCGGCTGCTATCGCAATAGACTTTGCCTCACGCCTGGTATCCGCGCCCGGTCAACTGCTACAGAAAGAAAGACAGCAGTTTGTCAAGCTGCTGAAGTGTGTAACGGAGGCTTCCAGGGTAAATATCGACGGTGAGGCTTACAACAACGTAATTGTATTAATTTGTGAAAAGCTTAATGACTTGCCGGCATGGCTTTACCTTAACAATCCCCTGGCCAAGTCCATCCGGATCGACCGCCCGTCTGATGGTGAGCGCAGACGCTACTTTGAAATGACGGCCGGAGCATTTTACGGCTATGATGATGTGAAGGAACAGGACCTGGAAAAAACTATCCAGAGTTTTGTGGATTTAACCTACGGCATGGGAAACTACGAATTGGAAAGTCTGCGGTTGCTTTCATTAAAAGAAAGTATTTCTTTTAATAAGCCCCAAAATATTATCGAAAGCTACAAGTTTGGAGTCAAGGAAAATAAATGGGAGCAGTTAAGGAAAAACAAATTTATCGGAGATGCGGAAGTAATCCTGCAAAAGCGTGTTAAGGGGCAGGACGCGGCAATAAGGACTGTGGTAGACATAATCAAGCGGGCCGCGGTAGGAATGTCGGGCATTCAACATTCATCATCGGCTCACAAGCCCAGAGGCATACTTTTTTTTGCCGGCCCTACCGGGGTTGGAAAAACAGAGTTGGCTAAAGCGCTGGCGGAATTATTATTCGGCGATGAAAACGCCTGTACCCGTTTTGATATGAGCGAGTATGCGCTTGAGCACGCCGACCAAAAGCTTTTAGGAGCGCCTCCCGGCTATGTGGGTTATGAGGAAGGTGGTCAACTTGCGAATAAGGTAAAAGAATCTCCATTTAGTGTGCTGTTATTCGACGAAATAGAAAAGGCCCACCCTAAAATTTTGGATAAGTTCCTGCAGATTTTGGAAGACGGACGTATGACGGACGGCAAGGGGGAAGTTGTATATTTTTCTGAGTCGATCATAGTTTTCACCAGCAACATCGGTGCTTATATAGATATTCCGGTGGGAGACGGCCAAGTAATAAGAAAACCCAATGTCTTACCCTATTCATGGCGATGCCGGAAATGCAATCAGATATTTATAGAGGAAAGCGTTCCTGCTTTATGCCACTGCGGCGAGGCAAGTTTTGAAGAAATTCAGACATCTTACAATCAGGTTAAGGAAAAGATTTTAAAAGCCATTGAAGAACATTTTAAATTTAAATTAGGCAGGCCGGAAATTTATAACCGGATTGGCAATAATTTTGTGGTGTTTGATTACATCCGGACGGATGTAGTTGACCAGATCATAAATAAAATACTTGACGGCATCGCTGGCAAAATGGATGAACAAAAGGATTTGAAGTTGAGATTCGCCGAACCGGTATACAACTTTTTGAGGGAACGGGCTTTCAGCAACGCTGAACTTGGAGGCAGAGGCATCGGCAACTTAATCGAAACAGTGCTGGTAAACCCGTTGGCGGGTGAAATTTTCGACCGGGGGATAGAAGGTGGCAGTCTGCTCGTAAAAAATATCATTGAACGTAAACAAGATGGAAATGTTATAGCATACTGTCTGGAAATTGATTAGCACTGGGAATTGGCAGTTAAAAAGAGGGGAGACTGTGTTAAGATGCGGCTTTACATCGGACGAATCTGTTATCCTGTTACCAACCTTGGTCCCGGTAAGCGCTTCGTCTTATGGGTGCAAGGCTGTTCGCGGCGGTGCCCCGGATGTATGTCGCCGGAATTGTTGGTTCCCGATAGAGGTTTACAATATAGTGTACGAGAGGTTTTTACAGAAATTCAAAAAATAGCTTTAGTATGCGGCGGCGTTACCATAAGCGGGGGAGAACCGTTTGAACAGGCGGGCCCTCTTGCTGAACTTTGTTCGTTGATTAAAAATTTTACCAACCTGGACATTATGATCTACTCTGGTTATACAATTAATGAGATTATGGCTGGAACCTATGATATGAATCTCTTGTTGAGCAAAACGGATATTATTGTAGACGGGAGTTATCGCCGTGAACTTTCCGGGCGTAAATTATGGAGGGGTTCGGACAACCAAAATTTATATCTGCTAACTCCCCATGCTCAGAAATATCGACAATATGTAAACGCTGAATATAGTGCGAATCGTCAACTGCTATTTCAAATGACGTCTGATGGACAAATTGTGATTATTGGGATACCAGCCAGGGATTTTTTTATGAAGTTCAATTCTTCTGTTGAAAAGCGCGGTATTAAATTGAAAAGAGCGGAGTGGGTATAGCTATGAGTAACAGAGTAAAAAAATGCCCAAAATGTGGTTTTTGGAATGACGAATTTGCTTATTTCTGCGAGAAACCTGAGTGCAAAGAATCGCTTATGAATGTAGCGGCCGTAAATATTGATGACACATCTCAAGAAAAAGAAACAGGATTCCGGTATAACGACAAACCTCAGACTTCTAAAAAAGGACAACTCCCGGATAATGTAAAAAATACATATACAAAACATTTGCCTAATGCAGAGGCGCGATTGGAATGTTTATCCCAGCCCGGCTTTGCTTTCAAAGTATTTGATCAAGGAATAATAGGCCGGCAAGGCGACATCGACGTTAGCTGCCTGGAAAACTGTCTTTATATTTCCAGATTGCATGCCTGTTTTTTTTTAGCTGAAGGAAAATGGTATCTACAAAATTTAAGTGAGACCAATAAAACAATGGTTAACAATGCTCGCGTGCCACATGGGTTCCGGCAGGTTTTGTCGGATGGGGACAGAATCACTCTTGCGAATTCTTCATTTTTGTTCAGGGTGATGAATCAATGAGCACAATTAATTTATGTGGCCAAAGTGATGCCGGCCGTATGCGATTGGAAAATCAGGATTGTTTTTTGGTAAATGGCATCATTGAAAGAAGTCATGCCGAAGCCAAAATTCAAGATTCAGGGATATTCCTGGAGCAATATGGATTGTTGTGCGCGGTGGCGGACGGAATGGGAGGGCATTGTGGAGGAGCTGTCGCCAGCCATTTGCTTCTTCGGCATCTGGCTGCAAACGCTTTGAAAATAGGTAATCATCATGAACCTGAACGAGCCGGTGAATGCATCCGCCAATTAATAAGCAGGGCGCACGAAATTATACTTAAGCAGTCTGAATTGGATCCATCTTTAACTGACATGGGTACGACAGTGGCAGGGGTTTACATCAAGAAAGGATATTCTTTTGTTTTTCATGCGGGAGACAGCCGGGTTTACCGTTTCCGTAACGGTTATCTTAACCTGCTCACAAGTGACCACACTGCTGAAAACCTGCTCTGGAAGACGACAGGGCAGCTGCCGTCGGGCAAAAAGAGCGGGGTGATCACGAACAGCATCGGTGGCGGGCAGAATGTCAAATGTTATTTGGAAATCAATAATATTATATTTGCAAAAGGAGATATTTTGTTGATTTGTAGTGACGGGCTGACGGACATGGTGGATATTAAGTCAATTGAGGAAATATTAAATCAGGTTTGTGAAATAGAGCAAAAATCGCGGCAACTTATCCTGACAGCAAATCAAGCCGGCGGTGTGGATAATATCACAGTAATTTTAATTGAATACAGGGGGTAAAAATGGTTGAAAACTAAGTGCCTGTCAAACATGGAAACCATGAGAATGGAAGAAGAGCTTACCAAACGTGAACCTTCCCCTGCCGAAAGTGATTTTGATCCTGTTTTCAATAAAACAGGATCTGAAATAGCGGGGCGTTACGAAAACCCGGTCCTTCTCCCAAGTCAGGGGGGGGAAGCAGACCTTTTTCTTGCCAAGGATAAGGTGACAAACAATAAAGTTGTGGTTAAAATTTACCGAAGCAGTTTCAAGCCAAAGGACGATATTTTGAAGAGGCTAAAAGGAGTAAAGCACACGGACATTATTTCATTACTGGACTACGGGGTTTGGGATGGCCGCTTTTATGAAGTAATGGAGTTTGCCGCGGGGGGAACATTGGCTGAACACCTTCCATTTACAGAAGAATTTATAACTGCTAAGATAATACCACAAGTCGTGAATGGCTTGAAATACTTGCATAGCCTGAATATAATAAACCGGGATCTGAAACCTTCCAACCTTTTCTTTCGAGATGCCGGACATAATGATGTGGTTATCGGGGATTTTGGGATATCCTCGTTAATCAGAGAAGGAATGACCAGCCATGATGTCACTATCAAGGCGCGCACCACTGAATTTGCCGCTCCGGAAGTGTTTAGCAATGTAATGGGCTTTGAGGTGGATTATTATGCGTTAGGTATCACCTTGATGTACCTGCTGACGGGAGAAAGCCCGTTTAAAGGTTTAAACGAGCAAATGATCATGCACATTCACACATCGAGGAAAATTCACCCGCCGCGTGATTGTTCAGGCAGATTCAAAAACTTATTGGAGGGCTTGCTAACCAAAATAAGGGAAAATCGCTGGGGATACGGCCAGGTACAAAGATGGCTTAATGGTGAGAACGTCACGGTGGTTTCCGACCAGCTAGGCATTCCGTTTTTTAAGTACAACTTGGGCGAGGGGAAGGAAGCAAGAGATTTCAAGGCTCTCGGCAGATTGCTTTTAGACAACCCCGTATTAGCTAAAAGGCATATCAGCCAGCGCCTGCTTTATGAAGTTATTAAACAACATGACCAGGCTATGGCATCGAAAATACTCGACATTCAAGAAAAAGCCTGCTCAGAGGATGAGGCTTACTTGGGAATAGTTTATACTCTTAATCCTGGTTTGCCCTACCGGCTCTTCCGGTAATTTAAGACAAGGAGAGAGGTGAAGTCAAATGGGGACTGGTGACAAACTTAACAACAACGCTTATGAGGCCGGTAATCCCGCTCAACTGGCGAAATTGATTGATCAAAACAAGGAAACCTGGGAGGCGGGGCGGGAGCAGTTATACAACGGCAGCATACTAGCCTGGCTGCAAGCCGCCGGGTATCAGAAGATAGTTGATTTATGGTCAGGGGTTGCGGGTAAGTTTAAGAATAACAAGGATGCCGGGCTGGAAGCTTTTTTGCAACTAATGGCGCCTGACCTGCAAGAGCCTAAATTGGAGGTATCTCCCCAAAAAATAAATATCTTTGGGATTCAACCAGGCCAAAATAGAGATATTGAATTAAAAATTACCAATGCGGGAAGGGGTCACATAACCGGTAATGTTGAATTGTCGCCCGCAATCCCCGGGGTCAGCGTTTCCCCTGATATAATCAATATAAACGAGAAGTATAACAAAACCATTTCAATTCACTTAACAATAAGTGTGGCAAACGAATTAATTGGATCGACTAAAATCAGGATAAGCACGAATGCCGGCGAAATAGAAGTGCCGGTTTCTTACCGGTGCACGTTTCCTATTGTTATGTTATATCCCTGGCTAGGTGCAGTCGGTGGATTTCTTGCTTATTGTTATTTAAATTCAAGTCATTTGGCAGGTTTTTACAAAATACAAAACAGTTACAATGGAATACCTGTTTCCTTTGTGATCGGCTTGGTAATGGCGATAACTATACCGGCGGCGTTAATCGTCAGCCGCCGCAAAAAAATGTACAGATTGGTGATCCCTAACCTAATCGGCGCCTTAATTGCGGTATTATTGCTGGCAAATGGACTGTTGCCGCGTATTGGCCAGGGTTTCCTGTTTTATGCAATTATGGCGGTTGCGATTTGGTTTATCCTGGGAAGCACATCTTTGAACGGCATGCCTTATACTGCCGTAATTGGCTCTTATGGGACTAACCGGGTTCTAATGTACATTATGCGTCACATAAACATCCCCCAGCCTAGTGAGAAAGTTTTACTCTTCAACGAGTACTGGGTTCCGGCAGCAATTTTTGCTTTTACCGGCTATGGTTTGGGTCAATGGTTGCTTGACCGGGTGAATTTTACTTATGTTCGGAAGTACGCCCGGAGGTCACATTATGCCGGGGTTATACTAATGGCGGCATTTATAGCTGCAGCTGCGTTTTACTCTTTAAACCAACCGGTTTCTTTCTTGCCAAGTTCAATAACTATTGACAAACAGGTTACGGTGTATACGGGTCCTTCAACAGATTCAGAGCGAATAATAATTTTACCTGCGGGAGCGAATTTAAAAATACTTAACAGGCAAAGCCAATGGTATAATGTCGAGTTCAGTAATAGTGGATTTATCCACAAGTCGCAAGTGAGAATAGAAAACTCCAAAGCTACCATTATTTCAGACGTAGGCTCTAATCTGCGCTCCGCCCCTTCTTTACAGCAAAATAATATTTTAGCGGTTGTCCCTAAAGGGAAGACAGTCAGTATAATTGAGACTCAGGGTGACTGGTATAAAGTTAATTATTCTGATAAAGGTTATGCCGCGCAAGCGCAAGTTAAATAGTACAGATACTATAAAAAACGCATGCTATTTTTCTTATTTAATTTCGTTGTCAAACTTAATTAGGAGGATATACTCACCTAAAGGTATATTGGAAAAAACAGCGTGCCAGCAACCTTCCCATTCCCTATCAGGAGCAATTTCCGCCATCAGCGGTTCTTGCCCCTCGGCCTGGAGGACTACCTCCAGATCATCACTATTACTAAATCCTTCGAGCCGTACCGTTAAGCTGTTTGAAGACCCTTTGGCAAACAGTACCACGTTCCCCGACTCGCTTACTGATATAACACTGTTATGTAACTGACCAGGACTTCCTTTCCCACGAGTCCCGGCATATGAGGAGAATTTCAGCTCTGGCGAGCAGCCGATTATATCTTCAACGCTTTCGGCTAAGAAGCTTACAACCTCACCGGGCGCCTTGCAAATAACTCTAACCGCTGCTAAAATTCTTTTCCGGGTCTGCTCTACCATTCCCTTATCCCCAATAGATAAGGTTTCTTTGCCGTTCATCCATTTTACTGCCACACCGTGTGCGTCGGCAGTCCATTGTTCCCACAGCAAATCAAAAAGACGAACTGACCTCGCTAGTTCTGAGCATTTATCACAGTCGTAGAGGTGATCACTAACATTATAAATTTCGTCATAAGACATTTCTTCCCAGTTATTTACGTACCTTTGTATATCATCAAATGAAAGACAAGACTTGTTCTGTTTTTCCATTTAAGTGACTTCACCATCCTAGCTCTTAGTTTGACTGTACGCATCCCTAAATCTTTTGGAAGTAAAGCTTAAACTTGATACCAGTGACAAGTTATCTGCGAAGGAAAAAAAGAAATTTTTCAATTCCTGGTGACTAAAAAAATATTTCCTAACTCTCTCCTGCACCTTATGGCACCAATTGGTCACTATTCCCGCCAAGTAGCCGTTATCGGTCTCATCCCTGCAATAATGGCGCATAATGGTGTTCCCCACGGTCTCATCAAGATATCCCTTATGTTTAATTGTATTCCATGTATAAATGTCAGTCTTTTCATCTAGAATATCTTTTAGTAACTTCCTCATTTCACCATGCATTGGCCTGAATACGTATGCAATCTGCTCTTCGGTTAAGAATGAGTATTTCATGTATTTATTCTCTAGCTCTAAGGTGAGTTTTGTCAAATATATATTGAATATATCTGAAACGACCTTCTCGGGGTAACCGCTGGCTCTTTTATATTTATTTTGGGCGCATGGAAATATGACCTTGCTATACATGAAGGCGAGAATCTGATTAGGATATCCACCGATTTTAAAAGTCAATTCCAATAAATGCATGAAAAATTTATTTATCTGTTCGCCGATCTCCTTTTTTGACAGGCTGGCTTCCGGATCCGTGCCCATCGATTTATTTCCTAATTCCGCTTTTTCATCTTCTTCTAAGTACGCTTTATAATCATCAAAGTAAATCTCTCTCTCCCTGCCAAGCAGGTATAAGTCTTTTGCCTCTCTCTCGGCTATTTTTAGCGCGAAAGTAAGAGGGGTTGAAACCTCAGGGTCATAAAGGTTAATTTCTGCCCGAATTTTTAGCCATGTCGTTTTTAATAAATCATCATAATCAAGGGTATTTTTTACCCGGGTCTTAATCTTTGAAGCCACTGGTATGCGAAGTTCTTTCTGAAGTTCAATAAAGGCTTCTTCACTGCCGTCTTGGGCATCTTTGATAAGCTTTTTCTGCCACTCTATCCTCTCATCTCTACGAATCAATTATATCACCCTTCTGACAATAAAATTATCGCTGTTTTTTTCTTTATACCCCGTAAGTTTATTAACGGTAAAAGACATATAGATTCAAAGGAGAAATTCTGTGAAAGGACGGTGGAATAAAAATGAGCCTTACTTCTATTAAAAAACTTTCACGGTATCTGATTGTTAACTCGGGCTTACCCTTAGAACAGGAACCCGTTTTCGTTTATGCTTTTGAGGTGCTGGCAAGCAATATTACTAATATAGTGCTGTCAATCCTATTAGGCTGGCTTTTTGGTGTGCTTCCAGGTACTGTTTCATGCCTTATAACAATATTTCTTTTCAGGCACACTGCCGGTGGCGCTCATTGCAGCTCGCCCTGGCGATGTACGGTAATAACTGTATCAGTGTTCCCCCTTTTAGCCTTACTGGCATCTTATTTCTCCGTAAAACAACAATACGCTGATATTCTTACGGCGCTGTCATTAATAATTGGACTTATCGCCATTATGCGATTGGCGCCGGTTGAAAACAAGGCCGCACCCATTCTATCGGAACTAAGAAGAAAAAGATTAAAGGTTGCGTCATTGTTAGTCCTTTTTCTGATAGCAGCAATTGTATCGATTGCCAGATGGAGCCTTTACGTAAATGCAAAAGAAATTCAATTGTGTGTAGCTTTTAGTATTCTTTGGGTTTGCCTCATGCTAACAAGCTTTGGACACCGCCTATTATTTTTTGTGGATGGTGTAGTAATTCCAAAGAGAAGGGAGGTGAAAACATGAAAAAACTAATTCCATTTTGCGCCAGTTTGCTTTTGTTAATTGCCAATGTCGCCTCGGCTTCAGCCTGTACGTTTGGCCAGTACCAGCCTGAAGTACCTCAATCCCTCAGAAGGTAAAAAGAGGCAGGGGTGTGAGTGGCTTCGGACCCCTGCGCAGCCAGTAAAAAGATTTTACACAGGATAGCCTTCTAAAAGATTGTCCATTATCCCGCTAACAGGATAAGGGACAATCTTTTTTTATTTGAGTGAATCTCCTTGCCGGGTGAACTGCACATGTTTCGCTTAATTTATTATTATCTTAAACTACAAGGTATTATTAAAGAAAATGTTATAATGCCGGTATTAAAGTTTACTTCCAATCGGCCGTTATACTTTTCCGCAATTTTCCTTACTATATACAATCCCAGGCCGGAGCTGTTTTTAGTAGAAAACCCTTTCTCAAAAAGCAAATCCATCATTTCCGGCTTTACCTGGTCTGTGTAGTTTGAAATTGATACCAGCAGATAAGAGCCGCTTTGCTCAATATTTAGGGTAATTTTTCGTTTATCCGATGGATTGCGTTCTGTAGCGTCAAGGGCGTTATCAGTAAGGTTGCCAATAATTGATGATAACTCCATTGTATTTAAGGGTAAATGTTTAATATTTCCATTTATATATAATTCAATTTCGATATTTTTTGATTCCGCCTGTCCAATCTTGCTGTGCAATAGGGCTACTAATTCAATATTCTCTGATTTCAGCGCTTCATTATAAACCGATATGTCACTAAAAATGGTGCTCAAATATTCTTTTGCCTTCTTATACTGATCCAGTTCTATTAAACCGTAAACCATTTGCAGATGATTGTTAAAATCATGTCTTTGCTTGCTTATTTTATTCATCATTTCTTCGAACTGATAAATAGTCTGTTTAAGATGCTTTTCTCTTATTTCCGCCTTGAATGTTTGGGTAAATATTTTTAGACTTGTTAATATAACTATGGTCATCAATAACGTGGCTATATTTATAATTAAGATCATTTTCTTTAGGTAGTCGATATCTCTAGCATCGTTGTAGTAGTACTCGAAAGATATATTGAATAATAAAAGAAGCATTAACGGTAGCATAATGCATATAATTAATAAATAAAACTTGTTTTGTGAGCTATTCACGTGATTCTCCGTGTAATGATAATGTGATATTTAACCTGTTGCGAATAAGATTAATTACTATATAAAATATGGCAAGAGGTATAAACAACATTATTCTCATGTATGGTGGCCCGTTCAAAGCATTATTCATGATTGGGTGATTTATTAAAACAACAAAATTGAAATATATGTATTCTGAAAAAAGAATGATTATGAATGTTAAAACTCCTGTTAATGTAGATGTTATTATTCTTTGTTTAGCAACTAAAAGTATAGTTAAAACAAGCAAAATCAATAGAACCAGGGAATGCAAGGGGGCAATAAAAAACCCCCAATATCTAATTAGCGGTGTGGAAATCCCACCGTGAATCACACATATTATTAATATTTGAGTAATCTTAATCTTGGAATCTATCAGCTTGCAGGTGAATATCATCACCAGCAGCAATTCAGGTATATAAATTAAGATTATTTCGGCAAACTTCCAAAAAAACTCCTGGGGCATAAATTTTCATCCTCACTGAATCAGTTCACTCTTGAGCATGATGCAAAATTCTTCAAATTTTTCCCGGCGCATTGTTACTTTAAGAGAATAATTTTTGAAAGTTACTTCATAAGCACGGTCAGCGTAGGGCAAAATTTTTTCAACCTGGTCGGTGTTTATTATAAAACTTTTATGGCACCTGAAAAACTTTCCAGAGTTAAGTTTTTGCTCGATTGAGGAAAGCTTTTCTGTTGTCTCATAGCAATCATATATTGTGTGGACCAGGCACTTTTTTCCTGCTTTTTCGATGAAATAAATACTCTCTAAATCTACCACGATAATACCGTGACCTATTTTAAAAGAGATCTTTTTGCAGTCGTCTGGAATAACTTCTTTGTCAATGGACGCAGGGGAGTGCCGCAGTTCTTTAAATCGCCTTACCTTGACCAGCGCCCGGCTGATTCTACTGCGATTCACCGGCTTTACTAAATAATCGGCAGCATCCAGGTTATATGCTTCGGCAGCATACTGAGTATGAGCGGTGACAAAAACGACAAAAAGATTGGGGTGATTTTCTTGCAGTTGGTGGACAACTGAAAGGCCGTCCAATTCGGGCATGCAGACATCAACGAAAACAACATCCGGGCTTGTTTCCTTGACGATTTCTAAAAGTGTTTTACCAGAGGCGGCCTTTCCAATGACGGCAACTTCATCAAATGTATTTAAAATATCACTTATTAAATTGCAAATAGGCTCGTCGTCATCCGCGACTACTACCTTTAATGTATTATCCGGCATAAAGATCTCCTCAAATTTAATAACCTAATTCTATGCTTATTTTAAAAATCCTTTTTTGTAACCATAAATCGTCATATTAATAACTAAAAGCGTAGTTTTGTGACCGGTGAGTTGGAAGACAGCTTTTGGGGTTATATAATTTTAGTCAGAATGAGTACAGTTAGTAAGTGATACTATTACATATTATGAGTGCTTATTTTATTTCAAGGAAATATTTTTAAATATATATCAATTTATACAAAAAGAAACAAAACATAAAAAGTTTTCAAAATAACCAGATCTGCTTTTATGGCTAATTAAAAAGATATTCGCACCGCCCGCCGGGAATATCTATTAATTGCTCTGTGGTACTATTATTCACTATGCATATCGATTTATGGTTAATGCCGGTACACAATAAGCTCAACGAGCTATACTTTTGTAAAAATGGGACGTATCGTGAGCTCAGGTTGTCCAGTACCTGGTGCAGGTCTTCGGTCCGGATGTGGTCCGATAAACTTTGAGCTTTTTCCCAGTCATCAATCTTTAAGAAGGCGTTCTCCCTCATTTAGTAGTTGATACCTTGCTGGGACAGTTTTGCAGCAAGCAGGTTGTGTCCGTTGAAATAGAACTGCAGCCGAAAGGGATACCAAGTGGGAACCCTGAGATAACACAAAACATACTCCTTGTCTATGAAGTAGAAGTAGTATGAAGAAGCTATTCTGGCCTATAACGAAGCCATCAAGATTGATCCCCGCAATATAGAACTCCGGGTGGGATTGGCCCGGGCCTATATAGGGATCGGCGATTATCAAAAAGCGGAAGAAGCTGTTTCCACAGCCAGGGGCATTGGTACGATTATGCCTGAACAATACCAGAAATTAATAGCGGCTTATATAAAACAGGGGAGGCTTTAAATAAATATAACGGGAAGGACGGAAGATGGAGCATTCTAAAAAGACAGTTATTTCTGCCACAGTCGTAGTATTATTACTAATATGTGGAAGTATAGCCTATGCCACAAATACACCTTCTGCGCGTGCTAATCGACAGTTGAAACTTAGATGATCGGCGGAAGCAAGGGGACATTCTTTTTGCTTCCTTGCCTCCCTTCAGCCTAATCTGGAGAGATTGTAATAGTATTTTTAATGGGAGAGTGAAAAATATGAAGGGAAAAAATGGGATTTTATATTTGTGTGCGGCACTGTTTGCGCTGACCGTTATAGGGGGGGTGTTATGCGCATCGCCCGCCCTGGCCTGGGACACCTGGCCGGCGGCAACCAATAATGACCCCAACCACACCTGGACCGTGGTCTTTGACCAGGCTATGAACACGGAAACCATCAACAGCGAAAATGTCTATATCTCAAACGACATAACCGGCAGCAGCCGGGTCAGCGGGGTAAGCGTCTACGCATCAGACAATACCCATGCTTTGGTGGCACCTCCAACCGGAGGCTGGAACACAGATACCAACTACTACCTGATCATTACCCGGAAGGTCCTGACCAGCGCCGGTATGCCGCTGAAAGACGAAGTGCGCATGCCTTTCCTTATAGCAGTCAAAACCAGGGAAACTCCCACTATAGACGTAATTGATGAGGGCTCAAACATCACCGTGAAGGTTAACGGGAACCAGCTCTCTTTCGACCAGCCCCCCTACATCGCCAACGGCCGCACCATGGTCCCCTTCCGTACCATAGCTGAAGCTATAGGAGCAGAAGTCGATTGGGATCAGGCCAGCCAGAAGATAACCATAATGGGCGACAGGACAATCGAACTCACCGTTAATTCGACGATCGCCAGGGTAAACGGCGCCTCCGTCACCCTGGACAATCCGGCGGTTGTCGCTGGAGGCCGCACCATGGTTCCCCTGCGCTTTGTGGGAGAGGCCCTGGGGGCGAAGGTTAACTATACGTCAGGTTCGCAATTTGAACAAGGGGCTGGTTTGAAAACAGTTGACATTCCCGTAAAGGTTATTACAACCAGATTCCCTTATGATAATATCAAAGAGAAAAATATTCCATCGAGCATCTCTGTAAACATTCCCGCCGATCTGGAAGGAAAGCTTTGCTTTTATCACGGCGCGGAAATAAATGTTCTGGGTCCCGTGGGCTGGACTGGAAAGGGATCTGAGGCTATGAACGGCGAGATTTCTATAAATCTCTATGCGCAAAACGATAGTAGTCGGTTTATTGAAGTTTATGAAACCTCGTCTTATGGTGCAGTATTGGAATACGCAGCACCGTTTTTTCCTTCTGCTGCCGAAGAGGCCGCGAAAAACAGGTTCAGTTCATCGCAGTCTGCTAAAGTTAACATAAAAAACATAGTATCAATAGGAGAAAATATAGTCACCTATGAGAAAGACGGAAGTCCTTGTACCATACATGGTGCAGCAAGCTATAAAATTCCGGGCAAACGTTTTTTTATAAGAGTTGAAGCAGCTTTGCCGGAAAACGAGAGAAGCCTGGCAAAGATAATAATTAATGATTTTGTTGAGAGAAACATAAACGGGAGTTTATAAAGCTGGTTTACTGTGGGAGGGATCTTTATTCCTGTATCTGGATTCAAGAACTTAAGTGGTGTTATAGCAAGGGATGAAGGAATTTAAGGGGGAAAATATAGGGAGAGAGGGAGAAAATGAAATACTGCAGACTGAAATAATACAGACTGTGTCTGATTCATCAAAAAGTAGACAAGCAGCTTCTGGAGTCGAACCGGGGATATCCATGCGGCCGGATTCTCCTCCAATCTCCGGTAAACCGGGTAAAGGTTTTTCCAGAGTTGGAAAAAGACCAACATCATCAGTACAATTATCGCTATGCTGCTGCTAGCCGGTGGCTTTTGGGGCTGGCGAAACCTTGGTTCGGAAGCGCGGGTGCAGAAAAAGCTTGACCTGGCTGTTTAATACCTCAGTGAGAACAGGTTTGTTAGATGACTTAATTTTAGGAAGTAATAGAAATTGACTCTAAGATGTATAAGAGCTGTGCCATGTTAGCAGAAATATATATGATTAATGAGAGAGAATGTTATGAGAAAAAGACTAAATATGCTGCTTTTTGCTGGCTTTACCATGCGGGTATTGTTTTGCACAGCTAAAAAGCAACCAGCCGGTTGTATACTTGCAAAACAGCAGTCTGTTTCAGGGTAATGCTTTCGTATCCAAGGAAAATGTTATGGAAATAACCGGCTCTTTGGTGAAAATCTATAAATGGGATAGTTCAAGGAAGAATAAGTTCAATTCTAATTTGCTAGGGGAACGGTTCTTCTGTCTAACCGTCCCCCTGCCTTTTTAAGCTTTCCAAATATAGTCGGCAAGAGTCCCGGTTTGGTGTCTGGCACCGTTAGCCCCTGGCCGGCTATCCGTTAGCGCAGTCGGCTTTAATCTTCCGTATGGTTTCCACAGGCAAACCGGTTATATCTGCAACAAATTCCACTTCCGCTCCCTTCAGCAAAGCAACGCGAGCGGCTTCCATCTTACCTTCCATCCTGCCTCTCATCTCGCCTCTCATCTCGCCTCTCATCTCGGCTTCGTACAGGTCGGAATTTTTGTCCATGATGGCCTTCAGCCTCAGCTCGTAGATTTCCTTGGCCCGTGGGTCGGCAGCCATTTCCTCCAGGGCTTTCTTGGCCTGAGCTATGGCCGGATCTTCCTCCGACAGTCTCTCCAGCAGTTCCATGTCATCCCATCCTTTCAAAAACATCGCCCACCGGTCCAATGGGTTTTCGTGATTTGCCATATCCTCGTCCAGTTTGGGCAGTTCGATGAAGTGGATCTCTATGGCGTCAGTCAATTCTATGCCTTCATCCAGTTCCAGCAGCCTGAACCTGGTATGGTAGCGCCGGCTGCCTTTGATACGCACGAAATCCAGTATGTTTATGCCTATAGCTCTTGCTAAATCCTGATATCTTCCTTTGACGATCTTCTGATCTCCGAAGATGCGGCAAATATAGAAGGTGCTGCGCCTCTCCATGTTGGCCCGGTCGCCGATCTGCATTTCCACGTCGACCAGTTCTCCGCTGCCCAGCCGTACCTTTATGTCCAGTATCCCATAGCTATCGTCCAGATATTCCCGCTCCAGGCAGGGGTTAAGTATTTCCGCCGCCACGATCCGCCGGTCTCCGGTCCAGCCCAGCACCGCATTCAAAAAACTTATCAGGATGCTCTTGTTTTCCTGCGCGCCGAATACTCTCTTGAAGACTACGTCAACTTTGGGGTCCAGTCTATTAGGCAAGTCGTTCACCGCCTCCCTGGTTTTATTTTATCATACGGCATCCGGTTTCCGGAATTCTTTTTCATCATGAATTGAGACCCAGGGAGTCTGTTATCTGGCGGTACGGGCGGCGGTTTGGTTTTCACTGAAATAAAAAAAGATGGCAAGAGCTATTTGTTGCATTATAAGAAAGGAGAGCCCAACTGGCAAGGTTCTAATGCAACCAGGCCATATACAGATGTTTGGTATCCGTTGGGACGGAAGCAAATACGTTACGGATTAGTGATTTATGATTGGACGCCAAACAATTAATGTATTAGTTGCGAATATAAAATCGGGAATTCGGTACGTCAAATCGTAATTTTAGTTATTGGATATTTATTCGTTTCACTGTTGATAGTATATTTTTTAAAGGAAGTATCTTAATATTGCATTTAACACTGGCGCGGATCCAATCGGAGAGTCTATTTTATTTAGTTGATGGATTGCCGCGTCAGCATTGTTTTATTTTTAGACAATAAGAAACAATTTAATGAATGGGAGAGTGGAAAATGTGAAGGGAAAAAATAGGATTATTTATTTGAGTGCGGCCTTGTTTGCGCTGACCGTTATAGGGGGGCTGTTATGCACATCGCCCGCCCTGGCCTGGGACACCTGGCCGGCGGCCACAACCAGTGATCAGGACCACACCTGGACCGTCGTCTTTGAACAGGCAATGGACACCGCGACAGTCAACAGCCGGAATATTTATGTTTCAAGTGACATAAACGGCGGCAGCCGCATTGCCGGAATAAGCGTCGCCGCTTCGGACAGCACCCGCGCGCTGGTCAGCCCGCCGGCCGGAGGGTGGAGCGCAGGGGTAAACTACTACCTGATCATTACCCAAGATGTTTTAACCAGTGGAGGCGCTCCGCTTAAGGATACAATACGCTTGCCTTTCAGCTATGTTAAAGAAACGGCGGCTCAAACAACCGGGTCTGCCCCGGAGGTGGAATGGGAAAAGACCTTCGGCGGTTCTGGATTTGATTGCGGTTATTCTGCACAACAAACTTTAGACGGTGGTTATATAGTTGCCAGTAGTAACCTTTCATTAATTAAAACGGATTCAGCAGGCAATAAACAGTGGGAAAAGATATTTGGTAAAACTTATGATACTGAAAGAAGTCAGTCTTATTTCGTACGTCAAACAGCTGACGGAGGTTACATATTAACAGGTTATAGGGATTATAAATGGGGCAATCAAATGGATATGTGTTTAATTAAGATTGACGCGCAGGGTAATAAGATATGGGAAAAAACATTCGGCGGTAACGGTAATGAAGAGGGTTGGTCTGTCCAGCAGACAACAGATGGTTATATAATTGTTGGAAGTTCATCCTCTGAACATAGTAATATGGATGTATACCTGGTTAAAACGGATAGTGAAGGTAATGCACAGTGGGAGAAGACATTTGGTGGAATAAATAGTGATTATGGCCGCTTTGTTCAACAGGCATTGGATGGTGGGTACATTATAACCGGTGGGACAGAGTCTTATGGGGCTGGAAAGAGTGATAATCCTGATTTGTATTTAATAAAAACCGATACTGCTGGAAATAAAGAATGGGAGAAGACGTTTGGTAATGTTGACGATAACTATGGTATTTCCGTAAATCAGACAGCAGATGGTGGTTATATTATAGGAGGTGCTACAAATAGCAACCTAGATTATGGTGGAGGAATGCTGCTAATTAAAACTGATAGTTCTGGCAATGAGCAGTGGGAAAAGATATTCGACACAGGTTTTGAGGATGGTGGTTATGCCCTGCAGACCTCAGATGGAGGATACATAATTGTAGGTAATACATATATTAACGCCGTCGGCCATTGTGACATGTATCTTATAAAAGTGGATATGGCAGGGAATAAACAATGGGAAAAGACATTTGGTGGGGTTAATGATAATATCGGTGTTTCTGTTCAGCAAACAAAAGATAGTGGGTTTATTATAAGTGGAACATGTGCTTCTGACGATCATTATATTTACCTTGTCAAACTAAAACCTGAAAATAAGGACATTTCAGATATAAAAATAATCATTAATAATACTCTACAGATATTCCCCCAACCCCCGGTTATGATCAACAGCAGGGTTATGGTCCCTCTGCGCGGCATATTTGAAGCCATTGGCGCAACAGTCACCTGGGATGCACAGACCCAGACCGTCAAAGCCGCCAAAGGGAACACCACCATTCAACTGAAGATAGGTGATTCAGCAGCCTATAAAAACGGCCAAGCTATTATCCTTGACTCGCCTCCCCAAATCCTAAACGGCAGCACCATGGTCCCGGTGCGCTTCGTCAGCGAGGCCCTGGGCGCGGAAGTGAAGTGGGATGAGGCGACTCAGACTGTAAGGATTGACATGTAAATCAACAGCGGAGGTATGGAGAAATGCAATACTGCGGCCAGTGCGGGCGGCAATTGCCGGATAGTGCCCGCTTCTGTAACAAATGCGGTGCCCCTTTGCCTGATCAGAAGAATAATCTTCAGATGCCGGCAATAGCGGATAGTGTGACTCAAAACTCAACATCTTTGCAGAGTAGTCATGCTGAATATATAAGTCAACAAAAAACCAAGAAAAAAATCCAGCTAAGTATTTTAATTGCTATAACAGTGTTTATTGCGGCGATAGCAGTATATTTTAATATTGCAAATAGAACAACTAAGCTTATCACGGATAGAGACCAAATCAAGAAAGCGCTGTCATTAACGCAATCCGATTTGCCACAGCAATTTAAAGCGGAGCCTGCTGTTTGTGCAGGTGAATATTATACCCTGGTTTTACATGAAGACGGTCATGTTACTGCTCATGGAGAGAATTTATATGGACAGGTTAATATACCGAAAGGTTTGAGCGAAGTAGTCAAAATATCAGCCGGAGCGTTCCATAATCTTGCTCTTAAAAAAGACGGAACTGTAGTAGCCTGGGGTTATAACAATGATCATCAGTGTGAAGTGCCGGCGGGAATTAGCGGGATTAAAGATGTGGCAGCCGGATATTACTATTCATTTGCTGTAAAAAACGATGGTACTGTCATTAACTGGAGAACATTGCATGATGGTATGTATAAATGCCAGATACCAAAAGATTTAACCGGAGTAAAGAAAATGGTAGTGTCTAAAAGCCCTGTAAATAATGCGCTCGTCATGGCTATCAAAGAGGATGGCACAGTAACGGCTTGGAGTTATACATATAACGGAAGGTGTGAAATGTTGGTTTTGCCTGAGAGCTTCCGGGATATTACCGATGCGGTGATTGAATATAGGACCATAATCGCAATAAAGAAAGACGGCAAGCTGGTAGGTTGGGGCGGCAACAGTAATGGCCAGTTGGATTTTCCAGAAGGCCTCAACGACGTTAAGGAAGTGTCAATGGGGGAATTTCACTCAATAGCCTTGAAAAAAGACGGTACAGTGCTGGCCTGGGGTAATAAAGGTTCCACGGGCATGACGCCTGGTTTTGCGCCCGGTTATGTGCAAAATACTGTAGTGCCTCAAAATGCAAATAACGTCATATCTATTGCCGCTGGAAGATATCATTCAGTCGCCATGAAGTCGGACGGAACATGTGTTGCTTGGGGAAGCAACACAGAAGGCCAGTGTAATGTTAAATAATAAAACTATTTGTTCAACAATTTTTCCGTCAAAGCCGCCAAAGGGAATACCACCATTCAACTGAAGATAGGCGACTCGACAGCCTACAAGAACGGCCGGCCCGTGAGACTTGACCCGCCGGCCCAAATCCTAAACGGCAGCACCATGGTCCCGGTGCGTTTTGTCAGCGAGGCCTTGGGCGCGGAAGTGAAGTGGGATGAGGCAGCGCAGACAGTAAGGATTGAAATGAGGAAGAAATGAGATGTCAATGAATTTCAAGATAATCATTATATATGGCAAATATATAAAAGAATATTCCACCACTGAATTCCCTGGCGAGGGATCTATACCTTTAGAGGGAGGAGAAGATGGTAATACAAATTCCCTGCGGTTTTTTCTAAAAGATAATGAATGGAATGTGGAAAGCAGCGGGGATGTAAAATTAATAATTGGGGAAAGAGAGATCCCAAGTTTTGTTCTGGAGTCAGGTTCCATTCTTAAGGTCAAGTTTACTGAAATTCCAAAAAGGCTGTTTGTTCTTTTCTTAAAACTAGACGCAAATTATATTAAATTTGCCAAATATAATCTATTCCCAGGTATTGAGTTGAAAATCGGTTCCGCTAAGGAAGCTGAAATATGTTATAAAAATCTTGGTGTCTCTCGTCTGCATGCCAAAATCAGGTCTAATGAAGAGAATGAAGTTTATTTGGATTGTATAAAAAAAGACCTGATATTCGTAAACGGTATGGCAGTCAGTAATGACTCTGTGAAACTTAAGTTCGCAGATGAGATTAATATTATGGGGATGAAAATAATTGTTTTAGGCCGGGTTTTTCTAATTAACAATCCGGATAATAAAGTGATATGCTCATGTGAACCCGCCATAGGGTTTAACCTGCCGGAGAAAGCTCTTTTAGAATCTAAAAATGTAGGATATTTTACGAAAACCCCCCGGCTCATAAGGCACCTCGAAAAAGATCCTATTGAGATAGAAGCCCCTCCACCTCCAATTCAAAATAAAAGTTACCCATTAATATTAACCATAGGGCCTTCTATGACTATGTCCCTGGCAATGCTCGTCAGTTTGGGAATTTATACGGCGAATAGTTCCTTGGGCGGCAATCCGGTAACGATAGCGACAAGTGGGATTATGGCTCTGAGTATGCTGGTGGGGGCAATTATGTGGCCGTTGTTAATAAACAGATATCAAAAGAAAACCTTGGAAAAGGAAGAGCAAAATAGAGTTAGTGTATATACCCAATATCTGGGTGAGCATGATGATGAAATAGCAAAAAGAGTTGAATACAATAAGAATGTTCTTCTTGAGATTTATCCCGAGACGCGGAAACTAGTCGACCGTATTGCGAACAGCAGCAGAAAGATCTGGGAGAGGACTGCCCAGGATGAAGATTTTATGGATATTCGGATTGGATTGGGGTTTCGCAGAAATATTTTCAAAATAAATATCCCTAAAGATCGACTCTCTTTAGTTAATGATCCTTTGAGGTTTGAACCGAAAAAGATCTTTGAGAAATATGGCAGGGTTAAGGATATGCCTGTTACTATCCCGTTTTTAGAGGATAAGGTCGTGGGGATAATCGGCAGGAGAAATGAAAGACATGGGATACTCAAAAGCATATTGATACAACTTGCCGGGTTGCATAGCTATGACGAACTGAAGCTCGCTTTTATATGCAATGAGGGCCAGTACATGGATTTTGAGTGGGTAAAGAACCTGCCCCATACCTGGAGTCCAAATAAAGAGCTGCGTTATTTTGCTTCCAATAAAGACGAGGCCCATGAGATATTAAATGTTATCGATGAAGTAGCCAGAGAAAGAGAAGAATCGATTAGCGAAGGTGACCGGAAGAAAGTTATTTTGCCGTATTTTGCGGTATTTGTTTTAGATGCGGGGATGGTTGAGGATGAACCGGCCATGCGTTATCTTATCGATTCTAAGAATGTATTGGGTATCACCTCTGTTTTCGTAGGAGAAAGTATAGGGGCATTACCTTCGGACTGCCAGACAATAGTTCATTATGACGACAAGGTTTGTGAGATATTCAGAAAAAGGCGGAAAGAAGATGGGGAACTGCCATTTATAGCGGACAACGTGAATGAAGAGATGATTCATACCTTCTCAAAATCAATAGCGCAATATACATTAAAAAACCTTGGAGGAGAACAAGTTATTCCTTCCGGCTTGGATTTTCTCAGCATGTTCAGAGTTGGTAATGTTGAGCAGTTGGATGTGGGACGCAGGTGGACGGAGAGTTTGCCTCACAAATCTCTGGCCGCCCCAATTGGGGTTAAAGCGGGTGGAGAACTTTTTAATTTAAATCTGCATGAAAAGTACCATGGTCCCCACGGCCTAGTAGCCGGTATGACGGGCTCGGGAAAATCAGAGTTTATCCAGGCCTATATTTTGTCCATGGCTATAAACTATCATCCTCACGACGTTTCCTTTATTTTGATTGACTATAAAGGGGGCGGGATGGCCAATTCTTTTAAAGGTTTACCCCATGTTTCAGGAGTGATTACCAACCTTGGGGGAAACCAAATCAGGCGGTCCCTGATATCAATCGAGTCGGAAATAAAAAGAAGACAACGTCTTTTTGATCTGGCCGGCGTAAAGCATATTAATGAATATCAAGTATTATATAAAGATTATCTTAAGCAAGGAAATAGAAATGAACTAGCAGCGTTGCCACATTTATTAATCATATCCGATGAATTCGCGGAATTAAAAATACAGCAGCCGGAATTTATGGAAAAATTGGTTAGCGCCGCCCGGATAGGGAGAAGTCTTGGGGTGTATTTGATTTTAGCGACTCAGAAGCCGTCAGGGGTAGTAAATGACCAAATATGGAGCAATTCAAGATTCAGGATATGTCTTAAAGTCCTGGACAAACAGGATTCCCAGGAAATGCTGAAGCGGCCGGAAGCTGCCGCGATCACATTGCCGGGACGCTGTTATGTCCAAGTTGGCTATAATGAGATTTTTGAATGTGTTCAATCCGGTTATAGCGGTGGGCAATACAATCCTGAAGAGGAATACATTGACCCGGATTCTCAGAAGGTAATTTTGATTGATGCCTGTGCCAAGCCCTTGAAAACTGTATCTGCAAAAAGAGTTCTTAAAGAAACAAAACTAACTCAGCTTGAAGCAGCCGTTGATTATATTAGCGACTACGCTAAGAAAAATAATGTGTCGCCTATAAAGCTATGGGTGGAACAGCTTAAAGAAATCATTAACCTTGATGAAATTCCCGGTTTTAGAAATTTTAGATTTGATGGCGCAAATTGGAAAACCGTAAAGGAATGGATGTCCCCCATTATTGGATTAGTGGATGATCCTGAAAGACAGGAGCAGTACCCACTAAGGTTGGATATTGGGAAAAAGGGCCATGTCGTGTTATATGGAATACCAGGGACGGGAAAGACAACCTTCATACAAACCCTGATCTACTCAATTGCAAGTACCTACTCACCGGATGACGCCGCTTTTTACATTCTTGATTTGGGAGGGAGAACTTTAGGCTTCTTTGGGGAATTGCCTCATTGTTTGGGAGTGGCATATTCGGAAGATGAAGAAAAAGTTGAAAATTATTTTGAGGAAATATTACATGAGTTAGAAACCCGAAAAACCCTGTTTTCATCCAATGATGTTGGAAATATCCTGGCCTATAAAAATACCACGGGCAAGAAGATACCCGCAATATTCTTGGTGCTGGACAGCTATTCAGTATTCCGTGAAAGGTTTTCCCTGGAAGATATGTTGATAACCCTGGCCCGGGAGGGCGCTAACTATGGTATCTATTTGATCCTTACCGGCAGTGACAAAGGCGCGATATATTACAAAGTTACCGACTATGTCAAGCAGCTGTTGACACTGCAAATGACGGACAAATCAAGTTATATGGAAGTCCTTGGACAAACCTATGGGCTTGAGCCCGAGAATGTCAAAGGAAGAGGTCTTGTCAAGCTGGACGTGCCGCTGGAATTTCAAACAGCCATTGCTTTTGGCGAAACTGATGAAGCAGAAAGAACCAGGAAAATAAAAGACGTTTTGCGGAAAATGAAGACGGCTTGGGGCGATTCAAGAATAGACATTCGAAGGCAGAATATCGGGGGCGGTTACATTAAGTCAGAAAGTAAAAAACCTATGGAGAGTCAGAGAATAATCACAGAACCTAGCCAGTTAAATAATAAAATTATGAATTTTGATGAAAGCACTTTCGAGAACGCAATTGCCGAGTCCTTTTTGCCCCTGGGCTGGGATACGGTTACAGGCACCGTCGCGGGAATGGATTTGATAAACACCTGCTTATTTTTTGCCGGAGGGCATAAAAATTCCGGAAAATCCAATTTTATAATGAAGGCGTCGACCATGATAAAAAAACAAGCTAATTTTAAGGCATACGTCTGGGCCGCAGGGGAGCGTTTGGAGGAATATTATAGTAAAGCAGGCCTTGACGGGTTTATGCATGACGGACATGCCTTTGACATTTTCTTAGAAAACTTTTTGCATGAAATCAACCTCAGGATAAGCGAACGCACTAATTATAGGAAAGCTGGGGGAGATGAAGAAAAGGAATACGAGCACATGCAGAAATTTCAAAAGGTATTTATTCTGATTGACGGCTTCGAACGTTTCTATCAGGAGGTTTCCAATAAAACTGTTGCCAGACTAACCAAGTTATTGAAATTAGATATTAAAAACCTAAACATCTATTTTATTACCTCCGGGCAGGTGGACGAAATGGAGAAGTACTCCGGTCAGGACATTTATGTCTACTTGGTTAAAACCCCACAAGGAGTAATTCTAG
>MVRN01000128.1 GCA_002067965.1 Pelotomaculum sp. PtaU1.Bin035
CATAAACACCGGTTTTGGGCGTACTGATAAATGGGGGATCTATCGATAAACGCTCCTTGTTAAACAAAAAATGTAAGATGTCACCCGGCAACAACCACCGGCATTTGAGCCCTGTAGCATATGTGAAAACTTCTTCCACATCACCCTCCACAGCAAGCTTATAAAGAAGCCAGGGAAAATCAACCCCTGCCAGTATAGATAACTGCAGCGACCCCCAAAACCGCGGATTGACTTCCATGAACTTGACCTTACCATCCCTGGGGTCAATCATGAACTCAACTTCTGCAACGCCATACCAATTAAGTTTTTGCATCAGGTGAGTTGCTTTTTCCACCAGTTCTGGGCGCCAGACGCTTTCCTGAACTGTGCTGGGTCCTCTATTAACGGGAAAATGTCTAATTTCCTTTTGCACAAAAGAGGCTTTTAATCGCGATGACCGGTCAAAAAGGAGGCAAACATCAAACTTTTCACCGGCGGGGATATATTCTTGGATAATAGGAAAAGGATATCTTTCATGAATTCTCATATACTTATTTGTCAGATCCGCCGCTGAATTGACTAATGCAATGCCTCGAGAACCGGAGCTTTTTCTCGGTTTTACAATAACCGGAAACGATAATCCGGAGACCGCCAGCGGCAGGTCATCCAGATTATTTATAATTATTGTATCAGGACACTCTAAGCCAGCCTCCTTGGCTATCATTACCGCAATGGCCTTATCAGCGGCACTGTTGTAATTTTTGCTATCAGGAACTGGTACCTTACAATACTGTTCAATTTCTTCCTTATGCTCAATCACAGTCTCCAGCACCTTGTCATCCATGGGGAAGAGCACCTCACATGGAAAGTGTCTTAGGATGTCTAAAAGCCATTGATAGAACTTATCCGGTTCTTTATTGGGGTTCGGATAAACAAAACTCTTGTTACAATACTTAGAATACAATGAAGTTGCCCAGCGGGTTTCTTCGGCAGCCATGACGTAAATATTTTTATTGCCAAGGGATCTTGCCACGGCAAGTGTTTTTCTTTGCTGCGCGTCAGTTAATAGAGCACGTCCAACCGTTGCAATTTTAGTATTGTCTTGTTGATGTGCTTTTTTTCTGATAATCGTAATATTTCTCAAGTATTCCTTATCGAATAATATTATAGATAATAATCCCAATAGTACAGTGAGGGCTATTAATTGAAAATGATAAAAGCAACTGAGGATAATCCCATATGAATTATCTATGCCGTATAACGATAAACCATATGTAGCAGCCATCTGATATGTCAACAAGCCGGCAGGTAGAATTGCTAACATTGATCCTACAGAAGCAATGTTACTTATGTGAAATGCTTCAAAGGCAGTTAACCCTATATTATATGACTTCATGAAAAAGTAAAAGGAGAGGAAAGAAAACAACCTAGTAATTATGCCATATCCAAGTCCTCTATAGTACTTAACTAGTTTGACGTTCTTAGCTCCCAAGATAAGAGGTGTCAAAATTATAATTAAAAATAAAATCAAAAAAGAATATCTATATAAAATAAATTGCTGCCTTACAATAATAAATGCAAGTAATACTGCTAATACTATAGCGCCTTCAATTATTTTTTCAATAGCTAATAGAATGAGTATATAAATATATTTTTCTTTTGTTGTTTCTTTACTCCACCAGACCTTATACAAATCCCCGGCCCGGGCGGGAAGGATAACATTGGCCATCATACTGGTAAATACTTTAGAAAGCGCTGAAGACTTTTCCTCGTTTTTAATCTCAATTAAGGACAGCCAAATAAATCCCCTAGAAAGATACATTAACAAAGTTGCTAGTATAAAAACTATATAATAGCTCAAGTAAAAATCCAACTCAAGATTTTTACTTTCCTCTATATCAATATATTTTTTAAAAAACAGTAAAAATACCAGGAATAAAGCTATTTTTAATACAAAATTGAATCGGCTTTTCATGATCACCTCTGGTTATTTTGTTGAAATTAGTAGTACTCTAAAACCACATGTTTCCGATTTTTTTGACAATAACATAGAATGTTGTTATCATCAATGATATACCATGGTTGTAGTTGATGCTCGGATTGTTCCCAGGAGATATGCATCAACGGAGATCTATTAAAAAAATCGTATTTCAAGATCCTGTTATTTTTTGAATCGTATGTGTATAGTATTCCATTGGTCAAAACTGAACCTGTATAGAATGCGGAATCGTTATCTGGCAAGGTACAGTATAATGTCAATTCTCCTGTATCTGGATTAATCTGCTGGACTACTCCATTGTTATCAAAAACATATAGTTTTGAACCATCATTTACAACATTATAGGGGTAGAATGATAAGTCGATTTCTCTTGAAGCGCGCTTACTTAAATCGTTTAAGTCTAATTTATATAAAACTGATCCTGTTACGCTTCCCACCCAAATGTCTCCGTTAGGCAATATCGTAGGGATAATAAAGGATTCCGGGTTAGGTTGTTTTGAACCAAGTGGTTTTTGAACCGGGGATGGTCCCAATGTTGTTATCCAGTCTTTCCCTACTGTCATAATTTTACCAGTTGTATCGCCTACTACAAATCTATCATTTATACTGTCGTATGTGATGAATCTTGTATTATAGACTGAACCGTTAACTAAAACCATTAGCCCAAAATTAGTAATGCTAAATATTTTATCATAAGATGTTTCCCCTGAAATGCCGATACGGCACAATCTGTGAGGGGAAGTTGAATTTAGAGGAACAGTTTGTTCACTACCCGTTTTACCTACATTAACCCCCATAATACCAAGTTCATTCATTACTGAGTCATTGTCGGCTTTTATTTCCATAGTTGCTCCATTTTTCCCGCTAGTGTAAGCAAAACAATATGCAGGATTGTAATGATTGATTACCGCAATTGAAGACTGCAAATCAGATTTTACTCTTGCATGTCTTTCTTCCATTGTTTCGGTTCTTGACAATGTATCAAGCCATTTTAAATCATTATAAAATGAACCTTTTTCACCACCCTCATTTATAGATATGGGTTGATGACCGACATAACCGTGAGACTGTATATCCCAATTATAAGTGTTGCGTAGTGTGGCAATTTGTTTTTGGGTAAGTCTTAAATCACTGCCGATTTTTGAAGTTTCCACAAAGACTGTAGCCACATAACCATAATTTGCTAATATCGGTGCGGCAACTGTCAAGTTGTCAGCGTAACCATCATCAAAAGTCAACCAAATAGATTTTTCCGGCAACGGACATTTGTTGATGTTAAAATCATAAGCCTGTTTCGCCGTGATTGTTTTATAACCGTCTTTATACATACGGTCTATAAGTTCCTTGAAACTCCATTCCCAATAGGGATCCAGTCCTCCTTGCGGTTTAATGGTATTTACTGAATGGAACATCAATATGGGTAATCTTGAGTTATTAAAAATTGTCTTAGTAAAATTAATTTTCACTGTATTATTAGCGCCATCAGTTTCATTAGCCGTTGCAACGACCGGCTTTATTTCCTTATCTTCCACATGTTCTTTTTGCATGAAACAACCTGCCAATAAAAATAAACCGGATAATATAGCTGTTAGCATAGCTATTATGGCAATAAATGCCGGTCTGTGCATGACAATCCCCTTTCGGTGAATTATTTTCCATAGTTTATATTTCTGTTTTTGTTACTGTCCTTGGATAACTCTATTAATTCATACCTTAGGTTTGTAATTTGCTCGGCAATCAAGCTAAGTAATATAGTTAGTACACCGGCAAGGTAGAATATACCAACATTCGGTGAGAATTTTGAATGATTAACAAGCTGATATACTGTCAGTGCAATAGCAATAGCTAATCCAGCAATCCCAAAAGGCATTAGAATTGTTTGTGGGCTATATAACATAATAATTTTTATTATAATATTAATAAATTTCATCCCGTCAAAGAAAAGGTTGATACTGCTTTTCCCATGTTTCCTGCCGACTATCGTAGATAGATTAACATATTTGATATTCATTGAACTCTTAATCATACATATTGTTAAAGTAGTCGAGTAGGAAAACCTATTTGGAAATAGAGGTAAATAAGGCAAGACTAAATCTCTCTTAAAGGCTCTAAAACCAGAAGTTAAATCAGATATTTTTTGTTTTGTAATTTGCTGTGCAAACGACTTTAAAAAATAGTTGCTAATACACCTTACTTTTGATAAAGAACCGTTATTCACTCTTGATCCTACTACCATATCATATTCATCAACGTATTCTAGTAATTTTGGAATATCAGATGGATCATGCTGCCCATCCCCATCTATTAACACTACGTACTCTCTTGTCGCTTTAATTATGCCTTTCTTCACAGATGCGCCCATGCCCAAGTTATATGGATTTTTTATTATTATTACCTCGTACTGCTTGATAATATCATATGAATCATCAGTTGATCCATCGTCTATAACAATAATCTCCCATATACTGTTTATTTCTTTTATTTTATCGATAATACTTGAGATAGTTTTAGCTTCGTTATAGCAAGGTATTACGACTGAAACATTGTCAATCAATCCAACCACCTACACTTCTTTTTAATTCTAAATACATCCCATCCGCTTTTTAGATTATGCTCCAATTACATTAAAGCCTGCGAAACCTCTCTGACGTAATGCGTTGCGACTGTCCACAATGAGGGCAGGTGATTTATAAATCATTTCATACGGGAAACTAGAATGATCTGTAACAATTAAGATTGCATCATAGAACTGGATGGATTCTTCTGTGATACTTATTGATTCTAATTGGATTTTTGAGTGCCGGGTTAACAAAAGATTTGGGAAATAGGGGTCACTGTAATCCACTTGAGCGCCCTTCGCCAGCAGTAGTTCTAATATTTCCACAGATGGTGACCCTCGTAAATCCCCAACGTCTTTTTTGTAAGCAATACCTAACACCAATATTTTGGAACCGTTAATAGATTTCTTGCGCATGTTTAGTGCATCAGCCAGCTTTTGTATTACATATAAAGGCATTGTATTATTAATTTCCCCGGCAAGCTCGACAAAGCGGGTTGTTATCCCGTATTCACGGGCTTTCCATGCTAGATAAAAAGGATCGATGGGTATGCAATGGCCCCCAAGTCCAGGCCCTGGGTAGAAAGGCTGGAAACCGAAAGGCTTGGTTTTAGCAGCCTCAATCACTTCCCAGATATCTATGCCCATACTGTCAAATGTTATTTTTAGCTCATTGACCAAAGCTATATTTACGGCGCGATAAATGTTTTCCAATAGCTTGGCTGCCTCTGCTACCCTAGTGGACGAAACCCGAACCACACATCTGACCACCTGCGCATAGAGAAGGCTTGCTATTTCAAGACACGCAGGGGTAATACCGCTGACTACCTTAGGTGTGTTTTCTAGCTTATATTGTTCGTTTCCAGGATCCTCGCGCTCAGGTGAAAAGGCCAGGAAAAAATCCTCCCCAACCTTGAGTCCGCTGGTGATTAGGTGAGGTAAAAGTATTTCCTCTGTTGTACCTGGATAGGTTGTGCTTTCCAGGCAAACAAGCTGGCCGGCTTTTAGATTTTTTACTATAGCATCGGCGGTTTCTACTATAAATTGTAAATCAGGATCATGTTGGCGTGTCAAAGGTGTTTGCACGCAAATTAGTGATGCGTCAACCTTTCTAAGCTCGTTAAAGTCATTCGTAGCTTTAAGCTGTCCTGCTCGTATCAGGTTAAATATTCGATCTGAAGGAATGTGCTGGATATAACTTGAACCGTTGTTTATATTGTTTATTTTAGCCTGATCTAAATCAAACCCAATAACTCTAAAGCCAGCTTCTCCAAATTTTATAGCCAAACCTAAACCCACATAACCAATTCCAATGATTCCCACTGTAAAATCACGATTTACAATACGGTTTTTTATTGTATTAATATTTAACAATGATACATCTCCTTAATCATTGATTTGGGATAATTATCCAACTGATTTAGGAAAACAGCAAAACAGGATTTCTTAGGTCCTGTTTAATTAAAAATATTTTCATGTATTGACCATCAAAAAACACTTTCATGTTATTATTTTTTTTCATATATTCTTCCGCCCAATAATAAGCCCTTGCTTCAATGATTGTTCTATTAACTACATCCCTATAGTAAAACTCAGTCTCGGGTCCCTTTGTTTCGGGAATCTTTGTTTTTCTATCAACCATTTCTATAGTTTTATTTGAGCCCAATGGAATCTTTTCAGTAAAGATAAAAATGTAATCAGTTGGTATTGAAAATGATTTATCACCTTCTTTATCTGCTGTGGGTATTTTTTTTACAAACTCGATTAAATCATAGTGCCAGCCTTGTCCTAGAGTTTGCTGATATTGTTCCACAGGAGCAACTATAGTCCAATTGAAGATGGGATAAATGCTTTTGATTTCTAAATATGCTTGTACCGCCTCATCATATTCATAGCAATTACCTTCAGGAATCTTCAACGGTATAAAAATAAGCATGGTAATCATAGTAGCCAATGTAACAGCCAACTTTATGTCATATGGAGTATTTGTTTTTATCTTTGTCATTGAATTAATTATATCTAGCGTTCCAGCATAAGTAAGGGCAGCAAATAATGTTAAAAACACTTCGGTTCGGTATGGATTCATTATAACAGGCAATCCAAGCTCGGCTGCTCTGTATTGCAGGTAAGATATCAATGAGATAAGAGCACAAAAAAGATAAGCCCTATCAACCCTTCTATTAATTTTTCTTACAACTAATAATAGTTCGTATAATAAAATAATGGTGAAACAAATTAGAATTGCCAGAAGATATGGATTGTTTTCGGAAAAAATTTTTATACTATTAGTAGCGAAATTGGTCTTATCTTGTATTATCTGTACATTCCGTTCAATATAGTTTATTGAACTGTCGTGAAATTTTTTGCCTGTAATAACACCAATTATTATTGGAAGGATACCTGCAAGACTGGATAATAGCATAACGAAAACTGATCTAAAAAAAAACTTGGTGTTCAATATATTCTTAGGATAGCATAAAAAAATAATAGAATAACCTAATAGCAAAAACACCGTCACATATGGGTGGATGAGGAGAGTCAGGGCAAGGCACGCTGCAGACAGCTTTAAGTATCTTTTCGAAGCGTTTTTCATGTATAAATTAAAAAAGTGAATTCCAGGTAATAAAAATATTGTAGCGTACTCCTGTGACAACGCATTAGATTGTCTCAAAATATGACTGGGGAACCTATCGTCTACGATAATTCCGTATATAAAAATAGCTATCAGTGCCGCATGTGGACTTTTAAAATTTCTCAGCGCAAAATAGTAAACAGATAGTAACAAAAAAAATCCAGCTAGAGGGCCGACAAATCTAACAACAAAATATGGATCAAGAAAGAATAATTTACTAAACGCCGATAAAACCGCATGATAGCCATAGGGATAAATCCCATCCCTGTATATCTGATTTAGTCCTAAGTATTTAATCCATATAAGGTGAACATAGGGATCTGCGGCTCCATAATATGCGTGGATAATTGAGTGGTTAAACCTTATCACAGCAGCTGCCACAAGTATTATAACTGTAAACAGTCCTGCAATAGGATTTAGAATAGAATAGCGTAGTATTTGAACAGCACTTTTCCAAAATTGATTAAGCCAGTTTTTTAGTTGGTCGAATAATTCGCCACGTAAACCGGACCTGCCTTCTGATATATCTAGTAGATTCAAAACCAGCTTCATGCCAAGCGCATCTGCAATTAAGTCGGGATTCCTGCCTTTCTGCCAGGAATAGATGATATATACTATTAAATAACATAAAAGGAGGGAGAGAAATTCATAAAGTTTAAGAAATGCTAAACAATGAACGATTGAGATGGTTATTATATTTGAGTAAATAAGGCCAATAAACACTTTGTCCAGGAGTTTATCTTCGTTTTTGAAATTAGAAATCTGAGCTGGTATGAAAATGTAAATGAAGGTGAATAGAATAATTACCTTAACAGCCATTAACAGACTATATCCCACACCAAGCATAACTTTCCTCCGCGCATCAGGTTCTTACTAAAAATCTATTGAATCTTATAAACCAATAAGATAATCATATTTATTATTATAATAATAAATATAAAGAATAAGCATCCTATTGCTTTTTTTACATTGAAGTTAGATTCCTCTGGTTTTTCATTACGTCTATGGTATAATTTCTCATTAGTATCTTTTTTCCCCTTCAAAAACATTTTCATCCCAGCTTTTCATAAGATGTAAATTTGTTTTTATGATTTTTACATTGCAGAATAAAGGTAATAGTCAAGGTTATTAAATAATTCCCAAACCCTTCTTGAAGTTATAATCGCAAATGCTATTGCCCCGATCAAAAGCCCGAATACAGCCCATGTATAATCCACCCACCTGCTAAGCACAAAACCGAGAAAAACATTTATTAGGAGAGCGTACAATGTGGAACGGTAAACTACCTCTGGCTGTGATAGGCTGAACAGGATCATGTTGTTCATTAACGCAACTACAATTACAGTGTAGGCTATCACGGCATATATAAATACAAAACGGATCATTTTGTTGGCTATAATATTTGTTTCAAGAGTGCCGTTTTGATTCAAAATTTTTATTGAAAAATAGATCATCACAGCGTTGGCCACTGAAAACAGGATAACGAAGATGATCCTTTTGATATACAAAATGATGTAATTCCTGTTCATTTGTCTTACATTTGCTGCCATGAAATTTTTCTGGTTTGCCTCTAGATTGGTCATGATTTCGTTTACAACAACTTCAACCACGCCCATAGGTAAAATAAAAGTGATAATAGCCAAGTCAAGACCCAGTTCATATTCCCCCCGGAACCAAATCAGGTAGGGCATGTAAATATTATTGGTGGACCAGGCAATTACCCGGTCGGCAAAAAGGAAAGTAAAGTATAAAAAACCATACGCGAAATAAGGGATACTGGTATAGGCCACGATGGACAACCTGGGCATCGGCGGCGCTATACCTTTTTCCGCGCCTCGTTCCGCCCGCATAAAATAGTAATAGGCTATTGCGACACCGGCCAGTGAGACCAGTGCAAGAGAAATGATTTGTGATAAAATAATATTTACATTGGCTAATTTAAAAAAAATGAAAACAACAAGTATACCGCCTAATATTAAACCCGTAAAGGTTAGTTCCTTCTGCAACATATACATTATTGTGACTGACAGCCAAATTGCGCACAAAAATATAAAATATAGAATAACGATAATCACCATGCGCCACGGATAAACCAGGAAAATAGCATTTAACAAAAAAAATAAAGCGGAAGTAATTAAACAGACGATAAAACCCGACTTTACAAAATAAAAAGATATCCTTCTGGCTAAATAGTAGTGGCCCTGTCCTAGATACATAAAACCCCGGCGCGCTATGGCCTGAGTAAATCCTCCGACTGCCATGAAACTGAGAATAGTTCCAATAGCTATGCTCGTGGCGTTTTCCAACGACAAATATTCATATGACCACAGCGAAAACCTCAAGGTCAACATAGACGCGACAGATACCGCCATCGGCAGGGCAAATATTGTGCCTCGCAAGAAACTCCGTATAATCATGATGGAGTATTGCATAAAATCTATTTTTTTAACCGGTGCGGCCGGCATAAAAAGAATCTTTTCCTGTATAATATCCCAAATATCAGCTGAAAGCGCGAAAATATCATCGGTCCCAAATGCTTCTGAAGCCATGCTGTCGTTCCAGCCCATTGATTCGAGGATAGCTGCGATTTCGTATTTATCCTCAGGCTGCATCCGGCGCTCGAGGATTTCATTAATTAATTTATTCAAGGCATTTTCTTTTTCACTCTGACTAATATTGTTATTAATCAGTTTCATTAGATTATTCTTCCAGTCCTGGTATAACCATATGAATAATCAATTCGGCCAGTTTACCTTCCTTTTCCGCCTTGTCTATTATTGCCGCTGTGATCAGCTCGTTTTTGCTAATAATGATTTGATCATTGTTGTCCAGCAGGTCTTCTCCCGCCAATTTTCCCACAACATATTTATGACGCACCGTTTTTATCTCTTTGTCTACCGCCGGACTGGATTTTGGCGCTGCTGCCTGTGGTCTGGCTTGATAATCGGACACCTTTATTTCGCCTTCAGGGTGTATGGAAGCATGGTCCTGACTAACAGGTGTATCATGTGAGTTGTCCGGCAGGGAGGGCTCAACCGTTGAAGCAGTTTCTGTTTCGTCAAAATAGGATCCGGATTCACTAAAAAAGGATTCGGATTCTAAAGTTTCTGTTGCTGAAGGTTGCGGTTTGTTAACTGTCTCTTTTTCAGTTTTGTTAAAATATAATTCCCCGGTAGTGCTGGTGATATTTTCTTCCATATCGTCTTCCGCGTCTTTGTTTCCCCAGAAACCTTCCCGGTCTTCCCCAAGATCCATTTCAATGGATTGCGGTTCTGCCGGAATATCAGACGCCGGTGAAATACTAATGATATCGTCTGTTGCTGTTATTTCTGTTTCGTTAAAATTAGACTCTTCTGAAGCTTCTATATTATCTTCCTCATCGTCGTTATCCCAAAAACCCGACTGGCCTTCCCCAAGATCCATTTCCATAGATTGCGGGTCTGGCGGAATGTCACCCATAGATACAGAGTCAACCGCTTCATCCGAAAGGCCAAAATCTGCTAAATATTTTGTACGTTTGCCTGTATTAATTGCTTTCGGAGCTATTGCTCCGTCAGCGGTCATCTGCTCTTTAATAATTGACTTCAAGTTATCCAATCGCTCCGTGGAATCTTTCCCCGGAGCGCTGGATTTGTCTGATTGCCTGCTAATCTTCTGCCAATCCGCGGAAACAACGAGAGAGTCTTTTTTTACAGCAATAACACAATCAGCGGTGATAGGCTTGTCGGCGGGTAGTTGATTTCCTTTGAGGTAAAAACCCTCTATTCCATTTGTTGCCTCGTTTATTATAAGACTCTTGACACGGCCGATCAGCACGCCGTTGGGGAGAACCACTGTTTTACCAATGATATCACTGGTTTCGCTGATTAAGCCGTTTCCCAGCGTGGATATAGTAATTTCAGATTTGCTGGCGGAAGGTAGTATCGTACCAACTACCTTTCTGATAACTGGGTCGCTTTCAGTATCCCCAGCATCTTCATTTTCAATAATCAACTCTTGAACTTCTTGCAGCATTGAACTCATTTGGGATTTTAGCTTGACTATTTCATAATCAATGTCTGTTAAATAATTGTTGTGGATTTTCAGCTTTTGTTTTCTGTCCTCCTGAATTTTGGCGACATCTTTTTGGGCGGCGGCGTCAATTAAATTAGAGTATTCGTTTGTTTTTGTCAAGGCTAGCTCCAGTAATTCTTTGTTCTTGGCATATCTCTCCTGTTCCTCTTGCAACACATTTAATTCTTGAACAAGAGAGTTTATTTCAATTTTGCAGGTCTCAATATTCTCCTTAATTAAATTAATTTCATTTTCCTGGAATTTATTAGCTTTTTCCAGGTACTTGTCTACTTGTTTTTTATTGAACCCCATCAGTTTACGATTGATTATTTTCATTTGGCAAAACCCCTTCGGCTGATTCTAACAATAGCCGGTACCGGCTGGTTACCGAATTGATTTCCTCTTTAACTTTCTTTATATTCGTCTTTAATTTTGTTAATTCATCTTTCTTGAAAAGTACTTTGTCGGTCGCAGTTTTTTCCGCTCGTCTGGAATCCAGCATTGCCATAAAAACTTTTTCAACGGCATCAAGATGTTTTTTTAATAATATCCGTGAAATTTCATTCTCAATTTTTTTGTAGGATTCAATGTTATTTTTAACCTTTTCAATGTTGACTTTCAATAGCTGAAGCTGGTGAACTTCGTCAGCAAGCTGCTTTCTCAATTCCATCAAGCTGTCTTTATAGCGCTTGTCCATGCTTTTTAACTGTTTGTCAACATCTGCCGGGTTATAGCCCCAAAAAGAACGTTTAAACTTAACATTCATTTTGCTTGTCCCCCACCCTGTTAGATCACGCTATCCTGTTATTTTCCAAATACTCAACCATGGCTTCAACTTTTTCTAATTC
Source organism: Pelotomaculum sp. PtaU1.Bin035 (assembly GCA_002067965.1). GTDB lineage: Bacteria > Bacillota > Desulfotomaculia > Desulfotomaculales > Pelotomaculaceae > MVRN01. Next base: position 12,069 of record MVRN01000128.1, read on the forward strand.
GTTAAAAGCCATGTCAAAATTTCCAAGATTATTGTAAGCCCTGGCAATTTCCGTTAACAGCACCGGAACCGCCGTAGAATCAACCGCGGCGTCGATCGCTAAGCGGAATTGTGAAATGGCTTCGCGCCAGTGACCAATCTCGGCAAGGGCGTAGCCTTTTTCTGAAAGTAATTTTTGCCGTTTCAAGTTAAGCGGTATAACTTTGGGTTCAGCAACTCCAAATGCCAGTTTTTGATAGCTGTTCAGATAAAGTTCCAATGCCCGCTCAATTGTGAAATAGTTCAGTGCCCTTTCTCTTGCTTCTTTACCAAGGGCTTCACGCATCTCGGGATCTTCCAGCAACGTAATCAAAGCTTGCGCAAATTGTTCCGGACTGCGCGGCCTTACAATTATGCCGCAACCTCCGACGGCTTCCTTAACTCCACCGACGTCTGTGGCCACAACTGGTTTTTCAGTCATCATCGCCTCGATCACTGAATAAGGAAACGCTTCGGTAATACTTGACAGGGCAACAACATCTCCGGTGCGGTAGGCGGCAGGGGCATCATCGGTGTGCCCGGCGAAAATAAATGTTTCTTCCAGGGCAAGCTCTTTTCTTAAAGCGAGGCACTCTTCATAATACTCCGGAACAGATACAGAACCGTATACAATAAACCTGACATCGGGTATTCTATCCTTGACTATAACCGCCGCTCTGATCAGGGTAATCAAATCCTTGACAGGATCTATCCTGGCTACGGCAACCACCGTCGGGTGCGGGTTCTTCTGAATATTCTGCCGCATCGAAAACAGTTCCTGATCCACACCATTAAAAATGACATCTATTTTCCCTGGGTGAACTCCGAACATTTTTTCCCATCTGGTATTATACACGCATACTGGAGAAACTTGATCGGCCAGGGCGTAGTTCAAACTGCTTACAGAATGGATCATCCTGATCAGGAAGGTATTCAGGTAAGAGGAATACCCCCTGCGTGACAGCGACAGATACTGTTCCCTTAAATAAACTCCATGCTCAGTCAAAAGAAACGGAGTCCTGTTTTCTAATTTTGCCAGGACGCTTGGTATGCCGCAAAACGCGGCCGCCGCCGAGTGAGTTACATCTACTCTTGGAAGTGGTGTATTTAAGATAATTAAAAAACGGTATATCCATCCCAGACTCTGAATTAGGTCGAAAACACTTGGCTGCGCCAGTTTGTTCCTGCCGTCATTCGTATAATTCAGTATAATACCTTTAAAAACTTCCCAGGCAGCTTCCGACTTAAAACTGTTTTTATAGTCGTACTCCTGAAAATACTTATACATTTCGCTCAGGACGCCGCCAAGCTTGAGAGGGTTTTTTTTAAAATTAATTATTTCTTCTATTAAGTTCTGAAACAGTGGTATAAAATGACTTTCAACAATCTTTTTATCTGTGTATCTTTTTGCGGTGTATACTTTGGAAAAAGGTGTTGTCAGGTGTTCGCTCGGTTCCTCGGTACCCCAGAGCGGCACCTTGATCATGCCGGCGTTGCTTGGCAAGATGAATTTTTGAGTTACAAAGGGATTCATGATAATACTGTAGATTGTGAAGTCAACTTCAGTTAGCTTTTCTACAAGAAAATTGCACCAAGTGCTTACCCCGCCCTGGTGAAAAGGGTAGGTTCCTTCAGTGGTAAGCATAACTTTGATTCGATCATTTCGCATGGTATCACCATCTTGCGTAAAAGCTTTAGTACTGTTACAAAGGCTGCAAAGGGGTGTAAAGTTATAAAGTTTCACCAGAATTAGAGTAATAAAAAATAATGCATAATATTTGACCAAATAATAGTTATATTGGCAATAAATAGTTCCCCTTGAATACAATTCACCAAATAATCTTAATTATAGCAGAAATCAATAATAATGAGAAATAAAACTTTTGTGTCAACCTGTTTTTTTCTGGCATGATATTCGTTAAACAATAAAAAAAGCCGCCTGGAACATAAAAATCTTGTATGTTATAATTTAGCTGCGCAGCACCCTGTTGCCGCTAATTTTTGAATAATGGGGGTTTTATGATGAGCACTTTTCTGGTCACCGGCGGTGGCGGTTTTATCGGTTCCAACCTGGCCATCACCATGGTCGAACTCGGTCACAAGGTTAGGGTGCTGGACAATTTTTCAACCGGCAGCCTTGATAATTTGCAGCCGGTGTTAAAGGAACTAGATGTGCGGCGCGGCGACCTGCGCAGCATGGATGATGTGCGGCGGGCCATGTCAGGCGTGGAGGCGGTTTTTCACCAGGGGGCCTTACCGTCAGTGCCCAGGTCGGTTGCTGACCCGCTGACTGTGAATGAAGTAAATATTACCGGGACCCTGAATGTTTTTTTGGCATCCCTGAGCGCCGGAGTCAGAAGGGTGATATATGCTTCCTCGTCTTCGGTTTACGGCAACAGTGATATTCTGCCTAAGGTTGAGAATATGAGCACCTGTCCGGAGTCACCCTATGCGGCAACCAAACTGGCCGGGGAGGTTTATGGGAAAATATTTAATAAATTATACGGCTTGGAAACTGTGGGGCTAAGGTATTTTAACGTTTTCGGGCCGCGTCAGAATCCTGAATCCGAATACGCCGCGGTTATTCCCCGCTTTATCAACGCGTTATTAAAAGGAAATCCGCCGGAGATATATGGTGACGGAAAACAGTCCCGTGATTTTACCTATGTCAATGACGTTGTGCGGGCGAACCTTTCGGCCAGTCAGTCGATCGGGGCTGCCGGAGAAGTTTTTAATATAGCCGGTGGCAAAAGGATTAACTTAAATGATTTACTAAGTATATTAAAGAGTATTACAGGCTCACAGGTGGACGCGGTATATTCGGAAAGCCGGCCGGGTGATGTCAAGCACTCCATGGCCTCTATCGATAAAGCCTCCGGTTTGCTTGGCTACTTTCCCAAAACAGGCATCGAAGAAGGATTGCGGTTGACAGTAGAATGGTTTGCGCGGAGGAACAACGGTTAAGGACCTTTTAAATAATCAGGAAGGCAGGGTTATGGATAATAAGACACTATTAAGGCTTGAATACAATAAGGTTAAGGAACAACTGGCTGTATTTGCAGGATCGCCTCTCGGGAAAGAGCGGGTGAAGGAATTGGCGCCGGTAGACGACTTGGGTACTATTCTCAGGTGGCAGGCCGAGACCAGCGAGGGGCGCGAACTGCTCAGGCTGGACCCGACCGCTGAAATTGGCGGGTGGCATGATATCCGGCAACAGCTCCAAAGAGCGGGCCGCGGGGCGTTGCTTGAACCGGAGGAACTTACAGCCGTGGCGGACACCCTCAGAGCCTGCCGGGTTATAAAAAAGTTTTTGACGGAAAAGAGGGATCGCTATCCACTGCTTAGTGAACTTGGGGTATCCTTGGCCTCGTTGCCTGATCTGGAGAACAAAATCAAGCAGGCCGTCCTGCCTGGTGGTGAAATTGCCGACGGCGCATCCTCCGTATTGGCACAAATACGCCGCAAACTATTAAATGCCCAGGCACAGATCAAGGAGCATCTGGAGCATGTCATCCGCTCTCCGGATTACCAGAAATATTTGCAAGACCCAATAGTCACGGTCAGGGAAGGGCGGTACGTGGTGCCGGTAAAAATTGAATACCGCGGCCAGGTGCCGGGGATTGTCCACGACCAGTCCGCCAGTGGCGCCACCCTTTTTATTGAGCCAATGGCGGTGGTTGATAAGAATAATGAGTTAAGGCGCCTCATGGTGGCGGAGAGACAGGAGGTTATGAAAATCCTTGCTGATCTTTCTGAGAGGGTGGCACGTAACGCCGAAGATTTAAGTATTTCGATGGAAGCTCTTGGGGAACTTGATTTTATTATGGCTAAAGCCGGGTACAGCCAGAAATTGAACGCTTGGGCTCCTGTGTTTGAAGGCGAAGCGAGCATGAATATCCGGCAAGGGAGACACCCGCTGCTGAAAGGGGAAGTAGTGCCTGTAGATCTGCGGCTTGGCGAAGATTTTGATACTCTGGTAATTACCGGCCCGAACACCGGCGGTAAAACTGTTGCTTTAAAAACTGCCGGCATCCTGGTATTAATGGCCCAGTCCGGATTGCACCTGCCGGCTGAGGACGGTTCAAAACTAGGGATATTTCAACAAGTTTTTACTGATATCGGTGATGAACAAAGTATTGAGCAGTCTCTGAGCACCTTTTCCTCCCATATAATTAATATCGTTGAAATTGTTTGTAAAGCCGGCCGGGACAGCCTGGTGCTGCTGGATGAGTTGGGGGCCGGAACAGACCCTACCGAAGGGGCGGCCCTGGCCCAGTCGATTTTAGAAAAACTGCACTCATCGGGTGTGAAAACCGTAGCCACTACCCATTACAGCGAGTTAAAGAACTTTGCCTATACGCGTGACCGGGTGGAAAATGCCAGTGTGGAGTTTGATACTATTACTTTAAGACCCAACTACCGCCTATTAATAGGCAGGCCGGGCCGCAGCAACGCCTTTGAAATTGCAACAAGGCTGGGTTTGCCGGGAGATCTGGTTGAGCGGGCCAGGGGTTTTCTGACATCAGAGCAGGTGCAAATAGATGATTTGATGCGCAATTTGGAAAAGGCACAGCGGGAAGTAGAGGCCGAGCGTGAGGAAGCGGTTCAATTGACGGAAAAAGCAAGGCATCTCAAAGATAAATATGAAAAATTGGAGTTTGACATTGCTCAAAAACGGGAGTCCATCCTGGCAAAAGCCGGGGAAGAGGCAAGGGTTCTGGTTAAAGCAGCAAGGTTGGAAGCGGATTCTGCAGTTAAGGAATTACGGGTAAAGCTGGCCCGGGAAGCGGCACATGTCAGGGAGAGCGCTATTCAGGAAGCAAGGGAAAAGTTGGCGAAACTACAGAAAAAGGTAAATGAAGCCGTCCCGGAAAAGGTTGCCGCCGGACAAGCGCCTGGCAATCTGCAAAGCGGAGAAGAAGTCTACCTGCCCAAATTTAACCAAAAAGGTTTTGTCTTGACCCCTCCTGATACCGATGGCGAAGTACATGTGCAGGTCGGTGTAATTAAGATTTCAGTCCCATTAAAAGAATTGCGCCGGGTCGAGAGGTCCAGGCCGGCCGGCGGACAAAGTGAAGCGGCGGGGTTAGCGCTGAATAAAGCGCGGGAAGTATCATTTGAGCTGGATCTAAGAGGCCTTTACGCTGATGATGCCTTGCTTGAGGTCGAAAAGTACCTGGACGACGCATATTTGGCCGGCCTTCCAAAAGTCCGCCTGATTCACGGCAAAGGTACGGGCTCGCTGCGGATGGCGATCCATAGGTATCTTAACGGGCACCGCCGGGTTAAATCCTTCCGCCTGGGTGAACAGGGTGAGGGAGGTTTCGGGGTTACAGTAGTGGATCTGGCTTAGTCTAGAAGTAATATTATTTCACGCAGGAAGTACTTTCTACTATAGAATTAATAAAAATTACTCGCGGGAAAGAACCAACAACCTCAAATTGTTATTATTTACAACTGCCAGCGACATGGCCGGCAAGCCTTGACTCGCTGTAAAATATCTAATACAGGGGACGGGCGAGGGTGATGGTAGACGGTATTACTGATACCTGAATTCGATGGTAAAAGCCACCCATTAAAGGTGGCTTTTGGTTGAAAGTTATATATATATATCCGACAGGTATGCCGACTTTTCTTACCCTTCGGTTTCTTAATACTTTTAATAAAAGCTTCCATGAATAAATCAACCACCTGACATTATAATAAGAAATCAATTCAGTCTAGTCGAGTTGGCTTATTAACCTGACACCTCATTCTACCCGTCAAATAGGAATTGTTATCCCCTTGTTGATACTGATAACATTTAGTTCAGCTTAACCTTCCGAGTAAAGACCTTAGTACATCATCAAAGGGCATGTTGCCAATTTCATCCAAGATTTTGTCCAATCTGGTTCTCCGCCTCAATGAACCATCCAAAAGAATTTCAATTGATTGATTCCTGTCTATTAAAACTGATCTTACCTCCAGTACTCCTCTTATCAGGCCGAGAATTACCAGGACCTTTTGCGGGGTGAGTACCGGCGGTTTTTTTTTGCCAACGCAGCACCCTGAATTTGTGTGGGTGTCTTGAGAATTCACTTTTCCTTGACCTAATTGGGAGATGATTTGTTCCAGTAAACCATCAAATTGTTCCGGTGAAAACACAAATTTTCCCCCTTTTCAAGGGTAGGAAAAATATTTTCGGAATGCTATGGAATAACAATTGGTGCCTCGCCTAACAATCTTGGAGGTCCCGAGAGCCCAGTACTGAAAAGAATAGCTAAAGATGTTACAATTATCAGAAGAAGATCATGCTGGATTCCATCCTTAACATCTATCGACAACAATATCACATCCTTAAAAAAGTTATTAATTATTTAGACTTTGCAGTACATACGCAAAAGGTCTTTTTATACTGATGATTATACCTGCATCCCCTATTTTACTACTGTCTTTCAAGGATTTTGCTTTATTTTAGGGTACAATTAATTCTTAATTCACATATCATGGAGTAAAAAACAACATTCTGTCAAGACTAATAACTAGAAAAATCGGACTTCTAGGAGGTTAAATATTTTGGGTAACGGAATATTTCTTGATAACTTTAGGGAACCTTGTGAAATATTATTTTTTTTCTTCCTAGTATTATTTATTATGACTTGTTTTTCCTAGGGCTTCAACATTGCAAATAATCGATGGATAATATAATGTTTAGAAATAATCAACGCGGCAGGTCTTCTCAAAAAGTTTGTTGTTCAAGCTAAAAATTCTTTCGAAATTATGACAATCCAGTATTCTGAGGCTATCGTATGGTTTGCTTCCTTCGAAAAGATTACAATTTCTATGTATTATTTTTGAAACATTATTCATATTGGCGATATGTAAACTATGAATATGAACCATCTTTACACCATCCTTCCTAATTAATATATGTCTGGCTTAGCATATATGTGAATATCTATCAGTATATGCTCACGTTCTATTTTTTGTGTTTTTCAAGGTTATATTTTATTCCCTTTCTTTATTTTTTAATTAGTCATCGTAGGTGCTGTGGTCAGATGGCACTGTTCCATCAGGCGAGTTGAACTATGCTTCAGCCGGTGTTTTATAACCAAGGGAATGGTGTGGCCTTTCATTAATTATAAAAATTATATAAGCTGATGTATTGTCCGGCGAAAGTTGAATAAATTAGTTCATTGTAATATTCTTGATTGCAGAACATACTTTTGGTATCTTGCTCCTTATGGTATACTATTAATAAATAAGAATTTCAAATTTAGAAGGTAAAACAATGCGGCCTTTTCAGCTGAAATCAGAATACAAGCCAATGGGGGACCAGCCCAAGGCTATTTCCGCCCTGGTAGATGGCTTGCAGAAGGGGTATCAGGGCCAAGTTTTGCTGGGCGCCACCGGCACCGGTAAAACTTACACGGTAGCCCAGGTGATCCAGGCTGTCCAGCGGCCGGCCTTGATACTGGCGCCGAACAAGACTCTGGCCGCCCAGCTTTGCGGGGAGTTTAAAGAGTTTTTCCCGGACAATGCAGTGGAGTATTTTGTCAGCTATTATGATTATTACCAGCCTGAAGCATATATTGCCCACACTGATACCTACATTGAAAAAGACTCGTCTATTAACGAGGAGATCGACAAGCTGCGCCACTCGGCCACCTGCGCTCTTTTTGAGCGGCGGGACGTGATTATCGTGGCCAGTGTTTCATGTATATACGGCCTGGGTGATCCCGAAGAGTACAGCACGCTGGTCCTCTCCCTGCGTCAGGGGGAGAGTTATGACCGGGACGCTGTCCTGCGCAAACTGGTAAGCATCCAGTACGAGCGCAACGATATTAATTTTATCCGCGGGAAGTTCAGGGTGCGGGGCGACGTAGTCGAAATTTTCCCGGTCTCCGCCACGGAAAAAGCAATCAGGGTGGATTTTTACGGTGATGAAGTGGAAAGGATGCTTGAGTTCGACGTGCTGACGGGAGAAATTCTCGGGGAACGCAAGCATGTGTCAATCTTTCCGGCCAGCCATTACGCCACATCCAGGGAGAGGATGGACCGGGCCGTTTCTTCCATAAAAGCTGAACTGGAAGAGCGTCTGGCCGAGTTGCGCTCTAAAGAAAAGCTTCTTGAGGCGCAGCGCCTGGAGCAGCGTACCAGCTACGATCTTGAAATGATGCAGGAAATGGGGTTCTGCAGCGGGATTGAGAACTATTCGCGGCATCTGACGGGCAGGGCGCCGGGTCAAGCTCCCTATACCCTGCTGGACTACTTCCCCAAGGATTTTATTATGTTTATTGACGAGTCCCATGTGGCGGTTCCCCAGGTGGGGGGCATGTACGAAGGGGACCGTTCCCGTAAGAGCTCCCTGGTGGAGCACGGTTTCCGGCTGCCTTCCGCTTTCGATAACCGCCCATTGACCTTTCCGGAATTTAAGGAACGGTTAAATCAGGTCATTTATACTTCCGCCACGCCGGGAGCTTATGAATTGAAAAACAGCGTTCAGGTCGTGGAGCAGATTATCCGCCCTACGGGTCTTGTTGACCCGGAAGTATCCATCCGGCCCACCAAGGGACAGATTGACGACCTTTTGAAAGAGATACAGTCGCGGGTTCAAAGGCAGGAAAGGGTGCTGGTGACTACACTAACCAAGAAGATGGCTGAAGACCTTACTGATTATTTCCGTGAAACGGGAGTTAAGGTTCGCTACCTGCACTCGGATATTAATACAATTGAGCGTATGGAAATATTGCGCGACTTGCGGCTGGGGGTTTTTGACGTATTGGTGGGCATTAACTTGTTAAGGGAAGGGCTGGATCTCCCCGAGGTAAGCCTGGTAGCCATCCTTGACGCCGACAAAGAAGGATACCTGCGCTCCGAACGTTCCTTGATCCAAACCATCGGCCGGGCTGCCCGCAATGCCGAAGGAAAGGTGATTATGTACGCGGATAAGTTAACGGGTTCGATGAAAACAGCCGTCAACGAAACTGAGCGCCGCCGGAAAATACAAATTGAGTATAACAATAAACATGGGATTACCCCGGAAACTGTCCGCAAGGCGGTGCGGAATGTGATCGAGGCCACCCGGGCGGCGGAGCCGAAGGCAATTTATGAAGCCGGCCCGCGTTCAGGCAAGAAGATGAACAAGGCCGAGTTGAAGAAGTATATCGCCTCCCTTGAAAAAGAGATGCAGGAGTCGGCGCGCCGGTTAGCCTTCGAACAGGCGGCGCAATTGAGGGATATAATTATAGAATTGCGGCTCCAGCTAAGGGGTGAGAAAGGGGCCAGTTAATTTAGCGGCTTTAAACGGGAATAAAACCTGGCTTGAACCTGATATTAAATGTTGTTCCGTTCCAAAAGTAAGGATGTCGAACGGCCAAGCTTTTAGTTATGTTAACCTGCTATTGAAATACTGGCAACGGGATAATATAATCACAGTATGATTGAATGAAACAGGGGTTTATTTATGCTGAACAGGATTTTAGTCAAAGGCGCCCGTGTCCACAATCTGAAAAATATTGATGTTGAGATTCCCCGTGATAAATTTGTGGTGATCACCGGCCTGTCGGGCTCCGGCAAGTCTTCGCTGGCTTTTGACACCATTTACGCCGAGGGGCAGCGCCGCTATGTGGAGTCTCTTTCTGCTTATGCCCGCCAGTTTCTGGGACAAATGGACAAGCCGGATGTGGATTATATCGAGGGGCTTTCTCCAGCCATATCTATTGATCAGAAGACCACGAGCCACAACCCGCGCTCTACGGTGGGGACGGTGACGGAAATATACGATTACCTGAGGCTGCTTTATGCCCGGGCGGGACGTCCCCACTGCCCCCGCTGCGGTAAGTTGATTACCCGGCAGGCGGTGGAGCAGATGGTGGACCACCTGGCTTCTCTCCAGGAAGGCACGCGTCTGAAAATTCTCTCGCCGGTGGTCCGCGGCAAAAAAGGTGAACATGTGAAGGTTATCGAAGATATCCGCCGCAACGGTTTCGTCAGGATCAGGGTGGACGGTAAAGTGCTGGAAGCTTCAGGTGAGATTAAGCTGGATAAGAACAAAAAGCACACTATCGAACTGGTGGTGGACCGTGTTATTGTCCGACCGGGCTTCGAGAGGCGGCTCGCGGACTCACTGGAAACCGCCCTGAAGCAAGGCGGCGGACTGGCGGTGGCGGTGGTAGATGGGGCGGAAGAAATCACTTTCAATGAGAACTTCGCCTGTGTTGATTGCGGCATCAGTATAGTGGAAATCACTCCGCGGTTGTTCTCTTTCAACAGCCCTTACGGCGCCTGTCCCGATTGCACCGGGTTGGGGATTAAGAAGGAAATCGATCCAGATCTGGTTATTCCCGACCGGAGCAAATCTATCGCCGGCGGGGCGATTGAAGGATGGTCCAAGGGCGGCTATTCTTACCAGTTCCTCGAGGGGGTCGCGCAACACTACGGCTTCAGCCTGGATACCCCGGTGCATGAACTGGCGCCGGAACACCTGGATATAATTCTATATGGAACGGGCAGCAACCGGCTTCATTTTATTTTACAGAATGATTTTTACGGACGCAGACACGAAATGTATGTACCCTTTGAAGGGGTGATTAATAATTTATCCCGCCGCTATAAGGAAACGGCGTCGGAGCACCAGCGGGAGGAAATTGAAAACTACATGAGCAGCCGAACCTGTCCCGCTTGCGGTGGCGCCAGGCTCAAACCGGAGGTGCTGGCGGTAAAAGTGGGGGGCCGGTCCATTACCGAGGTCACTCGCTTTTCTGTGCTGGAAGCGCGGGAGTTCTTTAATACGCTGGATCTTACCGGGCGGGAGCGGATGATTGCCCGGCAGATCTTAAAGGAAATTAACGAGCGCCTGGGGTTTCTGGTCAATGTAGGGCTGGATTACCTTACCCTGGACCGGGGGGCGGGGACCCTTTCAGGCGGCGAGGCGCAACGGATCAGGCTGGCTACTCAAATCGGCTCCGGGCTAATGGGGGTGCTCTATATCCTGGACGAACCGAGCATTGGGCTGCATCAGCGGGATAACCAGCGCCTGCTCCGAACGCTGGAGCGCCTGCGGGATCTGGGAAATACACTGATTGTCGTAGAGCATGATGAAGATACGATGCTTGCCGCCGACCATATCATCGATATCGGCCCAGGTGCCGGGGTGCACGGCGGGCGGCTGGTGGCGTCCGGCACTTACCAGAATATTGTCGACAACCCGGATTCTATCACCGGGCAGTACCTGAGCGGAAAGAAAGCCATACCGGTGCCCCTCTTCCGCCGCCAGTCCAATGGCAAGGCGGTGGCAGTAGCAGGGGCGGTGGAAAACAACTTGAAAGATATTGATGTTTCTTTTCCGCTGGGCGTGTTTATTTGCGTGACGGGTGTTTCCGGATCGGGCAAAAGCACTCTGGTAAACGATATTCTGTATAGGAAACTGGCTCAGGAACTGCACCGGGCAAGGACTCAGCCCGGGCGCTGCCGGGGCGTCAGCGGTATTGAATATCTGGATAAAGTAATTGATATAAACCAGTCTCCCATCGGGCGCACCCCCCGGTCCAACCCGGCCACTTATTCCGGTGTCTTTAACGATATACGCGAGCTTTTCGCGTTGACGCCGGAATCGAAGATGCGCGGCTATAAAGCCGGGCGTTTCAGCTTCAACGTCAAAGGGGGACGTTGCGAGTCCTGCCAGGGGGACGGGATCATCAAAATTGAGATGCACTTCCTGCCCGATGTATATATCCCCTGCGAGGTGTGCAAAGGCCTGCGCTACAACCGGGAGACTCTGGAGGTCCGCTACAAGGGCAAGAACATAGCCGATGTGCTGGATATGACGGTGGATCAAGCGGTGGAGTTCTTCGGGCAAATTCCGAAAATCCACCGCAAGTTAAAGACTTTGCAGGATGTCGGCCTGGGATACATCCGCCTCGGGCAGCCGGCCACCACGCTTTCGGGCGGCGAGGCCCAGCGGGTGAAACTGGCAGCCGAACTGTCCAGGCGTTCCAACGGCAGGACCGTCTACATCCTGGATGAGCCTACCACCGGCCTGCATACGGCTGACATCGACCGCCTGCTGAAAGTACTGCACAGGCTGGTGGAGGCCGGGGATACGGTGGTGGTGATCGAACACAACCTTGATGTAATCAAAACGGCCGATCATATTATCGACCTGGGTCCTGAAGGAGGCAACAAGGGCGGTGAAGTGGTGGCTGCCGGCACTCCGGAAGAGGTGGCGGCAGTTTCTGATTCGTTTACCGGGCAGTTTTTATGCAAAGCCTTCGCGAAAGGACCCCGGCAAGGGACCGGGTTCTGGGGGGAGATGGATGAAGAGCCGCCGGCATTGAGCAAGAGCGTCGGCGAGTGAAAGCGGTGGTCAAAAGTGCAACTGGAAGAAAAACTTAAACAACTCCCTGCCAAGCCGGGAGTTTACCTTTTCCGGGACGCCGGCGGTGAAATAATCTATGTGGGCAAGGCGGTCTCGCTCAAAAATCGCGTTCGCTCCTACTTCCAGCACGGCGCTCAATATCAGCCCAAGACAAAGCTGATGCTGGAAAAGGTAGCCGGTCTGGATTTTATTGTTACTGATTCCGAGGTGGAGGCGCTGATCCTGGAACAGAACCTGATCAAGGAGCACCGCCCCCGTTATAACGTTTTGCTTAAAGATGACAAGAGTTATCCTTACCTGAAAGTCACATTGAATGAAAACTACCCGCGGGTGCAGATTACCCGCCGGCACGTTAAAGACGGGTCAAGGTACTTCGGGCCTTACACCAGGGTGGGGGCGGTGAACGAAACCCTGCGCCTTTTGAAAAAAATCTTTCCGTTCCGTTCGTGCAAGCTGCGGGAGCCTGTTGCCAGAGAAAGGCCTTGTCTGAACCACCACATCAAACGTTGCCTTGGCCCGTGCTGCGGACTTACAGACAGGGAAACCTACCGGTCGATGATCAACGAGGTATGCCTATTCCTGGAAGGGCGGCAGGAGGAATTGACCAAACACCTGACGGCCAGGATGGAAGAAGCCGCGGGAAATCTCGAGTTCGAGCAGGCTGCCGAATTGCGCGACCAGTTGCGGGCAGTCCGGGAAGTGATTGAAAAACAAAAGATTATTTCAGGCGGCTTTGAGGATCAGGATGTGATAGCCATGGCCAGGGCTTTCGATGAGGCATGTATAATGGTGTTTTTTGTGCGGGGCGGCAAGTTGATCGGGCGGGATCATTTTATCTTGAAAGGCACGGAAGGCCTGAGCCGCTCCGAAGTGCTCGGCGCTTTTGTCAAACAGTATTATACCGGCGTTGATTTTATTCCCGGGGAAGTCTTCTTATCTGAAGACGTTGGGGAAGAAAAGGCGGTAATCGAAAAGTGGCTTACCGGGAGAAAAGGGGTTAAAGTTTTCCTGAAAACACCCAGCCGCGGAGAGAAGAAAAAAATGGTGGAGATGGTGGCTAAGAACGCTCTCTTGACTTTAGAGCAAGTGCAAAGTGAGGGTATTACCCAACGTGACGAAGCGGCGGCGGCCCTGGCCGAACTGGCCGGCGCGCTGGCGCTGGAGCGGCCGCCCCGCCGGCTGGAATGCTATGATATTTCCAATACCCAGGGAACCGGCAGCGTTGCCTCGATGGTTGTTTTTGAGGGAGGAAAACCTGCCAGGGACCAGTACCGGCGCTTTAAAATCCGCACTGTGACAGGGCCGGACGACTATGCCTCCATGCAGGAAGTGCTCAGGCGGCGTTTTACCCGCGCCCTGGAGGAAAAGGAGCTTTTGCGCACCGGGCAGCTCTCCAGCAAGGAGGCGAAATTTTACCTTTTGCCGGATTTGGTGATCGTGGACGGCGGCAAGGGGCAGCTTTCCGCCGCCCGGCGGATTATGCGCGAGCTGGGTTATGCCGGCATACCCGCTTATGGCCTGGCCAAAGAAGATGAACTGCTCTTTTCAGAGGGTAGGGCGGGGCCTATCGCTTTGCCGGAAAACTCCCGGGCGCTTCATTTGTTGCAGCGCTTGCGGGATGAAGCGCACCGCTTTGCTATAACTTACCACCGGAATTTGAGAGGCAAGGCCGGGCTGAAGTCGCTGCTTGACGAGGTGGAGGGTGTGGGTAGGGTGCGCCGGAGCGCCCTGCTCAAGGCGTTTGGCAGCGTTACTGGAATTCAAAAGGCATCACTGGAAGAACTAGCCGCCGTCCACGGGATGAATAAAAAAGCCGCGCAAGCTGTGTACGATTTTTTTCATAAATAAACCCATTTTGAATCAGGGATTTTCTTTTTATTGTATAATTATTGTATAATGTTATTGTTATTTACGGCTTTGTATAGGGGGATATATGCCAAAGTTTAAACTGGTTGCCGCAGATTTGGACGATACCTTGCTTGACGATAATTTGCAACTAACCGGACGGGTCAAGGAGGCTATCGTTGCCGTTCGTGCCGCTGGTGTTCAGTTTACCATCTCCACCGGGCGGATGTACCGCTCCGCGGTGCCGTATGCCCGGGAACTGGGGCTCGATCTGCCTCTGATCACCTATCAGGGAGCGCTGGTTAAAAACGCTCTTTCCGGGGAAGTCCTGTTATACCGCCCGCTGCCACTGATTTTTGCCAGGGATATAATTGCCCGGATTCACGAACTGGGCTACCATTTAAACGCATATCTTGACGACGTGCTCTACATGGAAAACGATACCCCCGAAGGCCGCCGGTACAGTCAAATTTCTGGTATAAAGCCTGAATTGGTGGGGGATCTTCTGAAAATACTGGATCGTGATCCCACAAAAATAGTGGCTATTGCCGGTGAACCGCAGCTTGACCGGCTGAATGCCGAATTGGCGCCGCTATATGCCGGGAAAGTGCATATTGCCAAATCAAAACCGTTTTTTTTGGAATTTTCCCACCCGCTGGCCACGAAAGGTCATGCCCTGAAAACTCTGGCCGGACATTTTGGGATAAAAAGGGAAGAGATCATGGCTGTCGGTGACAGTTACAACGACCTGGAGATGCTGGAGTATGCCGGCTTGGGCGTCGTGGTCGCCAACGCCAGGGATGAGATCAAGAAAAGGGCCGGGTATGTGACCATCGCGCCGAACGGCGAAGGGGTGGCCGAGGCGCTGGAGAAGTTTGTACTGGGCGCGTGATTCCTTAAAATAGCGAGGGTATACTATATATAACCAAGGGGAGGTAAGCCACCTGCCGGATCGTTTTATTATCGGGGTCGACCTTGGCGGCACGAAAATTCATACAGCCCTGGCCGCCGGGGACGGCAATATTCTGGCCGAAATAAGAATTCCTACCGAAACAGACAAAGGACCGGCGCATGTGATCGGGAAAATTGTCGCGTCTATCGGGCAAGTACGGAAGCAGGCGGGGGTCTCATCTGATATAATCGAGGTTGTCGCAGTTGGGGTGCCCGGCCCTCTTGATACGGCACGCGGCGTGATCAGATTTGCGCCGAACCTGGGCTGGCGCGATGTTCCCTTGAAGCGGATCCTGGAGGAACAAATATCAATGAAGGTTATCCTGGACAATGACGCCAACCTGGCTGCTTTGGGTGAGCATATTTTCGGGGTGGGGCGGGGCCAGGAAAATATGGTATACGTTACTGTCAGCACCGGGGTTGGCGGGGGGTTGATCCTTGGCGGGCGTCTTTACCGCGGTTCCTCGGACGGGGCCGGGGAGATCGGCCATATTACCGTGCAGCCGGAAGGGCCGTTATGTACCTGCGGCGCTCGTGGCTGCCTGGAGGCCGTCTCCTCCGGCACGGCTATCGCCAGGGAGGCCCGGTGCCTGGTGGAGCGCGGCGGGGGACAAAATATCCTGGCGCAGGCCGGAGGCAACCCGGCAGGGATCAGTGCCGCCGTAGTGGCAGCCGCTGCTGCGGGGGGAGATCCGGAAGCGGGGTCCATTATCTCACTTGCAGCACGCTTTCTTGGAATCGGTGTAGCCAGCATTATAAACCTGCTGAATCCGGGTATGGTGGTCCTTGGCGGTGGTGTGATGGAAATAGGTGAGCCGATCTGGAGGCATGTAAGACTGGAAGTCGAGGCCCGGGCTTTGGAAACGTCCCGTACCCGCGCTCAAATAGTACCGGCCGGTCTGGGCAGGCGGGCCGGAGTACTTGGGGCGGTGGCGCTGGCGCTGGCGCTGGCGCTCCAGCAAAAATAAAGTGGTATCGTATTTTATCGTATCCTTGCCGGAAGAATAAAAGGCTTTCCCGCTGATTATGCTATTGGTGGGAGGGGGTAAAGATGTATTTTTTTGGTAAGAGCGATTGGCGGACTTTTGAACGGGGTATTGAAAAAGAATGGCTGGTTACGAACGGCATCGGCGGTTACGCTTCCAGCACTATCATCGGCGCCAATACCCGCAAGTACCACGGGCTGCTTGTCGCAGCCCATAACCCGCCAGGCCGCCGGATGGTCCGGCTTGTCAAATTGGACGAGCGGCTGTCGGCTGGCGGCCGCACCTATAATCTCGCCACAAACAACATCGGATGCGGAGTCAGTGAATCAGGCTACATTCACCTCCAACAGGTAGTAATAGATCATATCCCCATCTTTACCTACAGTTTTGCCGACATTACCCTGGAAAAAACAATTTTCATGGTACACGGGCAGAATACCACCATCATTTTATACCGAATAGCAAACGGAGCCGGGCCGGGCGTCCTGCGCCTCACCCCTATGGTCAACTGCCGGGGTTACCATTTTATCACCAGCGAGGGCCAGATTGAATTTACTCAGATGGAAATCAGCAGCGGTGTTTCCATTAAAAGCAGGGAGGATGTACCCCCTTTGTTGCTCGCCACCAGCACGGGAAGCTATATTCCGGGTGGCTGGTGGTTTAGGGGGATGTCTTATCCTATAGAAAAAGAGCGTGGTGAAAATTACTTAGAAGACCACTACATCCCAGGCTTTTTTGAAGTACCCCTGGGAGCGGGGGAAAACAAAACCGTCACAGTGATCGCCTCGACGGTAGTGTTTGGTGATATAGCCGGCGAAGAGTTGCTTGAAAAAGAAAGATACCGTCTTAAAGATCAGGAGGACCGGGCCGGTTATGACGACATGTTGGCCAGCCAGCTTGTGCGGGCTTCAGACGCCTTTATTGTCCGGCGACAGTCCACCGGCTCCAAAACGGTGATTGCCGGTTATCCCTGGTTCACCGACTGGGGTAGGGACACGATGATTGCCTTGCCTGGGCTGACCCTCGTTACAAAGCGGTTTGAAGAAGCGCGGGAAATCTTGCTCACCTATGCCCGGCAATGTAAAAAGGGCCTATTGCCGAACTGTTTCCTGGACGGGGCTGAATATCCGGTTTTCAATGCTGTAGACGCCTCACTGTGGTATTTTAACGCTGTATACAAATATCTTATTTATACTGGCGACTTGGATTTCATTCGCGACCAGATATACCCGGTACTTAAAGACATCATCCACTGGTATATGAACGGGACTGATTTTAATATCTACATGGATCAAGACGGGCTGCTGAGCACCGGAACCCCCGATGTCCAGTTAACCTGGATGGACGCTAAAATTGACGGGTGGGTTGTGACGCCCCGGAATGGTAAAGCAGTGGAGATAAATGCTCTGTGGTACAATGCTCTCTGTATAATGGAAAACCTGGCCCGGATCTATGGGGATAAACCGTCTTGCCGGGATCTGGGCAGCCTGGTTAAGAGAAGTTTTATTTGTACTTATTGGAGCGAGAGCGAAGGTTATCTGTGTGATGTAATTTCCCCTGAAGGAAAAGACTGGAGGGTCCGGCCGAATCAGTTGCTGGCCGTAAGCTTGCCTTACAGCATGTTGGCCAGGGAGCAGGGTTGCCGGGTCGTACGCAGGGTCTGGCGGGAACTTTATGCCACTTATGGCATCCGCAGTCTTTCTCCGGAACACAGTGAATATAAAGGAGTTTATGTTGGGGACCGGGTTCAGCGGGATAGCTCCTATCACCAGGGGACTGCCTGGAGTTGGTTGATGGGCCCTTTTGTCACCGCTTACCGGAGAGTGCATAACTACAGCGCGGCCAGCCGCGAACAGGCCTGCCGGTTTTTATCGCCCTTCCGGGACCACCTGCGCGATCAGGGTATAGGGTATATCTCTGAGATATTTGACGGCAATGAGCCGGTTATCCCGCGAGGCTGTTTTGCCCAGGCCTGGGGGGTTGCCGAAGTGCTTCGGGCTTATGTCGAAGATGTGCTGGAAATACAGCCGCCGGCGGCGGAAAAAGTAGAAGCCTTAATAAGGAGGGAATGATATGTCTCAGCACTACTGGCATGTTAACAGCTTTAGAGGCTTTGCCCGCTCAGTGTGCCGAGGCCTGCTGGAACCTGGTTAAAAATGTTGAACCGCCGGAGATTGAAGCCATTTCCAATATCGTGGTTACCGGCCTGGTGGTTCGGCTGTTGGCGACCTTTTTAAGCGGGAGTTGCAAGACCGCTGAAGCGCAATTATAATTAGAAATGACGTTAGCAGACAAGCAATGTAACATTTATTTTAGTGGGGGTGTGATTGATACGCAAAAGCTAGTTATTGTTACCGGCCTGTCAGGGGCCGGCAAGACCCAGGCCTTGCGCAGCCTGGAGGATTTGGGCTTCTTCTGCGTGGATAACCTGCCCCCCGCGCTCATTTCGAAATTTGCCGAGCTTTGCGCACAGGCTGCCAGCAAAATTAATAAAATAGCATTAGTGGTGGACATTAGAGGAGGAGAGTTTTTCGACACCTTCTTTGAAGTACTGACAGATCTTGATACCCGGGGGATCCGGTGTGAAATACTTTTCCTTGAAGCTTCAAACGAGACACTGGTGCGGCGGTTCAAAGAATCCAGGCGGCGTCACCCCCTGAGTTTGTACGGTGAAGTACTGGATGGGATTCAGGAAGAGAGAAGCCGTTTGCAAGATTTAAGAGGCAGGGCGAACAAAATAATCGATACCTCCAACATGGCCGTTCAACAGCTTAAGGAAGTAATTAGCGGTATCTTTGCCGACAGCGCCGACACTTCCGGGCTGCATATCACAGTCATTTCTTTTGGCTTTAAATACGGCATACCGCTTGACTCGGACATGGTAATTGATGTACGGTTTCTGCCCAATCCGTACTACCAGTCTGCTCTGAGACATTATACCGGCAACGATGCGGTCGTCCGGGAATTTGTTTTCAGTTCCCGGTTGACAGGTGAGTTTATGGAGAAATTTGCCGGCTTGGTTGAGTTTCTCATTCCACAGTACTCTAAAGAGGGTAAAACCACCTTGTTGATTGCCATTGGTTGCACCGGGGGGATGCACCGTTCCGTGGCCCTGGCCAACCGACTGGGAGAAATTCTTGTTGAGAAGGATTTTCGGGTAACGGTACGTCACCGGGATATTAACCGTTAGCATGATGGGAGCATAAAGATGAAAATGCTTAAATGGCTCTATCCTGGTATGCGGGTGAAGCGATGGCTGTCTATTGCCCTTGCCGGGCTAATAATTGCCACTTTGGGAATTGACCTTTTGACCGGCGGTAGGCTGCTTGGTGACTTTGCCGGTTCTGTTCACCGCCTGGAAGAAGGGTTTATCGCCAACGGATCCCGCTGGATTGCAGGCATTCTGGTTGTCACGTCGGGTGGCGCCATCATGGTTATTGGCTTATTAATAGTATTTCATTCAATAGCCGCAGTACTCCTGCCCGAGCAGAAAGGCGGGATGGCCGATTTCATTTATGCCAGGCGTAACCTTATGCGCGGGCCTAAAATCGTGGTAATCGGCGGGGGCACAGGGTTGTCCGTATTATTAAGGGGACTGAAGGAATATACAAGCAATCTTACCGCTATTGTTACCGTATCTGATGATGGGGGCAGTTCCGGGCGACTGCGGGGTGAATTGGGTATTTTGCCGCCGGGTGATATCCGTAACTGTCTGGTAGCGCTGGCTGATAAAGAGCCGCTTATGGAAGAATTATTGCAGTACCGTTTTTCAACTGGTGAATTGGCGGGCCATTGTATGGGAAACCTGCTCCTGGCCGCGTTAACCAGGGTGTCCGGCGGTTTTGACCTGGCGGTACGCGGGCTCAGCAAGGTTCTGGCTGTGCGCGGCCAGGTACTGCCGGCAACCCTGTCGGACGTTACACTTTGTGCTGAACTGGTTGACGGGACAGTGATTCAGGGTGAATCTAATATATCCCAAAGTCCGGGGCAAATAAAAAAGATTTTTACCAGACCACACCGTTGTCTGCCGCTGGCCGAAGCGCTGGCCGCCATCAAGGAAGCCGACGCTGTTGTTTTGGGCCCGGGAAGTCTTTATACCAGCATTATTCCGAACCTGCTGGTAAAAGGAATACCAGAGGCGCTGGACAGGACACCTGCTATTAAAATATATGTCTGTAATATTATGACACAACCCTGCGAGACGGGAGGATATTCCGGTTCGGCACACTTGCGGGCGATAATAGCCCACGGCGGGAAATTTCTTGATTACGCGCTGGTTAATACCGGCCGGGTTCCCGCCAGACTGCGTGCCCGCTACCGGCAGGAGGGCGCTGATCCCGTACTGGCAGATTGGGGGGAGATGAAAAAGCTGGGGATAGCCGCTGTGGGCGAAGATCTGGTCCACCAGACCGAGGTGGTGCGGCACCACCCGGATAAACTTGCCCAGGCGATTTTACGCCTGGTGTTTTCGGATAATGACCTGTATGAAAAGATCCGGTTTTTGCACATGCGCCAAAAATTTGATCGGGATCACGAGTTATCCGATGCAAAAATATACTGACTGGAGATATTCCCCCGGATCATCCCGGGGTGATTTTGTTTTTCGGAATTATGTTTATAGAGTGGATGTAAAGATGTGGATGAGGAAATCTTGGTTTCTGAAAAATATAATATGGTATAATAATATGAAAAAGAAAGAAGGAGATCCTTATTGTCTTTTTCGGCGGTGACAAAGAATGAGCTGGCGCGAATCATTGGCCAGCGGTCCTGCTGCCGCCTGGCTGAATTGGCAGCCCTTATCAGAATGGATGGCAGTATTCAAGTCATTGGCAGTCAGCTTGTGACAATGAATATAATAACAGAGAACGCTGCGGTTGCAAGGAAAATATTTTCTATGTTAAAGGAACTTTTCAGCCTTAAGGCAGAGGTGCTGGTGCAGCGGAAAACCCGTCTCCGTAAAAACAACAGCTATTTGGTGCGTATCCCCCCTCAACCTGGAGTGAATGGGCTCCTGGATCAGCTAGGTGTGATTGACCAAAACGGCCGGCTGAAGGACGGTGTGCGGGAAGAATTATTGAAGAAAGAATGTTGCCGCCGCGCTTACCTGAGGGGGGTTTTCCTGGGAGGCGGTTCAGTAAATAGCCCTGAAGGAAATTATCACCTTGAAGTAATTACCGATAACGAAAAGTACGCCCGCTATATTGGCAGGCTGATGAAGAAATTCCGTCTGCCGGCCAAAGTAAGCGAAAGGAAGAACTGGCATGTTATATATTTAAAGGACAGTGAACAGATAGTTGGTTTTTTAAATATTATCGGGGCGCATACGGCTTTGCTTAATTTTGAAAATGCCAGGATATATAAGGACATGCGCAACCAGGTCAACCGCCTTGTAAACTGTGAAACGGCTAACTTAAATAAGACCGTGAACGCTTCCGTGCGACAGTTGGAAAATATCAAACTGGTAAGGGATACGATAGGGTTTGACCAGATGCCTGCCTCCCTGCGTGAAGCAGCTGAATTGAGGGTTAAATATCCTGACGCGAGCCTAAAAGAGTTGGGTGATATCATGCAACCCAGGTTGGGGAAGTCCGGTATCAACCACCGGCTGCGTAAGCTTGAAGAAATTGCTGAAAAAATCCGGGACGGGGAGCTCTGAATAACGGGAGCGGATGGTCCGAATGAAACAATTTCCTGCGAATATCTTTAAATTAAGAAGTGCTTCCGGCAGGAAAAGCCCCGTCTTTTAATGAACTAATATTTTATAATAACTGGTTTTACTTGAGGTGTAGTCATAATGCAAATGGGTTATAATCTCAACTTGGAACAGACCCAAAAGTTGGTCATGACGTCCGAGTTGTGCCAAGCCATTGCTGTACTGCAACTCTCTTCCATGGAACTGTCCATGTATATTGAAAGGCAGCTTGAAGAAAATCCCCTTTTGGAAATACGGGATGATGTCGTTGATGAGGAAGAGGAAAGACAGGAGTACGGAGTTGATTGGGAAGAATATTTTGATGAGCGTTACGGTGGGGGCAGGGATAAAGAGATTGCCAGCCGGGAAAATAGCCGGGACCAGCAAGAATGTGGTTGTGAGAAGTTTCTGTCCCGGGCGCCTACCCTGCCGGAATATCTTTTGTTTCAGTTGAACCTTTCCTGTTGCCGCGGCAGGGATAAATTGATCGGAGAGTATTTAATCGGCAATATAGATCAAAACGGATACCTTCGGGTTTCTTTAACAGAAGTAGCTGAAGTATTAAGAGTAACTATAAGTGAAGCAAACAGGGTATTGGCTTTGATTCAGAGCTTTGATCCAGTGGGGGTCGGTGCAAGAAATGTACAAGAATGCTTGTTGATCCAAGTTAGTTATTTGAATATTAATAGTGAACTGATAAACAAATTGATTGATGATCATCTTGTGGATCTGGCCAAGGGCAAGCTGATCAAGATAGCACATAACTTGGGTGTAACCATACAGGAGATCCAACGGTCCGCCGATCTCTTGAGAACCCTCGATCCTAAACCCGGGCGCAACTTTACCAACTTGAACGATACTTGTTATATTGTTCCGGATGTTGTTCTGGAAAAGGTGGGAAGCGAGTATATAATTTTTGTCAACGATATAACTGTTCCGCAGATTACTATCAACTCAACCTACCGGTCTTTGCTTGCCAAGGACAGAAACACGGATTCCAATACTCGCCGTTTTGTTGAAAATAAGTTAAATGCAGCTGTTTGGTTGCTCAGAAGCATTGAACAGAGGCGTTTGACCTTGTACAAAGTTACCGGTTGTTTAGTGGAACTTCAGAAAGAATTCCTTGAATACGGTATAAAATATCTAAAACCGCTAAATCTGAAAAAAGTTGCTGAAATGGTGGGCCTGCATGAATCGACGGTCAGCAGGGCTACTTCCAATAAGTATATTCAGACTCCCCGGGGTGTTTTTGAAATGAAATTTTTCTTTTCGACCGGGCTGAGCAACACTGCCGGTACCATGACTTCGGCTGGATCCATTAAAAAAATGCTTCAGGAGATAGTCGCCGGCGAAGATCCTGGATTCCCCTTGAATGACCAGAAGATAGCTGAATTGCTCCGGCAGAAAGGAATAGAAATATCCAGGCGAACTGTGGCTAAATACCGTGATGAACTGAACATTCCGGCAATTCAAAGAAGAAAGAGGTATTAAAATAGATTATAGTTTCCAATAAAAGGGTATGGCATAAAGTCGTACCCCTAATTTTTTCTGAACAAAATTGGATTTTATAAGAGGAATTTATTGTCCTGCCGGAGAATAAGTATGTTATAATTTAATAAAAAAGGAGTCAATGAGGTACACTAATGAAAGGAGTGGGTAACATAATGGGGTGAGAATAGGGATCAATGGTCAAGGAAGAATTGGTCGTGATCTATTGAGGGGCGCCCTGAAGCGTCCGGATCTTGAGGTTGTAGCGGTTAATCATAAAACCCGGCGGCTTTCAGTTTCCGAAACTTATGCTCAATCAGTATCGCACCTGATAAAATATGATTCGGTACATGGCATTTATGACGCCGACGTTCAAGCTGAAGAAGGCGTCTTAGTCATCAACGGTAAAAAGATAAAGCTATATGCGGAAGGTGACCCCGCAGACCTCCCATGGGGGGAAATGGGTGTTGATATTGTCCTTGAGTCTACGGGTAAATTTAACAATCCGGACGAAGCGGCCAAACACATGCAAGCTGGTGCGAAGAAAGTGATTTTAAGCGCCCCGGCCAAAGGCGGAGAATGTTTTACTGTTGTAATGGGTGTTAATGAGGACAAATACGATCCGGCCAGGCACCATGTGGTTTCAAATGCTTCTTGCACAACCAACTGCCTGGCGCCGGTCGCTAAGGTCCTGAATGACCGGTTTGGAATCGTTAAAGGGTTTATGACCACTGTTCACGCATATACTAATGACCAGCAGATTCTTGATATGCCTCACCGGGATTTGCGGCGGGCGAGAGCGGCCAACCTTTCGATTATTCCTACCAGCACCGGCGCAGCCAAGGCGGTGGGGCTGGTTCTCCCGGAGTTGAAGGGTAAACTGAACGGTTTCGCCATGCGAGTGCCTACTCCTAATGTTTCAGTAGTAGACCTGGTGGTGGAGTTGGCTGTTAAAGTCGATAAAGATGAAATAAATGCAGCTTTTAAGGAAGCCGCGGAAGGGCCATTGAAGGGGATCATGGAGTACTGCGAACTGCCGCTGGTATCCATTGATTTTGATGGCAACCCCCACTCGGCTATTGTGGACGCGCTTTCAACCATGGTTATAGAAGGAAATATGGCAAAAGTGGTAGCCTGGTATGACAATGAATGGGGTTATGCCCAACGGCTTTTAGATCTGGTATCATATATGGCCTCAAAGGGGTTGTAGGATTAAAATATGGTCGTGGTTATGCCCGCCGGCAAGCCGCGACTATTTTTCAAGTTAATAAACATGATTTTTCCTCAAACCATGGAAAGTGTTTGTAAAGACAGGGGGTGTATCTAAAATAGCCAAAAAGACTGTGCGGGACCTGGATGTGGCCGGCAAGAGGGTGCTGGTGCGGGTGGACTTTAATGTTCCTCTGGATAAAAACGGCCAGGTTGCCGACGATACCCGGATCAGAGCGGCTATTCCCACAATCAATTATCTTATTGAAAAAAATGCCAAAGTTATCCTTATCTCCCATCTCGGGCGTCCCAAAGGAAAGGTCGATGAGAAATACAGGATGGATCCCGTGGCTGGGCGGCTCTCTGAATTGCTGGGTCTTCCGGTAGCCAAGGTTGATGATTGCGTTGGAGAAGCGCCGCAGTCCGCTGTGGAAAGGATGCAGGGCGGAGGTGTTGTCCTGCTTGAAAATGTCAGGTTTCACCCTGAAGAAGAGAAGAATGATGAGAAGTTTGCCCGGCGTCTGGCTGAATTGGCTGATATCTTTGTGAACGACGCGTTCGGGACTGCACACCGCGCTCACGCCTCTACTGAAGGAGTGGCTGAGTTTCTGCCTGCTGTAGCGGGCTTTCTTATGGAAAATGAGCTTGCGATGCTTGGCAAACTGCTGGCAGAGCCGGAGCGGCCCTTTGCGGCTGTTATGGGCGGGGCGAAGGTTTCTGATAAAATAGCGGTTATTTCAAATTTGCTTAATAAGGTTGATGTCTTGATCATTGGCGGCGGGATGTCCAACACTTTTTTAAAAGCTCAAGGTTATGACACCGGCAAGTCTCTATTGGAGGCCGACAAGGTCGATTTGGCCAAAAATCTGATTGGTGAAGCCAAAAGCAAGGGTGTAAATATCCTCTTGCCTGTCGATGTTGTGGTTGCATTGGCGGCAGCGCCCGACTCAGAGCAAAAAACCGTACCGGTGGACCGGATTCCGGCCGATTGGATGGCGCTGGACATCGGGCCCGAATCCGCCGGGCATTTTGCCGGAGCTCTAAGAACAGCCAAAACTGTGGTATGGAATGGCCCCATGGGAGTTTTTGAAATGGAACCATTCGCAAAAGGTACTGAGGCTTTAGCCCATGCACTGGCCGAAATTGACGCAACGACCGTTATCGGGGGCGGCGATTCGGTAGCTGCTGTGAAGAAGGCCGGCGTTGTCGAAAAGATGACCCACATTTCAACCGGCGGAGGCGCTTCCCTTGAGTTCCTTGAAGGTAAGCAACTTCCGGGAGTAGTGGCACTGCTTGACAAATAGTGAACTCAAGTAGATCAGGGGGCCGGATGGATGATAAAAACACGCAAGCCCGTTATTGCCGGAAACTGGAAGATGTATAAGACAGTAACCGAGGCTGTGGCTTTTGTGAGTGAACTTAAGTTAGCCGTGGGCGGTATCGGGAATGTTGAGGTGGTTGTTTGCCCGCCTTTTACCGCCCTGGCAAAGGTGGCCGAAGCGCTAGGCAGCACAGGTATTGGAGTGGGCGCGCAGGACGTATACTGGGAAGACAAGGGCGCTTTTACCGGTGAAATATCCGCTGTCATGTTAAAAGAGGCCGGTTGCCGGTATGTGATCATTGGCCACTCCGAACGCAGGCAGTTTTTCGGGGAAACCGACGCTTTCGTCAACCAAAAGGTAAAAACCGTGTTGGAACATGGCTTGGTCCCGATTGTGTGTGTAGGCGAGCTAATTGGAGAACGGGAGTCCGGTATTACTGAAAAGGTTGTGCGGCTCCAAACCGAGGCGGCTTTGGCGGGGCTGACGGCTGATCAGGCGGCGGGCTTGGTAATCGCCTATGAACCGGTCTGGGCCATCGGTACGGGTAAAACCGCTTCAGACGCGGACGCCCAGCAGGTGATTGGTTTTATTCGTGGAGTGGTGCGTCATTTGTTTGGCGCCGGGGCGGCAGGGAAGGTGCGCATTCAGTACGGCGGGAGTGTGAAGCCTCAAAACACCGTGGGCTTGATGGAGCAGCCAGATATTGACGGCGCACTGGTCGGAGGCGCCAGCCTGGATGTGGAGAGTTTTGCAGGGATAGTTAAAGCAGCCGCCGGTATTTAAGCGCCTCGAAAAACAGGTGTATTGATGCTTACTTCCGTTTGGTTGATTTCGGAGGTAAGAGGGTATCCTAATGATTTTGTCTTGACAGCCGAGTTTGGAGGTTTCTAATTTTGAACGCAGTCAGAAAGCCCCTGGTCCTGGTTGTTTTGGACGGCTGGGGCCTCAGTTCCCGGGTCGAAGGCAATGCCATAGCCCAGGCGAATATACCAAATATGGAAAGCTACCTGGATCGTTACCCCAACTGCACCCTTGTTTGTTCCGGTGAGGAGGTAGGTCTCCCCGAGGGGCAAATGGGCAACTCGGAAGTGGGGCACCTTAATATAGGAGCAGGCCGGGTGGTATACCAGGAGTTTACCAGGATTAACCGTGCCATTAAGGATGGAAGCTTTTTTAGAAATGAAGTTTTGCTGGAAGCCGTAAACAACTCAAAAGAGCATAATTCATCGCTTCATTTAATTGGGTTGCTGTCGGACGGGGGAGTGCACAGTCATATCAACCATCTTTTTGCCCTGCTGGACCTGGCGGCGCGAGAAAATCTGAGCAGAGTATTTGTACACGCCTTCCTGGATGGGCGGGATGTTCCTCCCGCTAACGCCAAAGAATATTTCGATCTCCTTGAATGTAAACTAAATATGTTGGGCTTTGGCGAAGTGGCGACAGTAATGGGGCGTTATTATGCAATGGACAGGGACAGCCGGTGGGATCGGGTGGAACAAGCATATGAAGTCATGGTTTTGGGTGAGGGGTATCAGGCTGATACGCCCTTCGAAGCGGTAAACCTCGGATATAGCCGGCAAGAAACGG
Organism: Pelotomaculum sp. PtaU1.Bin035; assembly: GCA_002067965.1. GTDB lineage: Bacteria > Bacillota > Desulfotomaculia > Desulfotomaculales > Pelotomaculaceae > MVRN01. Next base: position 39,524 of record MVRN01000128.1, read on the forward strand.
ACGAGTTTATCCGGCCCACAGTTGTCAGACGGGGGAACAGCGGCCCTGTAGCCAGGATTTCTGATGGTGACTCCGTTGTTTTCTATAACTTCCGCCCGGACCGGGCACGCGAACTTACCCGGTCCTTTGTAGATGAAAATTTTAATGGCTTTGTCCGGCGCTATGGCCGTCCCAAGGTACATTTCACCTGTATGACTCAATATGACAAAATCATTGAAGCACCCATAGCCTTTAGACCCCAAATTTTACATAAAACCTTGGGCCAGGTTCTGAGTAATAACGGGATCAGCCAGCTCAGGCTTGCCGAGACGGAAAAGTATGCCCATGTTACATTTTTCTTTAACGGAGGTGTTGAATCACCTAACCAGTCTGAAGAAAGAATTCTGATTCCTTCGCCCAAGGTGGCGACTTACGACCAAAAACCGGAAATGAGCGCGGTTGAGGTTACGGATACATTTTTGGAACAGTTAGAATCGGGTAGGTTCGGGGTAATCATAATGAACTATGCCAATGCCGATATGGTCGGGCATACCGGTGATATGGCCGCAGCAGTCAGTGCTGTGGAGACTGTTGACCAGTGCCTGGGGAGAGTGGTTAGGGCTATATTGAAAATTGACGGCACCGCTCTGATCACGGCAGACCACGGCAACGCCGACGAGATGCTTGATGAGGAAGGGAATGTTTTTACCGCCCATACTACTAATCCGGTGCCTTTTATTATGATCCGCCGTGATGTGACTGGGATTGTCTTACGGGATGGGAGTCTGGAAGACATAGCGCCGACCATGCTCCAACTGTTAAATATCCCCAAACCCGAAGAGATGACCGGCGAATCTCTCATCCAAAATGGTATTACAATCAAATAAGGGGGAATACCTGTGTCCACCATAATAGAAGATGTTTATGCCCGGGAGATCCTTGATTCCCGCGGCAATCCGACAATAGAAGTCGAAGTAATCCTGGAAGACGGGACTATGGGGAGGGCCGCCATTCCTTCCGGAGCGTCCACCGGAGCTTATGAAGCGGTCGAGCTAAGAGATGGCGATAAACAGCGTTATAACGGCAAAGGAGTATTAAAAGCAGTTGAGAATGTCAACTCTGTACTTGCCCCTGAAATAACCGGATACGACGCTACAGACCAGGTTGGTATCGATCGGGCTATGGTTGAGCTGGATGGGACACCAAACAAAGCTAAGTTTGGTGCCAATGCCATTTTGGGGGTGTCCATAGCAGTGGCAAAAGCTGCCGCTGAAACATTGGGGCTGCCTCTTTACCAGTACCTGGGGGGAACGAACGCTAAAGTGTTGCCGGTGCCGATGATGAATATTTTAAACGGGGGCAAACACGCGGATAATAATGTCGATATCCAGGAGTTCATGATTTTGCCGGTGGGTGCCGTTAATTTCGCTGAAGCGTTGCGGATGAATACTGAAGTATACCACGTACTGAAAAGCGTTCTAAAAAAGAAGGGGTTAAATACTGCAGTTGGTGACGAAGGCGGCTTTGCGCCTATGCTTGGATCAAATGAGGAAGCCCTGGCGGTCATTGTCGAAGCGATTCAAGCGGCAGGCTACCGGCCTGGCGAGGAGATCGCCCTGGGTATTGACTCAGCCGCCACGGAATTTTACAAAGAGGGCAAATATGTATTAGCGGCTGAGGGAAAAAGCCTCACTGCAGCGGAGATGGTCGAATATTACGCCATGCTGGCGAATAAGTACCCGATTATATCTATTGAAGACGGCTTGTCTGAAGATGACTGGGATGGCTGGCATAAGCTAACCGAGCGCCTGGGCAAGGAAATCCAAATCGTTGGCGACGACATTTTTGTCACGAATACTGAACGTCTGGCCCGGGGAATTCAGTCGGGGGTGGCTAATTCTATACTAATTAAACTGAACCAGATCGGTACCATCACTGAAACGTTGGATGCCATCGAAATGGCTAAGCAGGCAGGCTTCACTGCTGTTGTTTCCCACCGCTCCGGGGAGACCGAGGATGTAACCATAGCTGATCTTGTCGTAGCGACTAACGCCGGGCAAATAAAGAGCGGCGCTCCCTGCCGCACCGACAGGGTAGCCAAGTATAACCAGTTGCTGAGGATAGAGGAGGAACTGGGTAACCTGGCTCTCTACAAGGGTAAGAGTGGCTTTTATAACCTAAAAATTTAAAAGTTAATATTGAGCTTGAACATTCCTTCACTGGAGATATAGCTTAGGTAAAGATTTATTGGCACGGGGGCAACATAATATCCCCGGAGACTTTCTTACAATATTTAAAATGTTTAGCAATTGAAGAGTCCGGCAGAATGCTTGGTATGGCTAAATATTTGTCTCATTAAGATTGTCAGCTATTTCACGGTGTGGTATAATAACTTCGGTTTATAGTCGGCTTGACCCGGATATTGCCTATATTCAATTTTTTTATTAGTTTTTATCTTAAATTGCATAATTGTTAGAAATATCACTTTAACATCATGTTAAGAAGTCATATTAAAATGATCAAAATGAGTTTGGCAATTTCCGGGATTCAGAGTCCAAAAAGGAGGTGAACTATGTAGTGAAAGTCGCAGTGACTGCCCTGCATGTCATTCTTTCTGTTGCACTGATTGCGGTCGTAGTTCTGCAATCCGGCAGAAGCGCCGGTTTGTCCGGATCAATCGCCGGGGGTGCGGAAACACTATTCGGTAAGAAAAAGGGGCTGGACGAGCTGTTGGGGAAGGTCACTATCGTGGTAGCGGTATTATTCGCAGCTACCGCACTGGGCTTGGTTATCTGGAAGTAATTAAGCGCAGATTAAAGATATTTGGAGAAGAGGAGGGTTAATAAAAAATGCAGGACTTAAATTTGGCCTATTATGGCGCGGCCGCCGGGGCTATTGCTCTGCTCTTTGCGCTTGCCACTCTGGCAAGTATCTTGAAAGAGTCCATGGGTACCCCCAGAATGAAGGAGATTTCTGAAGCTGTTCAGGAAGGCGCCATGGCTTACCTGAACCGCCAGTACAAGACCCTGATTCCTTTTACTATTGTTATTGCAATCCTTCTTGTAGTAGTACTACCATTACTTGACCCCCGGGTTAAAGGAGTTCCCCTGTGTATATCATTCCTGGTTGGTGCTGTTTGCTCTGCCATAGCCGGTTATATCGGGATGAACAGTACCACCAAGTCCAACGCCCGTACTGCTGAAGCTGCCCGTAGTCATGGACTGGGCAAAGCGCTTAATGTTTCCTTCCGTGCAGGCGCTGTTATGGGTTTGTCTGTTGCCGGTTTGGGCCTGCTGGGCGTGTCTGTTTTATTCCTCATTTATAAAGATGCTGTGGTGATCAACAGCTTCGCTTTCGGGGCATCCGCTATCGCGTTCTTCGCCCGGGTCGGCGGTGGTATCTACACCAAGGCTGCTGACGTTGGCGCTGACCTGGTGGGTAAAGTCGAAGCCGGTATTCCCGAAGACGACCCGCGCAACCCGGCTACCATTGCCGACAACGTTGGTGACAACGTGGGCGACACCGCCGGCATGGGCGCCGACTTGTTCGAGTCTTACGCCGCCACCACGATTGCCGCTATGATTATCGGCAACAGTATTTTTGGACCAAAAGGCGCGCTTTTCCCGCTGGTGGTTGGTGCGATCGGGATTATCGCTTCTATTATCGGTACCTTCTTCGTCCGCACCGGTGAAGGCGGTAACCCGCAAGCGGCCCTTAACGTAGGTCTGTGGGCTACCAACATAATGACTGCCATTGGCGTTTACTTCCTTTCTGTCAGTACTTTTGGCAATAAAGAAGGTTTTGGAATCTTTCTCGCTGTCGCTGCCGGTCTTATCGTTAACGTCGCCATCGGCGCCTTGACCGAATACTACACTGCCAACAACAAGGCTCCCTGTTTGCGGATTGCCGAAGCTTCCAAAACAGGCCCGGCCACTAACGTTATCCACGGCCTGGCGGTAGGTATGGAATCAGTGTTCCTCCCCATGCTTTTCTTTGCTGCCGCTATTTACTTCGCTTTCTGGGCAGCCAGCTTTGTTAACTCCACACACGCTATTTACGGTATAGCCATGGCTGCCATGGGCATGCTTTCTACCGCAGGTATTGTGGTGGCGATGGACTCCTTTGGACCTGTTGCCGACAACGCTGGCGGCATTGCCGAAATGGCTGAGCTTCCGCCGGAAGTCCGTCAAAAAACCGATAAATTGGATTCTGTCGGTAACACCACTGCTGCTATCGCCAAGGGGTTTGCCATCGGTTCCGCCGCTCTGACCGCGTTAGCCCTCTTCCAGGCTTTTGCCGACGAAGTGATGCGGAACCCGAAACTACAGCACCTATTGGTTAACGGTCACCTGGCAATCAACCTGAATGACCCGAAAGTTTTGATAGGCCTTTTAATCGGCGCCGCGGTTCCTTTCCTGGTTGGCGCTTCCACCATGCGTGCCGTTGGTGAGGCTGCCTTTGGTATGGTTAACGAAGTGCGCCGCCAGTTCCGTGAGATTCCCGGCATCATGGAAGGCACGGGCAAGCCGGATTATGCACGTTGCGTAAGTATCGCCACCGGCGCTGCGATCAGCAAGATGATCTTCCCCGGCTTGGTCGCGGTGATTATGCCCTTGATCGTGGGCTTTGGTTTGGGCGCTCTGTCACTAGCTGGTTATCTGGCCGGCTTGACCGCCACCGGTGTTTTGATGGCCCTGTTCCTGGCCAATGCCGGCGGCGCCTGGGATAACGCCAAGAAATGGATTGAGGCGGGCAATCTGGGCGGCAAGAAGATCGATGGTAAACCCAACCCGGTTCACCAGGCTGCCGTTATCGGCGATACTGTCGGTGACCCCTGCAAGGACACCTCCGGTCCCGCTATGAACCCGCTAATCAAGGTTGCCGGTACCATCTCCCTGATTATCGGTTCCGTACTTTTCCATTAAAATAGCAAAGAAAAACCGGGGTTTATACCCGGTTTTTTTTTGCCTGTTGAAAATTAGTAAAAAATTGGTTTATATTAATAGTTATAGATAGCTTATATAAGCTTATATCTTATATTTATATCTTATATACGGAAAGAAAGTGGAGCGATGGCTAAATTGCTGTGTGAAGACAACATGTGCTTTGCCTGCAGCGTACGCAACCCTGTCGGACTAAAGTTGAAATTTGAACAGGATGGCGACATCTGCCGGACATATTTCCTTGCCGGGCCTGAACATCAGGGCTGGAGCGGGGTGCTGCACGGCGGGCTAGTCGCCACCCTGCTTGACGAAGTGATGGCCCAGTGGTTATGGGTGCGTGGTATCACAACCATGACTGCTGAAATAACTACTCGTTACAGTAAAGCGGTGCCGATAGGAAAGCAGCTAACTATTGAAGGAAACCTGGTATCCGACAGAGGACGCCTGGTTGAGATGGCGGGAAGGCTGATCCTGCCGGACGGTACCGTGGCGGCTCGGGCAAAGGCTAAGTTTTTAAAATTAGATCCGGAAAATATGTTCGGAGGGAGTATTGAAGCTTGAACAGAACAAGAGCCCTGTAGTTGTTGAAAAAAACCTGACAAATAAAATATGTATAACCATTCCCTCGCCGTAGAGGCGGTAATGCGCCGTCTGGCCCGGCATTTCGGCAAACGAAAAAAAATGGGGGCTTGCCTGGGCTCCACGATATGATTGCAACCGCACCAAGGACGATCCGGACCGCCACAGTATTGAGGGCGCCGCGTTACTGAAGGAATCAGGCCTGACGGAAGATGTAGTTTATACAGTGAAAGTACATAATGATCAACAAGGATTACATGCAAATCATTGACGGGCAAAGGCTCTCTTTGCCACCGACCGGTCACCGGGCTAATTGCGCCGGCGCCTGATCAGGCCCGAAAAAAATTTGGCCGCGATAGATGTCCTTTTTCTAATGAACCGTTTTAACGAAAAATCATTCGCCCGCATTAATATTTGCTTGACAAACCAGACCCGACTGCTATAATTAAGACACTTGAGAGCCATTCACAATATGGTTTGCCCAAGGCTGGGAGAGAGTAACCCAGGTCATTGATATTGAATGAGCTTGATACGGCTTTGGGCCACCAGGAGCCGGCAGCAACTATACCGGCTCCTGGTGGTTATTTAACTTTTAGGTGAACTGTATGAGTTATAAAACTATAACAGAAAATAGGAAGGCTAGGCATGAATATCATATTATAGAGACTTTTGAAGCCGGCCTGGTGTTGACCGGAACCGAAGTAAAGTCTCTTCGCGCCGGGCGGGCCAACCTCCAGGATAGTTTTGCCCGCGTTGAAAATGCTGAGCTTTTGTTGTATAATATGCATATAAGCCCTTACTGTCAAGGCAATCAATTCAACCATGAACCCAAACGCACCCGTAAATTGTTAATGCACAAGGTTGAGATTTTGCGGCTACTGGGTAAGACCAGAGAAAAAGGTCTGGCCTTGATTCCACTTAAGGTTTATTTTAATAGGGGCATTGCCAAAATAGAGTTGGCGCTAGCAAAAGGCAAGAAATTATATGACCGGAGAGATGATATTGCGGCACGTGACGCTCGAAGGGAAATGGACCGCGTGGTGAAGGAAAAGTCGAAGATGTATTAGCGTATATTAATAATAAATGAAGTTAAATAACTGTCACTTTGGAATAAATTTTATTTATGGGGGCGTAAAGGTTTCGACGGGGGAAGCGGTGGCAGGAGGAGCGAGCCGGGGTTCCATCAGCCCGCAATACGGTGGAAAACTTATAATTGCCAACGAAGAATACGCTTTAGCTGCTTAGTTGCAGTTAACCTTCTACCCGCGCTGGGCCCGTGGCCCGGGCTAGGGGGTCATCTAAACGGGCTGGCTTGAACCCAATTCTCGGAGGATTCAAGCAAGACTCATCGAGATAGTTCCAACGGAGCTTGGCTGTAAGCGCCCGCGGAGCAAAACCTAAACTACAGCCTGCGCTCGGAGAAACTCCTGTGGTCGGTCTTCCGGACGGTGGGTTCGATTCCCCCCGCCTCCACCAGAATTTTAGGTTGAAATAGATGCAGGTCCATTTCAGCCAGTAAATACAAGGGTTTGCGGGCTTTCTGAGAGCAATTTCAGAAAGCCCGTTTTCCATAGATGCATGACTAAATAAGTTATCATTTGAATTAATCCTCTAAATTGTGATATTGTTAGTTTATAGTTCACATTAGATAGTTAATGCACAGCATATTGTTCCTTGTTAAACTATCGGGCAGATTAGGGGGTTCATTGTGTTACTAAATGAATAATGGAATTACATTTGGAGTTTCCCAGCATGTTAAGAAAAGCCAAAACAAGCGTCGGCTGTTGGTCAACGCCTCCCTCGCCGGGGCGATCTTGGGCGTCTTGGCACAGTCCCTCAGGCAAATTTCAGGAGCTCTTATGTATCTAGGGGCTTCAACCGCCCCGTGGGTCTTGGTCGGCTTCTTGCTTGCCGTCTCTACGTCGCGTGGAGCCCATACACCACGCAAGGCGATCCTCGTCGCGACCGGGACCGTAGCCGCCTACCTCCTTGCGTGGCTCGTATCGTATCACCTTCTGTTCGTGCTACGCGAGTCCGTGAGCCTAGCTGACGGATGGCGCCAAACCGCACCTTGGCTCGTTGCCGCCGTACCCGCGAGCCCGATCCTTGGTACAATTGCTGCCCTGTCGCACAAGCGTGGGCTCCTCGGGGACGTGTGCCTCGCCGCACCGATCGCTTTGTCACTGCCGGAAGCCATCGAGAGCCTGAAAGAAGGCTGGTTGATTGGCTCCGTCGTTGTGACCCCTGTAGCTGTTTTCGCCGCACTGCTGATTCATATGGCAATAAATGAACGCAGAGTGAGTACGACTGCGTTGCTAGCGGCTGTCGTAATGCTGGGAGCATTGGGCATTGCCCTGTTTCCGGTCGTCTGGTTTCTGCTTCTGGGCCGGTTTTAAGGTTTTTTTATTTTGGGTAAATCGTTGCTTACAGCGGAATTTTTTTTAATATACGGTGGATCCTAATAAGGACTCCCCATTAACAAAAATTAGCGGTGGCATTTTAGAATAAGATGCCACCGCTTTTTTTATGCCCTTTTTAAGAAAAAACCACAAACGATTGGAGGAAATCAAATGTCAAGCATCAAGCAAACCATCAAGTTTTTCAGTCCCCTGTCGATTACAACATACCCTTCCCATGAATACGGCGAGTGCGGCGCAGGTGATATACCTGAAGAACTGTCTCCATCGGAGGCGGTGTGCTACACGGAGGAAATCCTTGCCGCCATCGAAAAAGAAAAGCTGCCCAGCGAAGGTGACCGTGGCCTGATGGTATATTTCTACGATGACCGGGCGCTGTCAGAAAAAATCTACAGCCTTCACCCGACTGTCGAGGAATGGAACGGCAAGCTATGGGGCGCGTTGGTGGCGGAAGTTTATGGTGAGCTGACCGGAGCGGAAACAAAAAAACTGCTTGAATTTGCCGCTGGTCAACTGTCTGACGGCTGGGGTGAGGGGTTCGAGCAGCGTCCCATTAAAACGAAGGACGGTGAAATATTCGTCAGCTTCTGGAACAGTGAGAACTTTTGTATCAAACCGGAGCGGGAATTGAAACAAAACAGTAAGCCTGATCTCGGAGGCAATACGCAAACGATGGGAGGATTGTAACCCTTTTTAATCTCAATTATCAACCCTAAACCAATATAGGCAAACGAGCATAAGGCGCTACCTTCTGAGGCGGCGTCTTTTTTTGTTGCCGGAAAGGAGCCGTAACTATGGACACAGACGTAAAACCAGGGAACAAAAAAGAAAGCGCCGATCACGGACCGCCGAGAAGAATCTATACCGTCCCCCTCCCCAAAGACACCAGCCAGTGCAAAGGCTGCCCCTATCCCGGCGTCGGCTTTATCTGCTGGGACCCGGACGGAACCTGCCTGCGCACCAACATGGACAGGTTCGGCAGGCCGGGGAGGTGATTTTGAAGTGAACAGCATTATCAGTTGGGTCGGCGGGAAAAAGGCCCTGCGCTCTCTTATCTATCAGCGGATGCCCAAAGAGATCGGGCGGTACATCGAGGTCTTCGGCGGCGGCGGCTGGGTGCTGTTCGGAAAGCCGCCCGACACCGCCATGGAGGTCTACAACGACTTCAACGCCGACCTTGCCAACCTGTTCCGCTGCACCAAGGAAAGGCCGCTCGCCCTGTTAAAGGAACTGAATTTCCTGCCGCTGAACGGCAGGGACGAATTCAATATCCTGAAAAAATACCTGGAGAAAGAAGAATTCACCAGCGAATACCTGCCGGAGGAACTGGAGCTGGCCCAGAACTGCCTGTCCCCGCCGCAGTTTGAGGAAATCAAGTCCATCCTCGTCGAGAACGCCGCCATGAACGACGTCAAGCGGGCCGCCGCGTTTTTCAAGCTCATTCGCTACAGCTACGGCAGCGGCTGCACGTCCTATAGCTGCCAACCCTTTGACATACGAAAGACTTTCCACCTCATCTGGTCGGGGAGCCGCAGGCTCAAAGACACGGTGATCGAGAACAAGGACTTTGAGGCGTTGATCCGTCAGTACGACCGGGACAACGCCTTTTTTTACTGCGACCCGCCATATTACCAGACCGAAGGCCACTACGCGGTGGAATTCCGCCGGGAGGATCATGTGCGGCTGCGGGACACGCTGGCCGGCTGCCAGGGCAGATGGCTGCTCTCCTACAACGACTGTGAATACATCCGGGAACTGTACCGGGACTATCAAATCGAAGCCGTGAGCCGCATCAACAACCTGGCCCAAAGGTATGACAACGGCTGTGAATATCCCGAAGTCTTCATCTCCAACTACGACACCGCGGAGCGCATTAGGGATAGGCCAAAGCAGATTAGGCTCTTTGATCTGGATGAGAAAACTTTATGGAGCGAAGAACCATCATAAACCATCTGAAAAACCATAGACAAGGAGGCAGAAATGATTAAAGTAAAGGTTTACAGCATGACTGAAACCCCGCTGTGGATACGTCCTCTGTCCTTACAAATTCCCAATCACGATGAGCAGGCGGAAGAAGTGCTTAAGAAGCTCAACAAACATCAACAGCTCATCGCCAGGAAAATAGCTGTTGAGTACAGCTATCCCAGGGCAAGCATCAGCGGCAAGCTGCTAAAGGGTGAAACCTTGGGCGACCTCCGCGCCTTAGATAAAAAATTGGAAGATCTATCGGCGGACGAGATAAAAAACTACGGACTGGCGCTTGAGGATCTGGTAGGGCGGGATGTGAAAAGCCTGATCCTGCTTGCTGACAGGGTGAAAAGTGAGATGAAACCCTATATGAGCCAAACCATGTAAGCGAAACAAGTAAAAATGAAGTGACCGCCCCCTTAACATTTAACGGGGGCTTCAAGGAGAAAACGGTTTATGAAAATGATTGAAATGCAAAGTGTTGTGGACGGGCAGGGACAGCTTACCATCCCCGCCCAGCTTCTAAAAGACATGGGGCTGGTCTCCGGCGACCCGGTAAAGCTCGCCTACATCAGCGGCACCAATGAATCCATCCGCAACACCTTCAAGGAATTTGTCCTGACCACGGACGGCGTCGCCGCCCTCCAGGACGACGGGGATGCGGAACTCACCCTGCCCCATGAACTGCTGGCGGCGGCGGAAATCCCCGTGGACAGCGACCTGGAAATCGTCTGCGCCAAGGGCGCCGTCGTCATTTTGGAGGCTGATCTCTTGGACAGCCTGCCTGATGAGCTGCGGGAGCTGTTTAACGACCTAGGCATCCATCCCGACACCGTCCGGGAGGTCATGAGAAACGGGGGTGCTATGGATGTCCGGTAAAGGTATCTATAAAGTGCTGGATGATAAAGGCCGCGTCCTCATTCCCCGGCAGCTCCGCGCCGCCGCCGGGATGAGCCGGGGCGACATCATCAAGCTCGGCGTGCAAAAGGGTGTTGTCACCGCCAAAAAAGTTGACCTGATCGAGGTGGGCGACCAGTCCCCGCAGGCGGTGGAGGCTTATGTGTTCTCGCCGTCAGGACCATGGAAAAGCAAACCCTCATTTCCCTCGCGGCGCGGCTCATCGCCCTCATCAAAGAAAACAGCAAGGAGTAAGGAGGCGTTTCTGGTGACAGATAAAAAAATCTTCACCCCGGAGGACTGCATTGAAACCGGCCGTACTATGTCCATCGCGGGCAGGGTCGTCGCCTTAAAGCCGTCCTCCCTGCCGCCGGAGTACCGGGACGGCGAGCATCAACTGTACTTTTGCGAAGGGGGCGGCGGCAGCAGGCCCAACCCCATCGGCCGCTCCGTCTTTACGGTTTCCCTGGCTAACGGCGAGCGGGCACGCTGGAACCGCGGCGATGTCATGGGCATCTTGAAGCCAGAGCTTTTGCCCGACACCGCCAGGCTGCACCTGTCGCAAATCCGGCCCCGCGGCACCCTTGATTTAAAAGAGCGTGAGCCCAAGTACAGCGGGTACAGCTTCCTGCCGGACGGCAGATACGCCGCTGGCGTGTGGCTCTGCGGCGAAAAGGAGGTCAAGGACTACATCGAGATGCAAAAGGACTACCAGCACCAGGTGATGATCTGCGACCGCGACGACTTCTGCGTGTTGGAGATGGTAAACGGCGAAATCATCCATCCCTCCCCGAAAGTCCTCCAGGATTTTTGCCAGGGGCGGGAGCCTGGCGGCCAGAACATGAACCTGTGAGGAAGATAAAGATGTTAACGGTATGGAACAGAGCCGGAAAGGGCGTGATAGCGCACTCTCCGGCTCTTTGCATGTCCATAAAAAATAACGGAAAGGAATGAAAACCCTTGAAACAGAAAGGCAAGAAAATCTACGCCCTTGTCCTGGTTTTGTCCTTGCTGCTCTGCGGCGGCACATACCCCGCGGCCGCCGCCCTGTTCTCGGACATCAACGGACACTGGGCGGAACAGACCATCACCGAGCTGGCGGGCAAAGGCGTGATCAAGGGCTACCCTGACGGAACGGTCAGGCCGGACGCCACCATCACCAGAGGCGAATTCATCGCCCTGCTGGTGAGGAACCTGGCGCTAGACACGAAAGCGGCGGAGAAAGGGCCGCCCGCTTTTGACGACATTGCCGGTCACTGGTCGGAGCAAAACATCCAGGTGCTGGCAGGCAAAGGCTTTCTCGACCCGGCGGATTATGGCGGCAGCCTAAAACCAAATGAACCGATCACCCGCGTTGAAATCATCCGGATACTGGTCAGGAGCATCGGCCAGGGCGAGAAGGCCAAAATACCCGTGGCCCATACCGATTTCAAGGATGACAACGCCATCAAAAGCTCCGACAAGGGGTATATCAACATCTCAGTCCAGTACGACCTGGTCAAAGGCTATCCCGACAACACCATCCGCCCTGAAGGCAAAACCACCAGGGCCGAGGCCTTCGCCTTGCTGGTGCGCCAGGATAAGGCTCTGGAGACAATTAAGAAAGAAGCGGAAAAGAAACAGCCTCCCAGCAGTTCGGGCGGCGGTTCCGCCGGCTACCCACTGGCGCAGGTGGCCTTTGAACTGCCGGCTGTGGCCCATACCGATACCAGCATCAGCATCATACCCACCCTCAAGAACACCCAATCCCTCCGCTGGTCGCTGGCGAAAGAATCCCCCGGCGGCGGGATGCTGCCCATTGACCTCGGAGAGGCGGCAGACGGCTCCCTGGGCAGCGAGGGCGGCACCATTGTCTTCAAAAAAAGCGGCAGCTACACCCTGACTGCCACCGCCGTCAACTACGGTGGCAGGGAAACCACCCATGCGGCAAGCATCACAGTCTACCCGGTGATAGACGCGGGCTTTGAACTGCCGGAGTATACCCATACGGACAAGACGGTCACTGTTGCAACCGCTGCCGAGCCTGGTGAGTTTGATATCCAGTGGTCGGTCGTAAAGGACGGCGAGGCCGTGGCCTGGGACACCGCCATTGACGGCAGCCTGGGAAACGGCGGCGGCTCCATTGCTTTCAAGGAAAAAGGGGGCTATGTAATCACCGCCACGGTCACCGACGCCACCGGCAGGAGCTTCACCCACAGCCAGGCCGTCACGGTCTATCCGGTGGCGGGCGTGGCTTTTGAGCTTCCCGCCATGACGCACACCGACACCGCTATCGACCTTGTCACCACCCTGATGGAAATGGACGGGCTGACCGTAAATTGGAGCCTGACCCGGAACGCCGAGGCGGTTTCCCTCCCCGAATATGTGGAGGGCCAGCTGTCAAACAGCGGCGGCGCCATCCGTTTCAGGGAAAAAGGCGTGTACGCCTTGACCGCCACGGTTGCCGACGCCACCGGCAGGGAGTTTGCAGCCACGGCCTCGATCACGGTGTACCCCGTCGGCACAGCCGGTTTTTATCTGCCGGAAATAACCCACACGGACAGGACTGTGGCTGTGGAAGCCAGCTTTGCCAACATCGACGCCGCCACGGCGGCCTGGACGCTGACCCGAAACGGCGCGCCGGTCACCCTGGGCGACTATGTTGAGGGGACATTGACCAACGACGGCGGCGGCATCCGCTTCAAGGATAAAGGAGAATACGTCCTGGCCGCCGCCTTTACCGACCCGGCGGGCCGAACCTACGGCTACACCTCGCCGGTGACCGTCTATCCCGTTCCAGAGTTAACATTCAGTTTGCCGGCCACGGCGCATACCGACACCAACATACCTGTCGCAGCCACCGCCGGGGAGATGGATGGCTTAACCGTGGAGTGGCTGGTGGACAACACCTACGGCTTTCAGGATTGGGACACATACATTGACGGCAGGCTGGACAGTGACGGCGGCGCCATCCGCTTCAAACACGCCGGTGTTTACGAGCTGGTGGCGCGGACAACAGACGCCACCGGGCGGGTGTTCCTCTTCGAGAATGGGAGCAAGACCGAGGTGCATCCGGTGCTGAACATCCGCTTCGACTTGCCGGAGGCGACCTATCCCGACCGGACCATTGACCTTCGGACCACCGGCAACATCGCCGTCCTGCCAACGGAGTGGAGCGTCACCAAGGACGGAAAAGCCGTACCGTTGGTCAGTTGTGTGGAAGGTTCCCTCAACGCCCAGGGAGGAAAAATCCGCTTCACCGGGCAGGGCCAATACACCCTGACCGCCTCGATGACCGACGCCCTGGGCAGAACCTTCTCCCATACGGATTCCGTCGCGGTCTATCCCATACCGGAATTCCAGTTGGCCCTGCCGCGGACCGCGTATGCGGGAGAAGCCGCCACAGCGGCCGTCAGCGGAAGCAACCTGGAAAACCTGACCGCGGACTGGACCCTGTCGGCGAAGGGCGAAGCTGATATGCCGTACACCGAGTACGCCGACGGGAGCCTCTCCAATACTGGAGGAAGCATTGCCTTTAAAGCCAAGGGCGATTATGTGCTGACCGTTACCATGACGGACGCCCTGGGCAGAACCTTTTCCCAAAGCAAACCAATTACCGTCTACCCCTTACCGCAAATCCAGCTAACGCTGCCACAGGTTGGGTACGCGGGAGAGGCAGCCCTGGTGTCCATCAGCGGAACTGAGCTTGAGAACCTCACCGCCTCGTGGACAGTTTCCAAAGATAACGGTGAGGCCAAGGCCTACACCGAGTATGCCACCGGTAGCCTGAATAACGAGGGCGGCGGCATTGCCTTCAGATCCAAGGGCGGCTATCTCCTCACGGTCACCATGACCGACGCCCTGGGCAGGAGCTTTGTCAAGAGTGAGGCAATCACCATCTACCCCATACCGGAAATCCAGCTAACGCTGCCGCAGGTTGGCTATGCGGGAGAGGCAGCCTCCGTGTCGGTGAGCGGAACTGGGCTTGAAAACCTCACCGCTCAATGGACCATTTCCAAAGACGGCGGTGAGGCTAAAACGTACACCGAGTACGCCGACGGCAGCCTTTCCAATACCGGGGGCAGTATTGCTTTTAAAACAAAGGGCGACTATGTGCTGACCGTTATCATGACGGACGCCTTGGGGAGGACTTTCTCCCAAAGCGAAGCCGCTGCCGTCTATCCCATACCCGAGATGCAAATCAGCCTGCCGCAGTTCACGTACAGCGGAGAAGCCCTGCCGGTCACGGTTACGGGCAACGAACTGGCCGGATTGAACCTGGCCTGGCATATTTCGATAGACGGAGGCGCGGCGGCGCCTTACACCCAGTACGCCGCCGGCACCATCGGGGATAGCGGCGGCGAGCTGCGCATCAGCACGGACAAGACCATCACGGCAAGGCTCACGGCCACCGCCACCGATGAAAAGGGCCGCGAATTCACCTTTACTTCCGCTACCACAATCATAAAACCCATTGCGCAGTTCCCCTTTAGCCTTCCCTCCTCCGTGCATGTCGGCGCGGGCTTCACTGTTACCATGGGGAACGTCTCCGGCCTGGAGGGCAAGAGCATTGTCTGGTCGCTGACCCAGGGCGGCGGCGCGGCAAGTTATACCGGAACCCTCACCAACGGCGGGGGCGGCATATCCATCGGCGCCACCGGGACCTATACCCTGACGGCCAGCGTCACCGATGATGCGGGCCGGACGTTCACGCATTCGGAAAGCATCACTGTTACCAACACCGCGCCGAACAAGCCAGCCGCCGGCGCGACGGTAACCAGAACCGCCAAGAACGGAAAGCTGCTGGTCAACTTTACCGTATCCGCCACCGACCCCGACGGGGACGCGGTAACCTACGAATACTCCGGCCAGAGCGCCGACGGCTACTACGCGGTGGGCTCCCATACCGTCAAGGTCAGGGCCAAGGACGCCTACGGCCTGTACTCCGACTGGACGACAATCAGCTTCACCGTGGCCAACTCGGCGCCAGCCACGCCGATCATCACCAGAACGCCGACCGGCAACAGCGTCGCTCCTGGAACCGCCGTCACCATCACCGCGTCGTCAAGTGATCCCGACGGTGACGCCGTAACCTACGTGTGGGAGGGCAGACCGGCCCAAACCTCCACCTATCCCCTGGGCAAGAACACGGTCCGGGTGAAAGCGGTGGACGCGACGGGAGCGGAATCCCCCTGGGCGGCCATCGTCTTCTTTGTAGCCGACGCCAACAGCGGCGGCGGCATGACCCTGACCGGCCCCGAGTCGGTGATCCTGGAGCAAGGCATCGCGGGCGCCACCATCACCGAGTACACCTTCACCGTGCCGCCGGTAAGCGGGCACTCCGGCAGCGACTTCGGCCGGGTGCGGGGATATAACGTCAAGACCGGCCAGTGGGATCAGCTCGACTACGGCACGACCAGCAACGGCATCACCTTCAGCCGCTCCCTGACACCGGGCGTCTATTCACAGTTGGAGTTTTACTATTACACCAACCACGACTGCATGTACAACAAGAGCAACATCACCTATTCAGTCACCTATTACTTCGAATAGGGCCGGCAATACGCTGATGAAGGGAGGGATCTTCAATGAGTGGCGTCAGTATCAAAAACCAGCGCGTCCTCTTCTACGGCAACACCGCCGGCTATATCGAAAACGGCAGGGCCATCGTCGACCCCATGTTTCAATGCGAGGAATTAAAGGATTACCTCACGGAAAAGGAGGGCCTGGAAATCCAGTGGACAAACGGCGTGTTTGACCGGCTGGCCGGCGGCAGCCCTGACCCGGAGGGCGGCGCGCCCCGCCTGAAGAACTGCCGCATCCACCAGTTAAGACCCGATGTGGACGTCATGATGAAATTCATCAGCTACGATGAGCTGCTGGAACGCTTCGGCGAAGTAAACCCGGAAAACTACCAGGTGGTCTATGACGGGGAGCTTGAAACCAACGATCTTGAGGCCATCTATGAAAAATTCAACCTCGACCATCCCCCCGGCTATCAAGGCCACAGCCTCTCCATGTCCGACGTCATCGAGCTGTATGACCAAAACGGCAGCTCCTTCCACTATGTCGACCGCTTTGGCTTTAAGGAGGTTGCCTTCCAGGCTCCGGAGCAAGAGCATGACCAGATCATGACCCTGTAGCCAGGAGGCGGCCATTCCCGGCCGCCTCCTGGCATCCTAAAAACAAGCAAGAGGAAAAAGACTATGAAGAAAACAGAAAACACCCAGGCCGCCCCTTTGGAAAGCACGGAGCAGGCCCTGCCCATGAAGGTGGACGTGAAGATCGGCTCCATCCGGCCGGAGGGCGCGATCCGCGCCATCGCCTCGGTCAACTTGAACGGCTGCTTCGCTATCCGCAACGTGAAAGTCATGGACGGCGGCATGGGACTGTTCGCCGCCATGCCCAGCTACAAGGCGGGAAACGGGGAATACAGGGACATCTGCTTTCCCGTGACCAAGGAGTTCAGGCGGCAGCTCAACGACGCGGTCATCAACGCCTACCAGCAGGCGCTGAACATGAACCAGCGGAAAGAAGCGGTCCAGGCCCCCTCCGATGCGCCGGAGCAGGCCCCCGGCCTGCGAATGGAATAAGCAAAGAAAGATAATTCCCTAAAATAATTTATGGAGATGATGCCCATGAGCAAAGAACAAAGCGCAACACCCCAGTGCCCCGGTCAAGCCCTTTACTCCCGTCTTCCCAACGTGAAGCTTCCCGAAAACTACGCAACGCGTGACGGGTTTTTGCGCAAAGGAAATACGATTGTATCCCTTCTGGCTTCGGGAATTGTTGAAGCCGCGGCCCAGGGTTTTCTCCATGTGGATGAAGCGGAGGAATACAAAACCGGATAGGATTTGGCGGCAGTTGTTAACACCGGTCTAAACCACCGGTGTTTTTTTTCGCCCATATGGAGGTGGTCAACACGAAAGTAGTGGAGTTGGAACTTGACCTGATCAGGATTGCCTGCGATCCCAACCCCCTTTTCAAGTATCAACTGCTTTACAGGGACGGAATGGCCACCGGCGTGGCGGGCGTGTACAGCTATGACGAGGATTGGTATTACCTGTACAAGGAGGACACGGAAAGGTACAAGGTCAAGCGGCGCAAAGACCTGGAAGGCATTCCGCCCCCCTTCACCTATAAGCAGCAGCGGAGCAGGCGGGAAGAAAAACCGTCCCAAGAAAAACCCCTTGAGCAAAGCGCGGCGGCCGCGCCGCCCGCTTTGGAAGAAACGCCGGAGCAGAGCGATACCATCCGCATGGGCGGTATGTAACGTGGAAATCCCAACGAAAATATCAATTTGGAGGTAAAGCGAAATGAGAAAACTCGCAACCAGGCTAAAGGATCACATCACCGGCAAAGCTTTGACGGCCAGGGCTTTGCTGCGGTCTGAGCGCGGCGAAAATTTTGTCGACTCGGCCATCCGCATCTTAATCGCGGTGGTCATCGGCGCCCTTTTGCTGGCCGGGCTGTACACCCTGTTCGGCGAGACGGTGCTGCCCACCCTGACCGAGCGCATTGAGGAAATGTTCAACTATGGGAATTGATTTCAGCCACGCGGGCAATCTGCCGCTCCTGCTAAAGGGCGGCATTTTTATTGTTCTGCTTTTGGCGGCGTCCCTCTTCGACATCAGGAAAAGGATCATCCCCGACCCCGTCTGCCTGGCCATTGCCCTGACAGGCTGCATCCTCTTCGAGCCGGTGAAGCTGCTGGGTATATTGACCGCCCTGCCGCTCCTGATGGCCTCCCTTTTATGGGGCGGCATGGGCGGGGGCGACATCAAGCTGATGGCGGCGGCGGGCATCGTCCTCGGCTTCAAGGGAGGCATGGCGGCCATGGTGATGGGGCTTGCCGCCCTGCTTCTTTTTTACGCCGGTTATCGCATCGCGCAAAAGCTGCGCAGGGGGGACTGCCCCGGGGCGTTCCCCCTGGCGCCCTTTTTATCTATCGGCTGCCTCGCCGCCTATTTCATACTTTAAGGAGGAACCACCCTATGAGCTTTCTGAAAAACCGCACCGTGCTCGGCGTGCTCTGCATCGCGCTGTCGCTGATCATCTGCTTTGCGGTCACGCCTCTCTTTAACGCCAGCCTTGCCAAAAAGGCGGATATTGTCCGCGTCACCAAAGATATCAAAGCCAGGGAGCAGATCACCAAGGACATGGTGAAAACCGTGGAGGTCGGCGGCTACAACCTGCCCGGCAACGTGGTTAAAAACCTGGAGGCCGCCCTGGGCAAATACGCCAAGGCGGACCTGGCGGCGGGCGACTACATCTTAAACACTAAGCTATCCGACTCGCCCGGGGCGGAAAACGCCTACCTGTATAATCTGACCGGAACAAAACAGGCCCTGTCGGTTACCATTAAGAACTTCGCCAACGGCCTGTCCGGCAAGCTGATCTCCGGGGACATCGTCTCGGTCATCGCGCCGGATTACCGGAAGATGGGAGCCACCGTCATCCCTGCGGAGCTGCAGTATGTGGAGGTCATCGGCGTCACCGCCAGCAGCGGCCACGACACCGACACCGGGCAGCCGGAAGATGATGAGAAGCAGCTTCCCAGCACCGTCACCCTCCTGGTAACGCCGGAGCAGGCGAAAATCCTCGCCGAGCTGGAAGCGGACGGCAGGCTGCACCTGTCCCTGGTGTACCGGGGCAGCCGGGAAAACGCCGCCAAATTCATCGCCAGCCAGGACAAGGCGCTGGAAGTCCTGTATCCGGCTCCGGTGGAGAATATGGCGGAAGACAAGACGGCGGCTGCCGAAAACACCGGGGCCGCCGCGCCGCAAACATCATCCCCGTCCGAAAGGAAGGGCGAATAGATGCTTAATTTTTTGAAAGGGAGCATCTTCTCCCGAAACACCGGAAACCAGCCGGAGGCCCCGGAGGCGGAGAAGGATGTGCAGGTGCTGGCCGTATGGGGCAGCCCCGGCTCGGGGAAAACCACCGTAAGTGTCAAACTGGCCAAGCATCTGGCGGACAAAAAGCGCAACGTGGCGCTGCTGTTATGCGATATGACCGCCCCCACGCTGCCCTGCGTCTGCCCGCCCTCCGACCTGGAATGCGAGAAGTCCCTGGGCAGTATCCTGGCGGCCACCCATATCACGGACACCCTCATCAAGCAGAACTGCGTCACCCACAAACGCTGCCGCCACCTGCTCTTAATCGGCATGCTGAAAGGAGAGAACGTGTTCACCTATCCGCCGTACACCGCGGAACTGGCGGTTGAGCTGATCGACCATCTACGCAATATCGCGCCCTATGTCATCATCGACTGCGGTAGCGTCATCGCCACAGACATCCTCTCCGCCGTTGCTTTGATGGAAGCCGACTCGGTGCTGCGGCTGGTGAACTGCGACCTGAAATCCATCAGCTACCTGTCAAGCCAGCTCCCCCTCTTAAGGGACAACAAATGGGACGCCGACAAGCAGTATAAAGTGGCCAGCAACATAAAGCCCCAGGAGGCCAGCGAGCATATCGAGCAGGTGCTGGGCAATGTGGCGTTCAAAATACCCCACTCCGACGAGGTGGAAAACCAGGCCCTGGCCGGGGATCTCTTCCGGGATCTGGCCCTGAAGGACAGCCGGGGTTTTCGCAGGGAGATTGAGAAGATCAGCCGGGAGGTGTTCGGCGTATGAGTAAAAAGAGCAGACCAAATAACAGCGGCAGTCCGGGGCTCGAAAGCACTCAAGCGCCTTACCCCCTCCGGGCCGCGGATATGACGGACAACCACAGCCTGTTTTTCGCCCCCGATGACAACTCCAAGGATTTTGGGGCTGTGCTGCGGGAGGTGCAGGAGCACATCTCTTCCAAGTATTCCACCCTTATCATCGAGGGCGGCAAAGACGAGGTCAAAACCAAGGTCAAACGGTACATCACCAAATACATCCATGACCACCGCATCGCCGTGAGCGGCATGAGCGACCGGGAGCTTGTGGACGCCCTCTACACCGAGATGGCCGAGTTTTCCTTCCTCACCAAATACATCTTCGGCACGGGCATTG